>NZ_JAMPPJ010000025.1:0-113091 GCF_028481025.1 Providencia sp. PROV150 | reverse complement strand
GTTGCCGCCAAACATAATATGTTTGTCAGCAGTCTGAAGCAGGCTAAATGCCTGCTTATTGGATATTCAATATTGTTGAAATACGAATTATTGCATGGTGTCTTGCGGTGCAACAACCAACTGCCCTACAGACCCTAAATCCGCCTTCTCTAAATTGTGGCTATAAAATAAGAACGGGAAATGGTTATAGGACGGTTGCATCATTTGAACTAATAATTCAACTCGGCTATCAACCCACACTGTATCTTTCCAGCCATAATCTTCTGGCGGTGTTGGTTTACCATTACGGTTTAAGACCTTAAAGCGCACACCTTCAATATGAAATGCTTGCGGTTCATTCGTCGTCACAACCCAACGTTCCCAATTGCCTTGGCGGCTTGAGAAATCAACCCTGTTTGTATCAATAGTCGCATTATTAATACCAAAACCATCATTAAGGTGAATATTACGTTGTGTAATACTGGATGTGACTTGCGTTTTATCTTCAACTAATTGTGCCGGTAAACCATCCGTTACCAATGACATTAATCCAGTTGCCTTGATAGTTAATACATTGGTTGAAATTAAGCTATTCGATGGTTCAAATAGCCCTTTTAAACGGTCCATAAAGGTAGCCGACTCGCCCGCAGTAATGGTTAACTCTTGCGTTTTCGCCATATCAATCAAGACTTCACGCCGTTCCCCCGGTGCTAATGGGAGTTCCTGAACACTAACAGGTACGGTTAATAACCCTTGATCAGATGCAATCAATGAAAATGGACGACCATCACTGATTTTCATTACATAATAACGGGAGTTCGACGCATTTAATAATCGTAGACGTACCCACCCTCGAGAAACTTCAATGTATGGATTTTGTACGCCATTAACCAGTAATGAATCGCCTAAAAACCCGTTTTCATCGGCTTTGTATTCAGGGACGCCAAAATTATCTAAACGCTTATCTTGAATAATGACAGGAAAATCATCAACACCATAGTGTTTAGGTAAACGCAGGTTTTTCGTCACATCATCTTCGATGATCCACATCCCCAATAAACCATTGTAGACTTGCTCGCCCATTTTCCCTTGAGTATTTGCATGATACCAAAGCGTTGCTGCATTTTGACGTATCGGGATCACTGGAGACCAGTCCGCATTAGGTGAAATTAACCTTGCCGCTCCACCAATTTGTGTTCCTGGTATTTGCAACCCGCTGATTGTCATCGAAACGGCTTCAGGTAAGCGATTACTATAAATAAGCTTAATATCATCGCCATTTTTTACTTTGACTGTCGGCCCAGGGGAAGAACCATTTACTCCCCAAATATCGGCTGAATATTTTCCATCATAAGACCAATGAATTTTTTGTAATGTTAAAAATAATGGCTGTCCAGACCGTGATTCTAATAATGGTGGCACAGGTAAAGCTGTCGCCCCCTCTGCATTTGCATAAATTGGCACATAGGACAAACATAGAGCCACCCCTGCCGCTATCAGGGCTTGGCATCGATTGAATGACATAAATTCTCCGCTAAACAAAAATTCCAGCGCATTTTATTATTTAGTATTGTAGATTTTCAGCCTATAAAATGGCTAATTTATGATTGGACCCAGCAATATAACAACTTAGATACAACAATTTAAGGTCGCAATAATTTGTAAGCCATGATATCGCGAAAAAAGGCTAAATTCTAAAAATATCTAGCAAATGTGTAAAAATATAATTAATAAGATTATAAATAGTAAGGGTAAGTAATTAAAAAAGGAAATAAGACAGGTAGGAAACAATAAAGTCAATTTATGCTGTATTCAACCTAAAAGAATGAGCAATATTTGTATATTGCCCATTTTTAAATAAATTCAATGAATTAAGTTATTTGCCTTGTTTTGCCATTTCTTCGACTTCGAGATCGAGTTCTTTTATTTTTGCTTCCATTAAAGCATGGCAATGCTCAGATAACTCCCTCACTTGCTCTCGGCTATAAAGCGATGTATCAATAGGGTCTAGCATTTCAATAATGACAGTACCGTTATTCCAACGGTTTAACTTAATTTTACCTTGTGTACTAGAAACGCAAACAGGCACAATCGGTACCCCTGCTGCAATCGCTGCATGAAATGCCCCCGTTTTAAATGGCAGTAAACCACGACCACGGCTGCGAGTACCTTCAGGAAACATCCACACAGAAATTTTACGTTTTTTAATCTGGTCAGCAACTTGCGTGATTGTGTTATGGGCTTTAGAGCGATTAGCGCGGTCAATTAAAATATTACCCGTTATCCAATATAAAAAGCCAAAAAAAGGTATATAAACCAAGCTTTTTTTACCAACGGTTACCGTTCTTGGTAATACCCCATTTGACATAGTCACCATATCGTAATTGTTTTGGTGATTACCAATATAAATACTCGGGCCATAGCTCTTAGCTTTCTCGGGTACACGATTTATAATGTTAATCCCAAAAACGACTGATAACCGCCCGAACATGTGACCAAATGTCATTACGTGTTTTGGGTTACGAGGGCTAAATAGACAGTAAATCCCGCCCCCTACACACACCGCAATCGTATAAATAATAACAATGATCGCTCTAATAAGCGCTAACATACTAACCCCAAATTGTAAGAAGCTTTTCAGCTCCATGATGAATATTATCTACTTATAAACCTTTTGAAGTTCATACTAAAAAAGGTTTATAAGGTTTGTTCTTTGTTAATTATTCAGACTCTACTGGCTCAATATCAATACGCTCAATATTGTGCATTCCACGCGGTAACGACGTCCCTTTACGACCTCGTTCTGAACGATATTTTTGTAAGTCTTCTGCTTTAAACTTCAGCTTCCGCTTACCGAAATGCAAGGTCATTGATGCCCCCACAGGCAAAATCATCAACCAAGTCAATAAATCATCGCCAGTTGCCGCTTGCGTACCTGCAATATTGATAATTTTATTTCCTTTACCTTTTGAAAGTTGAGGTAAATCCGCCACAGGGAATATTAACATACGCCCTGCCTTGGTAATTGCCAATAGCAAGTCTTCTTGTTCATTATGCAGTTCAATTGGTGCCAATACTTTTGCATTTTCAGGCAAAGAAATTAAGGCTTTACCAGCTTTATTTTTAGTGACTAAGTCATTGAAGGTACAAATAAAACCGTACCCCGCATCAGAGGCCATTAAATATTTCTGCTCGTCAGGCGCCATTAATACATGTTCAATGGTCGCACCTGGAGGCAGAGTTAATTTCCCCGTTAGAGGCTCACCTTGACTACGCGCTGAAGGTAATTCAAGCGGATCCACAGAATAACTGCGCCCTGTTGTGTCAAGGAATACCGCCGCCTGATTTGACTTACCTCGCGCAGCCCCTTTAAAACCATCTCCCGCTTTATAATTTAGGTTAGTCGGCTCGATATCATGCCCTTTAGCACTTCGCACCCACCCCATATCAGAAAGCACAACGGTAATCGGTTCTGACGGTAAAATTTCATGTTCGCTCATTGCTTTCGCTTCTTCACGCTCATGCAATGGGGAGCGACGGTCATCACCGTAATCTTTGGCGTCAGCTTGAATCTCTTTTTTAATCAACGTATTTAAACGTCTTTCAGACCCAAGAATCGCTTGTAAATCATCGCGCTCTTTGGCTAATTCATCTTGCTCGCCACGAATTTTCATTTCTTCGAGCTTGGCTAAATGGCGTAATTTTAACTCTAAAATAGCTTCAGCTTGGGTATCACTGATATTAAAACGTGACATTAAAACCGCTTTGGGTTCATCTTCTGTACGAATAATTTCAATGACTTCATCAATATTCAGATAAGCAATCAATAAACCATCTAAAATATGTAAGCGTCTTAATACTTTTTCTAACCTGTGATTTAAGCGATTACGCACAGTTTGGCGACGGTAAGCAATCCACTCATTTAAGATCTCAACAAGCCCTTTTACCGCAGGTCGGTTATCTAAACCAATCATATTAAGGTTAACGCGGTAGCTACGCTCTAAATCCGTTGTCGCAAATAAGTGCGTCATAACCTGTTCAAGGTCAACACGATTACTACGTGGAACTATCACCAAACGTGTTGGGTTTTCATGGTTAGATTCATCGCGTAAATCTTCAACCATCGGCAATTTTTTCGCGCGCATTTGGCTGGCGATTTGTTCTAAAACTTTCGCCCCAGAAACTTGATGAGGGAGAGCCGTGATAACAGCATTACCATCTTCTTTTTCCCACACCGCACGCATGCGTACAGAGCCGCGCCCATTTTGATAAATCTTACGAATATCATCACGGGAAGAAATAATTTCTGCTTCCGTAGGGAAATCAGGTCCCGGCACAAATGCCATGATGTCATCAAGATTTAGCGTAGGTTTATCTAGTAAAGCCACCAAAGCTTGAGCCACTTCTCGGGCGTTATGTGGTGGAATATCTGTCGCCATCCCAACCGCAATACCCGTTGTACCGTTTAACAAAATATTTGGCAAACGTGCAGGCAACATTTTGGGCTCGTTTAGCGTACCATCAAAGTTTGGTACCCAATCGACGGTGCCATGGCCAAGTTCACTGAGTAAAATTTCAGCGTATTTGGATAGTCGTGATTCGGTATAACGCATTGCTGCGAATGATTTAGGGTCATCCGGTGCCCCCCAGTTTCCTTGACCATCCACCAGCGGATAACGGTAAGAAAACGGCTGCGCCATCAAGACCATCGCTTCATAACAAGCGCTATCACCGTGTGGATGATATTTACCGAGAACATCACCCACAGTTCTGGCGGATTTTTTATATTTTGCAGTGTTGCTTAAGCCAAGTTCTGACATTGCATACACAATACGGCGCTGAACAGGTTTAAGCCCATCGCCAATAAACGGTAATGCCCTATCCATGATGACGTACATCGAATAGTTCAGATAGGCATTTTCAGTGAAAGCATGAAGCGGTAAGCGCTCTACGCCATCATGAGTAATTTCACTCATTCAATTCGTTCCTTTCTCATCGCAATTCGGGTATTAGACATCAATTTCAGCCATATCGCCTTTTTCTTGCAGCCAATTACGGCGATCTTCAGAGCGTTTTTTCGCAAGAAGCATATCCATGACCGCAAGTGTTTCTTGGTAGTTTTCATCATCGATAATTAGCTGTACAAGACGACGAGTATTTGGATCTAATGTCGTTTCACGTAATTGCAGTGGGTTCATTTCCCCCAGCCCTTTAAATCGCTGAACATTGGGTTTACCTCGCTTGCGGCTAAGGCGTTCAAGTACAGCATTTTTTTCGCTTTCATCAAGGGCGTAAAACGTTTCTTTGCCTAAATCGATACGATATAACGGCGGCATTGCCATATAGACATGCCCTGCTTTTACTAATGTTGGGAAATGACGGACAAATAACGCACATAGCAATGTAGCAATGTGCAAGCCATCGGAGTCCGCATCCGCAAGGATGCAAATTTTCCCATAGCGTAATTGACTAAGGTCTTCGCTATCAGGGTCTATTCCAATAGCAACAGAGATATCATGTACCTCTTGGGAAGCTAAAACCTCATCAGAAGACACTTCCCATGTATTGAGAATTTTACCGCGTAGCGGCATGATAGCTTGGTATTCGCGGTCACGCGCTTGTTTTGCAGAGCCCCCTGCGGAGTCCCCTTCTACAAGGAACAATTCCGTCATACTCAGGTCTTGCGAGCTACAATCGGCTAATTTACCCGGTAAAGCAGGGCCACTGGTGAGTTTTTTACGCACCACTTTTTTCGCTGCACGCATTCGACGCTGCGCGCTAGAAATTGCCATTTCTGCAAGCTGTTCAGCCACTTGCACGTTTTGGTTAAGCCATAAACTGAAGGCATCTTTTACCACGCCCGAAACAAACGCAGCGCATTGACGAGAAGACAGACGCTCTTTGGTTTGCCCCGCAAATTGTGGATCTTGCATTTTAACGGAAAGCACATAAGTACAGCGCTCCCAAATATCATCAGCTGAGAGCTTAACACCACGAGGCAATATATTGCGGAATTCGCAAAATTCACGCATCGCATCGAGCAACCCTTGGCGTAAACCATTAACATGGGTTCCACCTAGTGCTGTTGGGATAAGGTTAACGTAGCTTTCCGTCAGTAATTCCCCCCCTTCAGGCAGCCAGAGCAACGCCCATTGTGCGGCTTCTGTTTCCCCTGAAAATTCACCTGTAAATGGCTTTGGGGGTAACGCTTCAAGGCCGTCAATTGACTCCATTAGGTAATCGGTCAACCCGTCACTGTAGCACCAACTTTGCTCTGTATCGTTGAGCTTATCCTTAAACGTGATTTTCACGCCAGGGCATAAAACAGCTTTGGCTTTTAAATTATGAGTTAAACGAGTTACTGAAAATTTTGGACTATCAAAATAGCTGCCATCTGGCCAAAAATGCACGCTAGTCCCTGTGTTGCGTTTTCCACAAGTCCCTATTACATGTAAATCTTCAACCTTATCGCCGTTTTCAAAGGCAATTTGATACACTTGGCTATCACGACGAACAGTAACTTCAATACGTTTTGATAACGCATTGACGACAGAAATCCCGACACCATGCAAACCACCTGAGAATTGGTAGTTTTTATTGGAGAATTTCCCCCCCGCATGTAATTGCCCCAGGATCAGCTCAACCGCTGACACTTTCATTTCTGGGTGAATATCGACAGGCATACCGCGCCCATCATCAATTACTTCAAGGGATTGATCGGCATGTAAAATAACCTCAATATGGCTCGCGTGCCCCGCAAGCGCTTCATCGACGCTATTATCAATTACTTCTTGAGCCAAATGGTTCGGTCGACTGGTATCGGTATACATCCCCGGACGACGGCGAACAGGCTCTAAACCACTGAGGACTTCAATGGCCTCTGCGTTATAACTAGATTGAGTCATGTTGTCATTCTGCGGTAATAGGTGATTAATTGAACTATTCAATCAGTGAGTTACTGTTGATAATAACAGTGTTCATACGTTTTGACACTATTTCTCTGCCAATTGTAGGAAATCAACAATTTGAGAAAAGTAAGCGTCAAAACCAATAAAGGCATGATTACCGTCAGGTTCCACAGTTTGTTTGCACTTTGAAAGATAGGCAACAGCCTCTCGATAATCAAGTACTTCATCGCCCATTTGTTGTAACAACCAGATAAGCTGGGGGGATGTTAATCTTTCAATGTATAAGGATTTTAGCTCATTAATGTGCTTTTCTTCCAACACATATTGTTCATGAGTATATGGGTTTGTATTGTCGCCTAAGTAATCTTGCAGTAAATCAAAAGGACGTACCGCAGGGTTTACGACGACAGCAGGAAGCTGATAACGCTCTGAAAACCAAATTGAAAAATAACCGCCGAGCGAAGAGCCGACTAACCCCATTTTCTCATGCGGATGCTGTTGGACAATATCATCCAACATAGCTTGAGCTTGCTGAGGGTAATTCGGTAACTGCGGTACAATCATATTAATTTGCGGATAATTCACCTCAATCCATTGCTTTAAGTTATTAGCTTTAGCTGATTGAGGGGAACTATTAAAACCATGAATATAAAGTAGAGTTGACATAAGCGAATTAATAACCGTCTGAGTCAAGGTCAGGGCTAAATTCCCTTGTATCTAAGCGATGAACGCGGGTTGTAATATGCCTTTGCCCTTGTTCATTAATACTTAATTCTAAATATCGCCAGCCTGGCGCGACGGTATCAAGCGCAAAATTAGTACAGTGAGGCTTAAATTGCACACAGGTAGAAGGCGTTGCCAACAACCGAATACCGTGCCAGTTTTCATCCATTTCTTGGTGAATATGGCCACATAGCATCGCTTTAACATTTGAGTAGCTTTTTAAATAATCAGCTAAAATATGTGAATTTCTCAAACTGTGCTGATCAAGCCAAGTACAACCCGAGGCTAGAGGATGGTGATGCAGCATAATCAATGTAGTACGTTCAGGTTCAGCATCTAAGCTGGCTTTCATCCACTCTAACTGTTGCTCAGAAAGCTCGCCATGAGGTACATCTTGAAGTTGGCTATCAAGCATCAAGATTTGCCACTCATCACCAATTAAAACTTGTTTAGCGCTTGAAATCCCAGCAATTCTGAGTGTTTTGACCATAGCCGGTGGATAGTCATGATTACCAGGAAGCCATACGCAAGGAGCAGGAATACGCGCAATACCATCCGCAAAATGCTGATAAGCTTGTGGTGATTGGTCTTGAACTAAATCCCCTGTCGCCACAATTAAGTCGATTGGGAGATTTTCCTCTGAGATAGCATCAAGTACCGCCTGATAGCTACGGTAAGTATTTACCCCTAAAAGCGTATTTTCTGTATTAGCAAAAAGATGCGTATCAGTAACCTGTAAAATTCTCACAACTTTAGAGTTCTTTGCAGTCACTTCAAGCTGGCTGTCCAAAAGTATTCCTTTTCTTAAATATTATTTAGTACCTAATCTATTCATTACAACTATATAAAAGCTCAACATACTTACAACTATCTTAAAGCTTTACTTTCTAACTTTCTGATAATCAGCACACACTTCATCAGATTAATCGTTATTTAACACAGTTTCATCCACTTTTCATGAAGTTTTTGATAGTGAAGTTGTAACCATTGAATCGCTATCACTGTTGCTGCATTATCAATTGTGCCGTCTTCAACCCATTGAAAAGCTTGCTCTCGACTAACCACATGTACGCAAATATCTTCATTTTCTGACGCTAGCCCATGAACACCTTTCGCTTGGCTGCTATCAACTTCACCGATAAATACATGCATACGTTCAGTCGTACCGCCAGGGCTAGAAAGATAACTTACCGCTTTTTCAGTGCGACCAATAATAAGCCCAGCTTCCTCAACGGCCTCACGACGAATAACCTCTTCCGGTGATTCGTTTTGCTCTATCATTCCAGCTACTGCTTCAAGTAACCAGGGTGTTTCACTAGTCTCAATCGCTGGCAACCGAATTTGTTCAATTAAAACAACACTATCTGCTTTCGGGTCATAGGGTAAAACCACGCCAGCATGGCCGCGTTCAAAAACTTCACGGCGAATTTCTTTACTCCATCCCCCCGCGAAAAGGCGATGACGAAATTGATATTCAACCATTTGAAAAAAACCGTTAAATAATTTACGCTTGGATATAATTTCAACATCATTTTTGCCGTATTTAATTGGCTGCTCTATTTGTTTTGTCATTTCATTCTCCAAACCCAATTATTCCATCTTAAGGAAATAATTGTGGATTAAAACAGTTTTTAAGGTTTTTTAACCTTAGATGAGGTAATGTTTAATAAATTGAGACAAAATGGCACAAAAGGCTACCGTTAATAGAAGTGATACTCTGTTACAATAAGCGCCATTATTCAAATCAAAGAGCAACGTAGTGTCTGTTTTTAATAACTGTCTCTAAAACGGATAATTTAATATCTATCGCCTAGTTAGGCATGGTACGTTTTAGGCAACAGACTCAACTTAATTTGCTGTTTAATCAAGGAATCAAAATGAAGAAACTGCTTCCCCTTTTAATTTCGATGAGTTTTGTGGGTCTCAGTACCAATAGCTATGCAGAAGATTTACTACAGGTTTACCAAAAATCCAAAGAAAGTAACCCTGAATTAAGAAAATCATTAGCTGAACGTAATCAAGCTTTTGAAAAAATTAATGAATCTCGCAGCCCATTATTGCCACAATTAGGTTTAGGTGCAGGAGCTAGCTACGGCAGTGGTTACCGTGACGCAAGAAATACTGAAAGCACAGGTTTAAATGCTTCACTGAAACTCACTCAAGTTGTGTTTGATATGTCGAAATGGCGTCAATTGACTATCCAAGAAAAAACCGCGGGTATTTCTGATGTCACATACCAAACAAGTCAACAGCAATTAATTTTAGATACTGCAACTGCGTATTTTAATGTGTTAAAAGCGATTGACGCGTTATCTTATATTGAAGCAAATAAAGAAGCCGTTTATCGCCAATTAGACCAAGTTACACAACGCTTTAACGTTGGCCTTGTTGCCATTACCGACGTGCAAAACGCCCGTGCAAACTATGATAGCGTTATTGCACAAGAAGTCGCTGGCCGCAATGATTTAGAAAATGCGATTGAAAAACTGCGTCAAGTCAGTGGCGTGTACTACAGCCAACTTGCTTCTTTAAATATCGACCGCTTTAAAACCAATGAGTTGGGCGATATCAACGCTATCCTAAAAGAAGCAGAAGAGCGTAACCTCAGCCTATTAAGCGCACGTTTAGCACAAGATGTTTCTCGTGAAAATATTCGCTTAGCAGAAACAGGCCACATGCCAACAGTTAACTTAGATGCATCAACATCAGTCACAAATAGTTACCAACACGGCAGCGGTTATAATACTCCATATGGTGGTGGTGCGACCAACAGCTATAATGGTCAAAATAGCATTGGCTTAAATTTAAGCATTCCACTGTATACTGGTGGCGCAGTCAGTTCTCAAGTTGAACAAGCACAATATGGTTTCCAAGGTGCTAGTGAACAACTAGAAAGCGTTTACCGTAATGTGATTCAGTTAGTTCGCTCATCATTTAATAACGTATCATCGTCAATCAGTAGCATTAATGCCTACAAACAAGTCGTTGTTTCCGCACAAAGCTCATTAGATGCAATGGAAGCTGGCTATCAAGTAGGAACTCGTACCATTGTTGACGTGTTGACAGCAACAACTGCGCTATACCAAGCGAAACAAAACCTGTCTAATGCACGTTATGACTACATGATTAACCAACTGAATATCGAATTTGCTCGTGGCACATTGAACGAAGACGATATTGCCCGCCTAAATGCGAATTTAGGTAAAGAGATTTCAACCTCTGCAAGTAGTATTATTCGTAATACCAACGCGCCAAAAATGAATTAAAATTCTTAGTTTATTTGAAAATGATATAATGGCCCGCTTATATAGCGGGTTATTTTTTGAAGGAAGCCAAGTAAATCGTTTAGAATTGCTAATTTGCACTAATTGAACCGCTTACAACCCCTTTTTATTAGCCTCTGGCACAAATTCAGTTAATTCTCACTCTTATTACTGCGCGCTAGAGCAAAAAACAGCCAATAGTTAACACATTGATATAAAATAAAAATATTATTTTTCCCTTTAACTAATACCATGCTAAATAGGAAAAAATAGCAAAAAGTTATCAAAATGATAAATTCAGCTCATTTCTCCTATATTTCTGCTTTAATTTTCAGCGTTTATCCCCTATCCTAGAGCTAACATCTAAAAACATCTTACTTAATTAAATTCAGGGTAATTACCATGACCATGAAGCGTACCAAAGATATTAATCAGAGCGCCTTCCGTAAGTCTTGGCGTTCATACCGTTTAGCGCCTGTGGCTGTTGCGGTCAGTGCCGTATTTATGCTTTCCGCTTGTGAAGAAAGTGATGAAACCGTCTCATTGTACACAAACGCACAAGACTGTAGCCAAGCGAACCCATCACAAGCAGAACAGTGCACTATCGCCTACAATAATGCGCTACAAGAAGCCGCTAAAACTGCACCTAAATATGAAACTCAAGCTGACTGTATTGCTGAGTTTGGTGAAGCTATGTGTACTCAAGCTCCGGCTCAAGCAGGTATTGCAGGCACTAGCTCAACAAATGGTGAACAAACGGCTCAAGCACAAAGCAGCGGCGGTAGCATGTGGATGCCATTAATGATGGGTTATATGATGGGCCGTATGATGGGCGGTAGCGCTGCATCACAACCATTATTCAGCTCAAAAAACCCAGCTAGCCCTGCCAATGGTAAGTTTGTTGACGCTTCAGGTAAAAGCTATGGCCCTGCTGTTGCAGGTGGCCGTTCCATGAGCGTACCAAAAACAGCCATGGCACCTAAACCACCAACAACTTCAACAGTTACCCGTGGCGGTTTTGGTGACACCGTAAATAAACAAGCGATGGCACAGCGTTCATCTTCTTCTGCAAAATCAACCTCTTCTTCCCGTTCGATGGGTGGTTGATAAGTAATGAAACGAGTTCCTATAGTAGAGCGCCCAAACTGGCGCGAAAAAGCTTCTGAGTTTGGCTTTGAATTTCATACTATGTATGGTGAGCCCTACTGGTCAGAAGATGCGTATTACCAATTTACTATGGCACAAATTGAAGAAATAGAAGATGCAACCGAGCAGTTGCATCAAATGTGCCTAAAAGTGGTTGAACGTGTTGTTGAAAGCGATGAGTTAATGGCACGTTTTCAGATCCCTAAGCATTGTTGGGAATTTGTTCGCAGCTCATGGAAAAGCGAACAACCTTCGTTATATTCTAGGCTTGACCTCGCTTACGATGGTATTAACCCTCCTAAGCTTTTAGAAAATAACGCGGATACTCCAACCTCATTATACGAGTCTGCATTTTTCCAATGGATCTGGTTAGAAGATCAAATTGAAGCAGGGAAATTACCTGAAAATGCCGATCAGTTTAATAGTATTCAAGAGCAATTGATCGAACGCTTTACGCAATTAAAAGATCAGTATGGTTTTCGCTTGTTGCATATGTCTTGTTGCCGTGACACTGAAGAAGATCGCGGTACCGTTCAATATCTACAAGACTGTGCAAATGAAGCGGGTATTGCCACTGAATTCTTATATATCGATGAAATTGGCCTAGGTGAAAAAGGTGAGTTTTCGGATACCCAAGATCAGGTGATTAGTAACCTGTTCAAGTTATATCCATGGGAATTTATGCTAAGAGAAATTTTCTCGACTAAATTGCAAGACGCTGGCGTACGCTGGTTAGAACCTGCATGGAAGAGCATCATTTCTAACAAAGCTTTATTGCCTATGTTGTGGGAAATGTTCCCAGATCACCCAAATTTACTGCCTGCCTATTTTGCGGATGGCAAAACCCAGCCAGAACTCGAGAAATACGTTATTAAGCCATTATTTTCTCGTGAAGGTGCTAATATCCGTATCATCGAAAATGGTAAGGAAATTGCAGCCGCAGATGGCCCATACGGCGAAGAAGGTATGATTATTCAACAATTCCATCCACTTCCACAATTTGAAGGTAACTATACCTTAGTCGGAAGCTGGTTGGTGAATGATCAACCTGCGGGGATCTGTATTCGTGAAGATAAAGAACTGATCACTCAAGACTTATCACGTTTTTACCCACATGCGATCATCGACTAATCGTATTTAGCGTTAAAAGGAAAGCCCAAATATAGCAATATGATTTGGGCTTTTTTGTTAGTCAATTCTATAGCAGAAAACTTACCCTACCTGAATAGACAACATACTTAACGATGCCGACACAATTCCTTCAATCGGTGTACTGATCTCTTCTTGACCATCCCAAGTTCCTAAAATAGGTAAAATAGGTAAGTAATGTTCTGGTGATGGGTTAGATAATTTGCCATCCTCCCGTTCTAATCCTTTAGTCAGTGGGTGAGGCGTTTCATGACTTTGCAGATTGTCATATACAAATTTTTCAAAAGATATTGCCCACGGGTACGGCTCAGCATGAGAGTTCTGCCAATTCATCGCCCGTAAATTGTGGACAACATTGCCACTGCCCATAATCAGCACGCCTTTCTCCCTTAAAACACTCAATTTTTTACCGAGTTCATAGTGCCAAGTGGCGGGCTTGCTACCATCGATACTCAGTTGGATCACGGGGATATCCGCTTCTGGATACATACGCAGCAAAATTTCCCATGTACCGTGGTCTAATCCCCACTCTTGTTCATCAAGGTAAATTGGCTCAGGGGCTAGTAATGAAACAACTTGCTGAGCTAATTCAGGAGAACCAGAAGCTGGATATTCGATTTGATACAAGGCTTCGGGGAACCCGCCAAAATCATGAATCGTTTTTGGTTTTAACATCGAAGTCACAGCAGTACCGCGCGTATACCAATGGGCTGAAATCACCAAAATTGCGCGGGGCCGAGGTAAGGCTTTACCGAGATTTTCCCACGCTTGAGTGTAAGGATTATCCTCAATCGCATTCATAGGGCTACCATGACCAATAAAAATGGCAGGGATCTTATTTTTTACCACCGAAGTATTTACCGACATGATGATTTCAACTCCAACTCAATTAGTTTCTCCCTACAGCATACGCTTTCCAACAAAAAACACAGTGGGCTAATTATGAGTATGATCATCAAAAAAATTGAAAAGGCCACGAGGTGTGCAACTCAGTGGCCTTTATAACATTCTATATGCTTAACAGACTATTTATTACCTAAATAACTAAAACCATTACATTAGATAATATTCAAGATATGACGAGAAAAAAGATTAGCTCGCTTTCTTTTCCTGCAACTGACGATACTGAACTAAGTCTTCAATCGTCACTACAGTCAAACCATGTTGCTGACCAAACGCAGCCACTTCAGGGGTACGAGCCATAGAACCATCATCATTGGTTAACTCACACAACACACCAGCTGGCTTGAAACCTGCCAATATTGCTAAGTCGATAGACGCTTCAGTATGACCACGACGCGTTAATACCCCGCCTTCACGGCCACGCAGAGGGAAAACATGTCCTGGGTGGTTAAGGTCTGAAGGAACGGCGTTATCTGCAATTGCGGCACGAATAGTGGTGATACGGTCTGCGGCAGAAACACCTGTCGTCACACCTTGTGCGGCTTCAATGGTCACAGTAAAGCCTGTTTGATTTTGGCTCGTATTGTTATCTACCATCATAGGTAGTTCGAGTTGCTTGCGGCGCTCTTCAGTAATACAAAGGCACACGATCCCACTGCTATAACGAATGGTAAATGCCATTTGCTCGGCAGTCATAGTTTCTGCTGCAAAAACTAAATCGCCTTCGTTCTCACGATCTTCATCATCAAGAACAAGAACACCTTTACCTTGGCGTAATGCCTCGATAGCATTTTCAACACGTTCGATAGGATTGCCAAATACAGAAAGTAGCGAATGATCCATGGTAAAAAACCTCTTAAATAGTTATTAACTAGTTACCAGAATCAAGGCAGTCTTAGGAATACGAGAAATGGTGAATATATAAATAGCCAATAAAAGGCATTTACCTATTCAGGTATGCAGAACACTATTGTGCGTAATCGCACAAACATGCAGATACTGTTAATTCTCTCCCATCCGGACTATAACCGTCGGCCCCAGATTCACACTGGGTCTGCTGACCTTTACCATAAAAATGATAAAGCGCTCGCGGGCTTCATGCGTGATGCATGTTTACCGCCGGTGGGGACTTTCACCCCGCCCTGAGATATACGCAATTAATATAACGCCAATAATTCAAGTTCGCAACGATGATAATCAAAATTGGCGAATGACTCACACTTTTAGCCAAAAAACATGAATAAAAACTTAGAGTTATCAAGGTTAATTTCACTACTGGCTCTAAACCTCTCTCTAAATAATTCAAGCTAGCGCAAGGCAGCAAGAGGTATTAAACTAGTCCCAACAATTCACAACAATATTTTGATAAACTTAAGGACCCGCGAAATGCTCGATCCGAAAAAAATTGAACAAGTTGCCCGCCAAATTCAAGGCGCTTTACCACAAGGCGTACGCGATTTAGGTGAAGATTTTGATAAAAAACTGCGTTCACTGTTACAATCACAACTCGGCAAATTAGACTTAGTCAGTCGTGAAGAATTTGATATTCAAACTCAAGTCTTATTACGCACCCGTGAAAAATTAGCGAAGATGGAACAACGCGTCAGCGCACTCGAAGCCCATTTAAATGTAGAAGAAAAGACAGCTGAGTAATTAAATTGAAAAAGTGACACCTCTTTAATTTTAGATAAATAAAAACCTCACGGCGTTTTTACATACCCACGTGAGGTTTTTAACTAACTAATTAATTAATAATGATAAATTAACTCGTTTTCATAATATTTTTAATGATATTCGTTGTGGAAATACCATCTTCAAAGTTAAGGACTTTGACCTCGCCTCCCGCGGCCCACACTTCCGCACTGCCCGCTATCTCTTCAGGGCGGTAATCCCCCCCTTTAACTAAGATGTCTGGCAGCACTTCTGCGATTAAGCGTTGCGGAGTGTCTTCTTCAAAAGCCACAACCCAATCCACTGCCCCCAAAGCACCTAAAACGGTCATGCGTTGTTCTAATGGGTTGACTGGGCGTGTTTCACCTTTTAAGCGGCGTGTCGATGCATCGCTATTTACAGCTACAATCAGACGGTCTCCCAATTTACGTGCATTGGCTAAATACGACACATGCCCTGCATGAAGAATATCAAAACAACCATTCGTCATCACCACACGCTCACCGCGCTGTCTTGCATTCGCAACGGCTTGTTTCAATTCACTTTCGCTCATCACACCAAACCCGGTGTCAGCACGGCCACGAATGGCATTTTCCAATTCAATTGGCGAAACCGTGGAGGTTCCTAATTTACCCACGACCACGCCTGCTGCGGCATTAGCCAATGCGCAAGATTCATGTAATGGGCGGCCAGATGCAATAGATGCAGCAAGTACGCCAATAACCGTGTCCCCGGCTCCTGTCACGTCAAACACTTCTTGCGCCTGAGTCGGTAAATGTAATGGCGCTTCATCGCGACGAATTAAGCTCATACCTTGTTCTGAGCGCGTAATTAACAGTGCTTTAAGCTCCAATGACTGAAGCAGCTTCATGCCTTTTTCTTCAACGTCTTGATTGTTTTTACATGGCCCAACAATCGCTTCAAACTCAGACATGTTTGGCGTTAGTAATGTTGCCCCGCGGTAACGTTCGAAATTGTTGCCTTTCGGGTCAATCAAGACGGGAACATTGGCCTTGTTGGCAAGCGCTATCATCTTCTCGACATGAGTTAACGCCCCTTTCGCGTAATCAGATAACACCAGAGCACCAATATGAGGTAACGCCTGTTCAATGCGTTCCAACACAGGTGCGACATCAACATTGTCAAAACCTTCTTCAAAATCAAGACGGATAAGTTGCTGATTACGTGAAAGTACACGTAATTTAGTAATCGTTGGATGGGTTGGAATAGCGACAAAATCACAACGCACCTGCACCGCATTTAAGTTTTCAGTCAGTGCTTTTGCCGCGTCATCAATCCCAGTTAACCCGACAAGACGTGAATTTGCCCCTAACGAGGCAATGTTCATCGCGACGTTAGCCGCACCACCGGGACGCTCTTCTACCATCGTGACTTTAACAACCGGAACAGGGGCCTCTGGCGAAATACGGTTTGCAGGACCATGCCAATAACGGTCTAACATAACATCACCAACCACCAGCACACCGGCTTGTTTATAATCCGGAAGAGTTACTTTCATCCTGCACTCCAGTTTTAAAAAGGAAATCTGATAATAATTAGCAACAATACTAGCATATTGCGCTATTTAGCTAAATAAAATGCGTTTATTCCTTATTCCTCAAGCCATTTTTGCCAACTCGCTAAAACTTGTTCACGTTGTTGAGTAAATTGGGTCATTTCAACACGGCTTGGCAATGATTGTAATGCTAAGTGATGAAGTTCATTACGCATCGTAACATACGCTTGAGTTAAGGCATTTGCTTCATCTTCTGGCATAAAGCCATATTGCGCCATCAGCTCGAAAATACGCACATTATCGGACCAACGCGTTAACACATTATTTTCTGTGGCAAAACGCAAAACTAAGTATTGTGCGATAAATTCAATATCAGTGATCCCACCGGGATCGGCTTTTAAATCGAACTCATTGGCTTGATGGCTTCCTAAGTGCTGATGCATTTTCAAGCGCATATCACGCACTTGCTGCTGCAAGGTGTGAGGGTCTCTTGGCATACACAGAGTTTCGTGGCGAGTCTGTATAAATTGCCGTTGTAAATCCTCATCACCAAATACCATTCGGGCTCGTATGAGCGCTTGATGCTCCCATGTCCAAGCATCATTTTTTTGGTAATCATCAAATGATTGTATCGTACTGACTAACATTCCTGACTCACCGGAAGGCCTGAGCCGCGCATCAACTTCATACAACACGCCTGAAGGTGTTCGAGTACTAAACAAATGGATAATACGCTGAGCAACACGTAAGTAAAATTGGCGTGCATCAATGGAGCGTTCGCCATTGGTAACCACATCTAAAGGGCAATCGAAAAGAAAAACGAGATCTAAGTCAGAGCCATAACCCAATTCCCAGCCGCCTAGCTTTCCATAACCTAATACCGCAAACCCATATTGTTTTTTGTCACTTTGCGCTAGATGTGCTGGCTCACCATAACGTTTTACCATTTTTTGCCATGCTTGGTGTACCACCGCATCAATAATCGCCTCTGCAAGGTAAGTCAGATGATCACTAACTTTCATTACGGGTAAAACACCTGAAATATCTTCAGCAGCGATACGCAATAACTGGGCTTGTTTGAATTGACGTAATGCTTCCAGTTGTTGTTCTTCGTCATCTTCAGGAACGCGCATTAAATATTGGCGCAATTCATCACGGTAAGCGGTTAGTGGTAGAGGTTGGTATAACGATTGAGGGTCGAGCAACTCATCAAGTAACAATGGGTGACGGGCTAACTGCTCTGCTATCATTGGTGAAGCCGCACATAGGCGAATAACGTGCGTCAAAACCTCATCAAATTCAAGCATTAACTCTAGGTAAGTAGTGCGGCTAACAATGCTCAGTAACAGTGGTGTGATGCGCTCAATGACTTGCCCTGCATCATCACGCTCACCGACTTTAGCCAATAATTTAGGCATTAATTCATCAAGAACATCTCGCCCTCGAGGACCAATGGTGCGTTTATTGAGATCATGACGGAACATCACTATACCGTGAATGATACGTTGTGCAATCTCTTCACTTTTAGACGGCAAATAGCTGGCTAATTCTTCTTTTGATAATTCACTTTGCCATAATGTGATATAAATTTCATCGAATACATCAATGTTCTCAGAGTCATCCTCCTGGCCTATTTGCTCGGTGAATATTTGATGCACAGCAGCCATTTTCTGACTCAAAACCTGATAAAATGCAGGCCAATCAGCAAAGCCCATCCCCCACGCTAAACGCGCCTGATTTAAAGCCTCTTCGGGGAGTGTTTGTGTCTGTTGGTCATCAATACATTGCAGTAAATTTTCGACTCTACGCAAGAAAAGGTAGCCATCTTGCAGAATATTAACCTGATCTTCGGTTAACAATGCGAGTTCTCTAATCCCTTGTAACGTTGAAAATAAAGATTGCGACTGTAAAACAGGTTCTCGTCCACCTCGAATGAGTTGGAAAACCTGTGAAACAAATTCAACTTCGCGGATCCCCCCAGCGCCTAATTTGATGTTATTGACCAAACCACGACGCCTAACCTCTCGCTCAATCATATTTTTCATATTGCGTAAGGATTGGATCACGCTAAAGTCGATATAGCGACGATAAACGAAAGGACGCAAAAGCTTTCGCAAACACTCCTCATAATGGAGGCTATCAGCGCCCATAATACGGGCTTTAACCATCGCATAGCGTTCCCAGTCTCGCCCTTGTTCTTGGTAATAATCCTCAAGTGCAGAAAAGCTAAAAACCAGCGGACCACTATCTCCAAATGGGCGTAAACGCATATCTACCCGATAGACAAAACCATACTCCGTCACTTGATCGAGTACGCGGATCAATTTTTGTCCTAAACGCGTAAAAAATTGTGCGTTATCTAACTCTTTTCGGCCACCTTGGGTCACCCCATTTTCTGGATAAGCAAAAATCAGGTCAATATCAGAAGAAAAATTGAGCTCTCGGCCCCCTAATTTTCCCATCCCTAAAACCAACAGCGGCTGCGGTTTTCCTTCTGCATTACAAGGTGTTCCCCATGACTGACGATATTCTTGATACAACCAGTCTCGCGCTGCAACAACCAAGGTTTCCGCCAATATACTGAGCTGATACATCGTTTCTTTTTGCGTGCTTATTTCTAGCACTTGCATCCATGCGCAGCGCACTAACATATGATGACGAAATGAGCGCAACACTCGCATCAAGTGGTCTTCGTCGCTAACAGATGACAAATCTTGAGCTAACCATGATGCATAACTTTTCCATTCATCGGCTTGTGGTGGTCGAGAGCGAATTTCAAGTAAAAACCGCGGATGTGCTAATACTTGCTTTAACACAAAATCACTGAATGCAAGCACTTGAATTTCTTGTTCATTTAACGGTAATAATTCATTCGTTTGTTCCGCTAACTGGCTTAAAACGCGTTCACCTTGGCTTTGTAATAACTCAGGAAAAGCATGCATATTATCAATACCTTAATGGGCTTCTTGATAGGTTAAAGCACTTAACCACTGGATAAAGGCTAATTTACACTTTAACCACTGGCTGCTATAGCAAAAATCCTCAGCACTAATTGCTTCATCGGCAATATCTGAACGTAATTGTTCCAGTGGAGTGTCATGAATAAAGTGAGGTACAGAATTTTGGTAATGCACTAAAAATGCCTGAACAAAACGTAAAAACTCACTGAAGCCTTGGCGTGCATTGCTGCCATTTGCTAACCAGTAGTCTTCATGCTGCTGGCAAAGTAATTGCATATGCGTTAATGATTTTTCGAGGGGGTACTCTTCATAGTCAAACACCGAATTTGGAGGAGTTAATGGCGCTTTTGTCGGCGATAACAATGAATAACCACGTGCAGCTTTGCTAAGTGATGACAAATGTAAGCCGTCGATATCTGCAAATTTCTTCGCTAAATTGAGTACATCAGCAATAAAGCCTTTTTTTAGTTCTAGTTCAAACTCTTGAATAGGCAAATCCTTTGCGCCAGAGGAAATTTCACCTTGGTCAAAAACCACTTCTATTTCACTATCTTCAAAAGTCACTAACCACTTTTCACGGGTAAAATTGGTGCTAAAGAGGATATTTAATTCAGACTGAAGCAGTGAAACATCAGTGCCTTCAGGCCAAATTTCAGCCGGTAATGCGGCTAAATCAAGCTCAGGTGAATCAATATCAACATTATATTCAGGCCGTTGGTGTAAGCCGCCTATCGCCTGCCCAGCCGTTTTCATTGTCATTTCATAACGACCATCACAACCGCGGATACGTAAGCCCATATCCCACTGACGTAACTGCTTATTTGCCGTATCAAAGTAGATATTGGTTAACTTCGTCGGCTCACTGTATTGGTGAGACAATGTCGATAGACACTGTCGTACAGCCTCTATTGCGGAACTCTTAGCGGCAAGTTTGAGTTCAACCTCTACGTGGCTCATACATATCCTTATTTAATTATTTCACTTCACTCATATTACCCCAATCAAGCTAAGCTGAGAAAAGAAACTGTATGATAAACAAAAATTCTACCTGTCATATTTCTTTCAGTGAGTTATATTGAAAACAAAGTAAAAATAAGGGTAATTTAGACAGTTAGGATAGTTCTCATTCTCCTTTAGACTGTAGAGACATCTGCGTTTAGGATTTGCACCCTCGCGTTTTACTCATTAGTATTCAATTAATATAAAACTCATTCACCATCAAAAGACTGTAAATACCATGCGAAAAATTCCATTATTATTAATTTCAATCATGGGGCTAGGCCTTTCCTTAAATTCACATGCAGCAGAAAAACGTTATGTGTCAGATGATTTATCCACATACGTTCATAGTGGACCTGGCACAAAATATCGTATTGTAGGTACGCTCAATGCCGGGGAAGCGGTTGAACTGCTTTCCACAGATAACAAATTTGCACAAGTTCGCGATGAAAAAGGTAGAACGGTCTGGTTACCTGTTGACCAACTCAGCAATACTCCAAGCATGAAAACCCGCATTCCAGAACTTGAAGCTGAGAATCAAAAGCTACGTCAACAACTCGACAATATCGACAGTACGTGGAATACACGAACTGCAGATATGCAGCAAAAAGTGGCTGATAATGACAATATTGTCAGCCAGCTAAAAGCCGAAAATGAAAAATTAAAAAATGAGTTGATCAAATCCGGTAAAAAGCTAGAGATTGCAGAGGTCAACTTAGATGATCGCCGTCGCGAATTAATCTTACAATGGTTTATGTATGGCGGTGGTGTTGCCGGTGTTGGCTTAATTTTAGGTTTGATTTTACCGCACATTATTCCGCGTCGTAAAAAACGTAATGATGGTTGGATGTAATTGAGGCCATTCAAATGAAAGTCTATCTCGTGGGTGGCGCAGTGCGTGACCAACTTCTTGGACTACCTATTTCAGATAGAGACTACGTGGTGGTTGGTACAACCCCCGAGGCAATGCTATCTCAAGGTTTTCAACAAGTAGGAAAGGATTTTCCGGTTTTCTTGCACCCAAAGACCCATGAAGAATACGCTTTAGCCCGAACAGAGCGTAAAATTGGTGCGGGCTATACTGGTTTTAGCTGCTATAGCGCACCTGATGTGACCATTGAAGATGATTTGCTACGTCGCGATCTGACAATTAACGCGATAGCACAAAGTGAATCAGGTGAAATTGTTGACCCATACCAAGGCGTGAAAGACCTCAAGAGCCGTGTTTTACGCCATGTTTCTGATGCATTTTCTGAAGACCCTTTACGGGTCTTGCGGGTTGCTCGTTTTGCTGCTCGCTACTTTGAGCATGGTTTTACTATCGCACCAGAAACATTAACCTTGATGCAAACAATGGCCGCTACAGGGGAATTATCTCACCTCACCGCTGAGCGCGTTTGGACGGAAACAGAAAAAGCGCTGAAATCAAATTCCCCACAGGTGTATTTTGATGTTTTACGCCAATGTGGTGCTTTAGCTGTACTTTTTCCTGAAGTTGATGCGTTATTTGGTGTTCCTGCCCCTGAAAAATGGCACCCTGAAGTTGATACGGGTATCCACACGCTAATGGTAATGAAAGTGATTGCCGAGCTATCTAACAATGTGGATATTCGCTTTGCGGCCTTATGCCATGATTTAGGTAAAGCGTTAACACCAACTGATATTTGGCCGAGCCATCCAAACCACGGTGAGGCAGGTATTCCATTAATAGAAACTCTCTGCGCAAGATTAAAAGTACCCACTACGGCTCGTGACTTAGCCCGTCTAGCGGCACGCTATCATGATAAAATCCATGTTATCAATAAATTACCTGCTAATGAGCTAATTGCGATTTTTGATGGGCTTGATAGCTGGCGTAAACCAGAACGTATTGAACAACTGAGTTTAATCAGCGAAGCTGATGCAAGAGGCCGGTTAGGCCTCGAACAGCAAACGTACCCACAAGGGATATATTTCAAGCAGGCTTTTACTATCGCACAAGCGGTTGATGTCAAACCTATCGTTGAACAGGGATTTAAAGGCCCTGAAATTCGCCAAGAACTTACAAAACAACGCATTGAAGCGGTAACAGATTGGCAGCAGCAACAAATCATCTAACGACCATAAAACTGGCGGCTAAACACCGCCAGTCATCATTTAAGCGGTTTTCATGCCTCTTTCTATAATAACCCCAACCTGCTTGGCTCGCGCCACGGCTCCCGGCTTAGCCACCTTAATACGAACCCATGGGCTAGCAAACTGTGTCATCAATAACTGTGCAACTTCTTCAGCAACACGTTCTACTAACCCAAACTTGTTATTCCCTACATGAGCTAGGATAGCCTGACTAACTTTGGCATAATCTAGGCAATATTCTACATTATCGCTCATAGACGCGCGTTTGTTATCCCATCCCATTTCGATATCGAGCACGAGTTTCTGTTCAATATCTTGTTCCCAGTCATATACACCAATCGTGGTGATGACTGATAATTGCTCAATAAATACGATATCCATCACGTCATTTTCTCATTTATGTACTGAATTGATACCACTTCAGCAAAAATATGCGTATTATCCAAGACTGAAGTGAATTTATGGCCTTAACCGTTTTTGGAGTTAGCTATGAGTGCAACCGCGCTTGGCATGATAATCTTCGCCTATCTTTGTGGCTCAGTTTCGAGTGCGATACTGATCTGCCGTTTGGCGAGACTACCCGACCCCCGTCAACACGGCTCTGGTAACCCTGGTGCAACTAACGTATTACGTGTAGGCGGTAAAGCAGCCGCTGCCGGAGTACTCATTTGTGACGTATTAAAAGGGATGATACCAGTTTGGCTTGCTTATTATTTAAATGTGCAGCCATTCTATCTTGGCTTTGTTGCAATTGCAGCCTGTCTTGGGCATATATATCCCATTTTCTTTCGTTTCAAAGGCGGAAAAGGGGTAGCAACCGCATTTGGTTCAATTGCCGCTATTGGTTGGGATCTTTCTGGTTTAGTCGCAGGGACATGGTTACTTACGGTATTGCTTAGTGGTTACTCATCACTCGGCGCGATTGTCAGCGCCTTACTTGCCCCCTTCTATGTTTGGTGGTTTAAACCTGAGTTCACTTTCCCTGTCGCCATGTTGTCTTGTTTAGTGTTAGTTCGCCATCACGGTAATATACAACGCCTTTGGCGCGGTCAAGAAAGCCGTATTTGGCAAAAACTAAAAAACAAAAAGCAAAAAACCAATAAAGAAATAGCCCAAGAAACCAAGGAACAAGAACTAGATGACTAATCGTTAATATGATTTTTCCTAAGAAGAGCTGATTTCAGCTCTTTTTTTATGCTATTTGCCTTGTTTAAAATTTCCAAAAACTCCTCCAATAACAACCGTTCGATATCTCTCCTTAAAACTGTACTGATAGCAATTTGTGCTACGTTACATTTTTGCCATAACCAGCGCACACTTTTAAAAAAAAGTTAAATAATTGCAAATTTATTACTAAGGAATATTTAAAAGCTGTCGACTATATAAAAGGAAAATTAAACAATAATAATGGTATTTATAATGAGCAGAACCCCTTATATCACTCAAAACGAATATGTATTAGATGAAAATATCACCTTGATGACAACCAGCGATTTGCAAGGAAATATTGTCCATGCTAATGATTTCTTTGTACAGGTTAGTGGTTATGAATTAGATGAGTTATTAACACGTCCACACAATATTATCCGCCATCCGGATATGCCCAAGGAAGCTTTTGCCGACATGTGGGCAACACTTAAAAAAGGAGAACCTTGGACTGGTATTGTGAAAAATCGTCGCAAAAATGGCGACCATTACTGGGTTCGAGCCAATATCATTCCAATGGAACGAAAAGGGGCTATTACAGGCTATATGTCTATTCGGACACGCGCAACACGTGAAGAAATTGCTACGGTAGAACCCATTTATGACGCAATGAATGAAAATAAAAGCCAACGAAAAATTTTTAAGGGAATTGTGCTTTCTAAAAAAATGCCATTTCACTTTTCAACATATTCAACGCGTTCGCGTATCCGGCTAATCATGAGTTTGTTATTTATTCTTTGGCTCATCATGGCAAGCTTCATTCCCCAGCCAATCGCACCTCTTATGATGATGAGTACCTGTACATTTATCACGTTACTGATCGGTAATGTGGTATTTGAAAAAATGCTAGCAGCGCCATTGGAAGACATCACCAAACAAGCACTTGGTATTGCACGAGGAAATCGACATAGCGTTAACCATATGCAGCGCACAGATGAAATTGGCTTAGTATTACGTTCTATTGGGCAACTGGGGTTAATCTGCCGCTGGTTAATCAAAGATGTCTCCGAACAAGTTGATAACGTTCGCAAAGGCAGTGAATCTTTGGTTTCTGACTGTCGTGAATTAGAAACACATACTCAGAGAACCGTCGGCTATATGCAACAAACCGTTGCGACAATGAACCAAATGTCCGTTTCTGTAAAAATGAATGCCGATAATACTATTCAAGTTGATCAACTTTCCAATACCACCAGCGAAACCGCAGTCAGTGGGGGCGCAATGATGGAAGCTGTTGTTGATACCATGAATGAAATTGTCAGTAGTACCAGCAAAATCAATTCCATCACTGATGTAATTAAAGACATCGCATTTCAAACTAATATACTCGCGTTAAATGCGGCGGTAGAAGCCGCGCGTGCAGGTGAGCAAGGCAAAGGCTTTGCTGTGGTTGCCAATGAGGTCCGTAGCCTTGCAAGCCGCAGTGCAAGCGCAGTGAATGATATTCGCGAATTAATTAATGATTGTGAAAAGAAAGTCAATTCAGGAAAAAATCAAGTCCATACAGCCGGAGATACCATGAAAGAGATTGTTGACCAAATACAAAATGTCACACAATTGATCACCCATATTAGCCAAGCGACCTCTGAACAAGCGGCTGGTATCGCCGACATTACCCAAGCAGTCAGTGAGCTCGAAACCATCACACAACAAAGTACATTACTGGTAGAGCAAAGCACAGAGACATCAACGATGGTAAAAGCACGCTCAAGCCGACTTGAAGATGCGGTTGTTGTTTTACATTAATATCTAATTGAATAGCAAAAGGGCTGTCATCCAGCCCTTTTTACAAAAAATATGAATTCATTAACAATGATTATTTTTCTAAGGGTGGTAATTCAGCCAAAGGCCAGCGCGGGCGAACTGTTACACCAAGCCCTGCCGTTGTTCCACCTTTAAGACGAATAAGCCCCGCTAACGCAATCATCGCACCGTTATCTGTACAAAACTCAGGGCGCGCATAAAAAACTTCACCACCGCGCTGTTTGAGGACGTCTTCCATTTTAGCTCTGAGAGCACGATTAGCACTAACGCCGCCGGCCATCACCAAGCGTTTAAAACCAGTTTGCTCCAATGCACGTTTGCATTTAATCGCAAGCGTATCTACCACCGCATCTTCAAAGGCTCTCGCAATATCTGCACGGGTTTGGTCATCATCCGCATTTTCACGAATGGTATTGGCTGCAAAAGTTTTTAACCCTGAGAAGCTGAAATCCAGCCCTGGTCTGTCGGTCATTGGACGAGGAAAAACAAAACGACCTGCTGTGCCTTGCTCTGCCATTCGAGATAACACAGGGCCTCCAGGGTAGTCTAAGCCTAATAATTTAGCTGTCTTATCAAACGCTTCACCTGCCGCGTCATCGATGGACTCGCCAAGTAGCTCATACTCACCAATTCCCGTCACACTGATAAGCTGGGTATGCCCACCTGAAACCAGTAACGCAACAAAAGGGAATTCAGGGCTTTTCTCTTCTAACATCGGTGCCAATAAATGGCCTTCCATATGGTGAACGGCCACGGCAGGAACATTCCATGCAAAAGCTAATGAACGCCCAACAGTTGCACCAACCATTAAAGCCCCCACCAAACCAGGGCCCGCAGTGTAAGCTACAGCGTCGATGTCTTCACTGGTTAAATTGGCTTCTTTCAACGCCGCTTGAATTAACGGCACTGTTTTACGAATATGATCACGTGAAGCCAATTCAGGCACGACACCACCATAGTCTGCATGAACTTTAATTTGGCTGTATAATTGATTGGCTAATAAGCCACGCTCATCATCATAGATTGCGATACCAGTTTCATCGCAAGAGGTTTCGATACCTAAAACACGCATTGCACTACCCTTGTTTATTGCATAACCGCAAGTCTATCACTATTTTCGTTCAATCGCGTAATTAATGTTGTCAAAAGGCTGACTTTCCTGACTGTATAGTCTATAATCAGTCCCCTGTAATAAAAAATTTCGTGTGGCTAATTCTCATTATTATCTGGTTTTGTTTGCTTTTTCATCAAATGAACTGCTAATCAGGTAATCTTGTGTGATTCAATTTTATACGGCACTTTACAAACCCGTACTCATTGAAGTAAAATTCCGCACCATTTTAAATGAAGGCTGGTGAATCAGTACCAGCAACAAACCGATTTCTATTGAGGTGAGAGGCACATGCCGGTAATTAAAGTACGTGAAAACGAGCCATTCGACGTTGCACTGCGTCGTTTCAAACGTTCCTGTGAAAAAGCAGGTGTTTTAGCTGAAGTTCGTCGTCGTGAATTCTATGAAAAACCAACGACTGAACGTAAACGCGCTAAAGCATCAGCTGTAAAGCGTCACGCTAAGAAACTGGCTCGCGAAAACGCACGCCGTACTCGTCTGTACTAATTGTTTGCGGTGAAAGCCGCATTCATTGCAGACGATAGCTAATACAAAACTTTAGTTTCTCTCGTAGTCACTCAGTTTTTGTAGTAGTAAATAGCTAAGCAGTTAAAGGCCGTGCTTTCCACAAGGAAGCGCGGCTTATTATCGTTCATCAACAGGCGAAAAAGAGGCTTATGGCTGGACGAATTCCGCGTTCATTTATCAATGACTTGTTAGCAAGAACCGACATCATTGATTTAGTCGATGCAAAAGTCCCGTTAAAAAAACAGGGTAAAAACCATCACGCTTGTTGTCCGTTCCATAATGAAAAAACGCCTTCTTTTACTGTAAATGGTGAAAGGCAATTTTATTACTGTTTTGGTTGTGGTGCGCATGGCAATGCCATCGATTTTTTGATGAATTACGACAAACTCGATTTTGTCGAAGCTATCGAAGAATTATCTGCACTACACGGCCTTGATGTCCCATATGAAAAAGGAACGGGTTCAAGCCAAATAGAACTTCATCAACGGCAAAATTTATATCAGTTGATGGAAAAAATTAATCAATTTTACTGTGCTGCCTTAAGTCATCCTTCTGCTAATAAAGCGAAAGATTATTTAAGCCAACGTGGTTTAAGCACTGAAATTATAGAGCATTTTTCGATTGGCTTCGCCCCTGCGGGCTGGGACAACTTGCTCAAAAAGTTTGCTGTAAACCCAGAAAGTCGCAAACAGCTTGATGATGCTGGCATGTTAGTGACAAATGATAATGGCCGAGTCTATGACCGCTTTAGAGAGCGTGTCATGTTCCCAATTCGGGATAGGCGCGGTCGTGTGATTGCCTTCGGTGGACGCGTATTAGGAGATGCTCTTCCTAAATACTTGAACTCCCCTGAAACCGATATTTTCCATAAAGGTCGCCAGTTATTTGGCCTTTATGAAGCAACACAAAACAGTAATGAATTATCAAAATTACTGGTAGTTGAAGGTTATATGGACGTTGTTGCACTTGCTCAGTACGATATCCGCTATGCGGTTGCTTCACTGGGTACATCAACAACCTCAGAACATATTCAGTTACTTTATCGTTCAACAGATACGGTTATTTGTTGCTATGATGGTGACCGCGCTGGCCGAGAAGCGGCATGGCGAGCACTTGAAACAGCCCTACCTTATCTGACGGACGGCCGTCAATTGCGTTTTATGTTTTTACCAGACGGCGAAGACCCAGATTCATTAGTACGTAAAGAAGGCAAAGACGCTTTTGAGCAACGCATGAAGGATGCTCAAACCCTTTCTGCTTTTTTATTTGATTCACTTGTGCCACAGGTAGATTTAAAAACGCAAGAAGGGAAAGCAAAATTTAGTAAACTGGCTATCCCTTTGATTAAGCAAATACCTGGTGAAACGCTGCGCCTTTATATGGCACAAGAGCTAGGAAATTTTATTGGTATACCGGATATTTCTCAAGTTCTTGCTATGATTGATAGAGAGAGCACAGAACAAGTTAACTATCAGGCTCCCAAATTAAAACCAACCACAATGCGAATACTTATCGCGCTGTTGGTACAGAATCCGAACTTTTCGGAGCTTGTTCCCTCATTAGAGGGAATTGCCCATATTCAAATGCCGGGGCTTTCTCTATTTCAGGAATTGGTTGATGTCTGCCGTTCCACCCCCGGAATGTCAACTGGGCAGTTGCTAGAGCGTTATCGTGATAATAAATTTGCGAAACAGCTTGAAAAACTGGCAACGTGGAACGATATAGAAATAGAGGAGATAGCGGAAAATACTTTTATAGATGCCTTAAACCATCTATTTAATAGCGCACTCGACGAACGTTTCGACTATTTGATAGCAAAAGAACGAACTGAAGGGCTGACCCCAGAAGAGCGCGAAGAAGTCCGCTTAATCACTCTTTCCAGAGTGAAAACATAATCTAACCCAAAACAGAATTAATATTTTAAACGGCTTAAGTGCCGATAAACACAAGGCAAATGCCTGTAAAATGCTACGAAAATAAAGGGCGTAGCGAATAATAAATATTCCCTTTGTATGTTCTTGTTGGCCGAATGTTTCGCCGACCGACACCAATCTAAATACTCAGAAGTGTGGATACCGTCTTATGGAGCAAAACCCGCAGTCGCAGCTTAAGCTACTCGTAACCAAGGGTAAAGAGCAAGGTTACTTAACCTATGCTGAGGTCAACGACCATCTGCCGGAAGATATCGTCGATTCAGATCAAATCGAAGATATCATTCAGATGATTAATGACATGGGCATCCAGGTCATGGAAGAAGCACCTGATGCCGATGATTTAATTTTGGCTGAAAATACTTCCGATACTGATGAAGATGCAGCAGAAGCCGCTGCACAAGTGCTGTCCAGTGTTGAAAGTGAAATCGGCCGTACAACCGACCCTGTTCGCATGTATATGCGTGAAATGGGAACCGTCGAGCTTCTCACTCGAGAAGGCGAAATCGACATTGCAAAACGTATCGAGGATGGTATTAATCAGGTTCAGTGCTCTGTTGCTGAATATCCTGAGGCTATCACTTATCTTCTTGAGCAATATGACCGTGTTGAAGCAGGAGAAAGCCGTTTATCTGATTTAATTACTGGCTTTGTTGACCCTAACGCGGAAGAAGATCTTGCACCAACAGCGACTCACGTTGGCTCTGAATTACCACAAGAAGAGCTTGATAAAGACGATGACGAAGACGAAGAAGATGAAGACGGTGATGACAGCGATAGCGATGACGATAACAGCATCGATCCTGAATTAGCGCGTCAAAAATTCTCTGATCTTCGTGAGCAATATGAAAAAACGCGTCAACATATTAAACAATATGGCCGTAGTGATGCGAAAACGGCTGCCGCTATCGAGCAGCTTTCCGAAGTATTTAAAGAATTCCGTTTAGTTCCTAAGCAATTTGACTATCTGGTCAATAACATGCGTGAAATGATGGACAGAGTTCGCTTACAAGAGCGTACCATCATGAAACTATGTGTTGAGCAGTGCAAGATGCCGAAGAAAAACTTCATTACTTTATTCAGTGGTAATGAGACCAGTGAAACTTGGTTAACTGCTGCAAAAGCAATGAACAAGCCTTGGTCAGAAAAACTACTTGAAGTTGAAGAAGAAATTCTGCGTTGCCTACAAAGACTGCGTCAAATTGAAGAAGAAACGGGTCTGACTATCGAACAAGTTAAAGATATCAACCGTCGTATGTCTATCGGTGAAGCGAAAGCACGCCGTGCGAAGAAAGAGATGGTTGAAGCAAACTTACGTCTGGTAATTTCTATTGCTAAGAAATACACCAACCGTGGCTTGCAGTTCCTTGACCTGATTCAAGAAGGTAACATCGGTCTGATGAAAGCCGTTGATAAGTTTGAATATCGCCGTGGTTATAAGTTCTCAACTTATGCAACTTGGTGGATCCGTCAAGCTATCACGCGTTCAATTGCTGACCAAGCACGTACTATTCGTATCCCGGTTCACATGATTGAAACTATCAACAAACTGAACCGTATCTCTCGCCAAATGCTGCAAGAAATGGGCCGTGAGCCATCGCCAGAAGAACTGGCAGAACGCATGCTAATGCCGGAAGATAAAATTCGTAAAGTACTGAAGATTGCTAAAGAACCTATCTCTATGGAAACCCCTATCGGTGATGATGAAGATTCACATTTAGGTGATTTTATTGAAGATACAACTTTAGAGCTGCCTTTAGACTCTGCAACGTCAGAAAGCTTACGCTCTGCAACTCACGAAGTGTTAGCAGGCTTAACCGCTCGTGAAGCAAAAGTGCTACGCATGCGTTTTGGTATCGACATGAATACTGACCACACCCTTGAGGAAGTTGGTAAACAGTTTGATGTTACCCGTGAGCGTATCCGTCAGATCGAAGCGAAAGCGTTACGTAAATTACGTCACCCAAGCCGCTCAGAAGTTCTGCGCAGCTTCCTTGACGAATAATTGATTTATTTATATCTAAAAACACCTGCTCCGGCAGGTGTTTTTTTATGGTCACTAAAACCATGGAAAGCTACACTACCGGTGTTTCATGCAAATAAACCCAAACACACTTTTCGGGTTCGACCCTGATACATGCAGTCGAAATTCTTAACGACTCAATACCATTTATTTGCTGTTTTTCTTGATACTGAACCCAGCAATAGCCATTGTCTTCGCACAATGGCATCAGATTAATACACTCTGTAGAAAATGATGTTCTAGCCCCTACATTCTGACTAAATAACTGAGTCACTGCATTTAATCCAATACAATGGCCTTGTGTGGTAACCATTTTGAAGTTGTCATCGAAGCTGGCTAATAACGGCGCCAAACTTTTATTACCACGACGCCCTGTAAAAATATCCTCAATAAGAATATGTAAATCCACCACGCTTTGCTGCGCTCTTTCCATTGTTTCACTCATTTATTTTTCCTTGATCACTGAAATTAATGAAAGTAACCCGAGTATTGATGCAATAAGAAACGTAAATTGATAACGTAATAAATCACTCGAGAAAGTCATTAAGCTAAATATAGAAATAAATACGACTGCACCAACACTAAATGCGACTTGTCGATTAATATTCCATAACACGCTACCTTGAAGTAAATCTTTGTCTTTGAAATCCATCAACGAGCTAATTTGTGCAGTATTGGCGCTCAACCCTCCCCCCATCCCCATCAATAAATAAGCAATTATCAATAAACTGAGCTGGCTGGAAGATGAGACCCAATAAAGCAGAAAAATACCAAGGCTATGTAATGTAATACCAATAATAAATAATCGTTTTTTTCCTATCTGTAAGTAAAGACGTCCACCAGTTAACATTGATATTACCGCCCCCAATGCATATAGCACCATAAATAGCCCGGTTTTTGCTGCACTGAACCCCATGTTCTCTTGTAGATTAAAAATATTGAGTAAATTAACTCCCGTAAAAATACCGGGAACAGCATAGTAAACAATAAAAGCATTACGCAGATTGCTATTTTTCAATAACTGAAAATTTAAAATAGGTTCTCGACATTTTTGGGCATATTTAAGGTAAACAATAAATACGAATACAGAAGTAAAAAAGCTCGCCAAAGCCAATAGTAAATTGTGATAATCATTATAAAAAGAGAATGATAATAATAGGCTTAACAAACTTAAACTCACCATTATTAGCCCCAAACTATCTGGCTTTTCTCTTATTTTTTTCCCATCATTTTTTATCCATATCCAAGCGAGTACTGCCGTTAGTAATGAGAAAGGTAAATTAGAATAAAAGACCCAATGCCAAGACAAAGAATCAATAATTAGGCCGCCAATTGCAGGTGAAAATGCGGGAGCAATTAACGCGACTGTCATAATCAATGTTGATATACGCTGGCGATCATTATTTGGAAATAATGCGAAAACTAACGCCTGACCTACCGGAATTAATAACCCTCCCGCAGCCCCTTGGATAAAGCGCCAAAAAATTAAGCTATATATTGAATCACTGCTTCCACTGAGCCAAGCTGCAATAGAAAAAAGTAGCATGGAATAACACAGTAATTTTTGGTTACCTAACCTACCTGCTAACCATAAGCTGATTGGCATCACCAGAACTAAACCTAAAATATAGGCATTGGCAACCCAAGCCACTTGAGATTGGCTTGCTGAAAATGATGCAGCAATGTCAGGTAATGCTATCGCTGGCATAAAAATATTAATACAATCAATAAAGAAACCGAGTAAAAATACTGTGGCAATTTTGTATCGATAATTCATGGACTTCCTCCGGTGGCAAAGAATAGGTTTAAGTACTTTCTTTGTCGATACAAGGGAGGTAACATGATTGTTTAATAAAAAAGAACAATCGTTATCATTATGCAAAGAAATCTTAAAAAGATTATCAGTTTTCTACAGGTTGTTGATTCGGGTTCATTCACTAAAGCCGCAGATATTTTAGGGCTAAGTCGCTCTATGGTTAGTGTCGATATCAAACAATTAGAAGGTCAGCTTAATGTAAGCTTGCTAACACGAAACACGCGAAATATTGCATTAACAGAGGTAGGAAAACATTTTTATGACGACTTTAAACGTATTCAAAATCAAATAGATGAAGCATTCGAAAAAAGCCAAAATTTAGGAACGAATATTGCTGGTTTGCTACGCTTTTCATCAACGAGTGAATTTGGCCAACGTTTTATTTTGCCGCTACTCCCTGAATTTTGCCGCCTTTATCCTAAGTTAAGGTTACAATATTCATTTAACTCATCATTAGATGACCTGATCACAGAAAAACTCGATTTATCTATTCGATTAGGTAATTTAAAAAATTCATCTCTTAAAATGAAAAAACTGGGTGAGTATGAGATTTACTTAGTCTCCACTCCTGAATTTCTAAAAAAATACCCAATCAAACAACTCACTGATTTAGCAAATGTCCCATGGATTAACCATGCGCTATTAAACTGGCAAGATCCTCAATATTTTTTACAGAATTCAAAAAATGAAAAATATTACTTACCTTTAATTAAAAACCAATATGAGTCTAATTCTGCGGCCGTTATTCACCATATGGTGCTAGCCTCTTTAGGTATTGCTATCTGCCCTGCTTGGATGGTTGACGACGACTTGCAGCATGAGCGTTTAGTTCATGTGTTACCCGAATACCGTTTACCGAAACAAAATATTCAATTACTTTATCCAAATACTTTTGTTTTACCGGCTAAGACACGTGCATTTATCGATTTTTTAGTCGATAAATTAGCTGTAAATAAATAAAGATATAAAGATATATCGATTCAATGTTTCTAAAGTGTAGTTTCTAATCTACCACAGTATAAAAACTCATTTTTCTCATTGTTAATGGCTATTATGCCCTCCATGGCATAATAGTTAGCATTATTTCTTAGATGCTAAATAATCTTGCAGAGTGCCTTCCGGTTTTTTCTTACAAAACTCAACAATCTGAGGGACCTCAGCAACACTTTGCTCTGTTAGCGCAACATAATCTCCACCTTTAAATTGCGTTTCTTGGTTTGTTACCCATAACGCAACAGGTGCCCAGCTTTGAGGATCTAAATTAATAAATTGCTGGCAAGTCATATTCTCAGGTGTAACCGTATTTTTGTCTGCTGCCATTGAGTTAAATGAAATTGTAGATACAGCAAATAATACACTAGATATAATAACCTTTCTCATTTTAAACTCCTTTGGAAAATTAAAAACATATAATCATGTGGCTGGTTATTATTAGCATATTATTTATGAGAATTACATATTCCAATTTTGATGATTAAATTTATACTGAATTAAAGAATCGAATAAAAAATAATAAAAACAATCAATTACAAATAATGACCCAATTAGAGCATCAATATAAGATTTGTTTTTTTATAGAAAAGCCACTTATAAAAAGTGGCCATAAAATTTAACTATACTACTTTTACTTCCATCTCTGCAGGGTCTTTAATTGGTTCATTAACAAAGAAGAAATAAACCAATGATGCAAGGAATGCGACCGTTGCACAAACAACAAGAGCTAAGGTAAATGAATGTGTTTGGTCAATAATAATACCGGTAATAATCGGAGCAAATGACCCTCCAATAAAACCACCGAAATTTTGAATACCACTCACTGAGGTAATTAAACGAGAAGGCACTGAAACTAAAATCAATCCCCAAGCAGAAGTCCCTGCAAAGTGAATAGAAAACAAGGCCATACTAATACAAGCAACAGCTGAAAATGTGCTGTCAGTATAAGCAGCAGGTAGTGTAAACATGGCAGCAAATAATAAGCCTAAGCAAATCATCCATTTACGGCTTTTCATTTTGTCAGCGCCACGTTTCACCACATAGTCTGCAACAACACCATTTACGAGCATTCCAAGCGCACCAAATAAAAAGGGTATTGCGGCAACCCAGCCAGTTTTTTCTAGACTTAAACCTCTGGAGTTTTCAAGATAAGCGGGCAACCATGTTAGATATAGCCAAACCATATAACCCACACCATTAAACCCAATAATCATTCCCCATAAAGAACGTTGTTTAAATAATGATGCCCATTCTTTGAAAGAAACTTTATTCGTTGAAGATGGTGGAGCTCCGTCATTTAAATAGTTTAATTCATCATCTGTTAATTCTAATTGTTCACGATTACGATAGAAAATAAACCAAAGTATAGACAGAATAATCCCACTAATACCGATAATACCGATAATAATAAACATTGTACGCCAGCCAAAAGCTAACATTAATGCAATGAGCAAAGGTGGAGCCAGCGCTTGAGCTAACGTAGAGGACATATTAACAATCCCCATAGGTAACCCTCGTTCACGAATATTATACCAATCATTAACGACTTTAACGCCTGTAGGTAAATGTGGGGCTTCACCAATACCTAAAATAACTCGCGCAATAATTAAATGGGTAAATGAAGATAATAGCCCTGTAACCGTTTGTGCTAACGACCATAAGAACAAACCAAAGCCATAAATCTTTTTAACTCCAAAGCGCTCCATTACCATACCTATAGGTAATTGGCATAACCAAATGAAAATACTGATAACAGTAATCCCATTTGGGTTGCACTAAATCCTAATTCTTTACTTATTGTAGAGTTAGCAATAGAGAGTGATGCTCTATCTAAAAAGTTAATGATACCTGCTATCAACAAAAATGTAAGCGCAATAAGCTGCCAGCGCTTTAGTCTTTTACTCGCATGTAGTGACATAATTAAGTACCTTTAAGACGTAACAGGACCCTGCGGAATAATATTTACTCCGCAGATTTATTTTATTAATAATCTTTAGTTGTTATCTATTATTTACGACTTTAGCTTTAATATTAATTCTATTTCCACTGGCGTATCAAAAGGCAATGTATTCGTACCTATTGCTGAACGTGCATGCTTACCTTTATCACCGAGTATTTCAATTAAAAAATCTGAAGCTCCATTCATGACTTGTGGCTGGTTTTTAAAATCATCAGTGCTTTGTACAAAGCCCAATAATTTTATACATTCATCAATTTTATCTAAATCTCCTAAATAGGCTTTTAACGAGGAAAATATATTAACAATACACTGTTTTGCTGCTTCTTGGCCTTGCTCGACTGTTAATTCTTTACCTAATGTACCACTATAAATTAATACTCCATCTTTTTGACAATCATGGCCTGATGTATAAAGTAAATCACCATACTGCTTAATAGATACATATGAAAACTTTGGTGTCTCTGGTGTGGCAAGTTTAATTCCTTTTTCTTCTAATTTCTTCTCAATATTCATTCAATTTTCCTATTTATTCAGCAATGTATTTGCCATGTCATAATAAATTTCAGCCGCAAGATATAACTCTTTTATTTCAACAAACTCATCTTTAACATGAGCTTGAGCTAGTCCCCCAGGCCCCATAATAAGTGTAGGGATCTGGCTGGTAACCGAGAAAAAAGGCGCCTCACATGTCGCTTCAAATATTTCAGGTAGCGCTGTTTTTTCTGTGAAACGGCTCACTGTATCTAATGCAACTTTAGTTAATTCGTGATCCGCTGGGATATCTGAAGCGGGAATAAATAAGTAATTATCTAAGTGATAATCTATCTCTTCACCTTTATTATATTGCGCGATAGCTTGATGTAATCTCGCTTCTATTTCTTGTTTTTCTTCCCCTGGAACGAGTCTTCTATCTATTTCAATATCACAATGCTGAGGAACAATATTCGGAGCTGTGCCACCATTAATAGTGGTTATAATCATTGAAGCACTACCTAATAGTGGATGACTAATTTCCTCAACAGAAGCGCGATGTTGTTCTATAGCAGGTAGTATTTTAGACATCTTAGAAATTGCACTATCAGGATAACGAGTTTTTGCTGCATGGCCTGCAGTGCCTTTAGTACTTAAATTATAGCGGCTAACGCCTTTATGTGCGATGCATACACCAAGAGAAGTTGGCTCACCAATAATGGCATAATCTGCAGAAATTCCATCTTTAATATAATGCAGCATGCCAAGATTAATTCTCTCCTCATCCACATTAAATACTAAAGTTAAATTACCTGAAAATGTATCTTGATTACGTTTTAATAATGTTGCCGTATACATCATTGCAGCAACACCAGATTTCATATCTGCAGCCCCTCTCCCAAAAACCTTTCCATCTTTAATCACAGGGTCGAATGGCTCGGTACTCCAACCACAGCCACAAGGCACAACATCTATATGACCGTTAAATAATAAATGTTTACCTTTTCCTGAACCTTTTAAATGTGCAATAACATTTGGACGACCAGGAGCTACCTCTTGCATTTCAACATCAATATTTTCTTGTTTAAAATAATGATATATAAATTCAGCAACTTGTTGTTCTTCCCCTGGCGGGTTTTCGGATTTATGCCGAATTAAGGCACAAAGAAGCTCTAGCAACTCATGTTGTTGCTGTTCATTTAATTTATACATTTTATTCTCCGATATTTAATATCGTGCGTCTGGTGTAATAATATGGTCTATTTCATTATTATTTAATGCATATATTTTGTTTGTTAAATTAGGAATGACACAACTGTGATTCGGTATAATATTTAATACATCACCAATATTTAATTTAATTTGTTTTGGGTCATAGCGAAGATAGCCATGTTCTTCATTTAATTTAACTAGTTTTATATTTGGGTCTTCCACTATATAACCAAAGCCTGGTTCTGCAGATTGGTCAGAAGTTAATGTTTTTGTCCCTGCATCTACTGTTGCATACCCCTCAATAGGAATACTCACAACAGTTGTTCTTATTGTTAAAGCGCAATCTTCAGGCGTATAAATACCACCATAGATAGCATTCATATCTCCAAAAATAAAGTTCCCAGCCCGTGACTCTGTAATCCCTTTTAATTCATCAGCATAGAATGAAGATAGTGTTGACCCGCCAGATGTCCGAGGCGCTGTAATACCCAATTTTTCTAACCGTTCTTGGCAAGATAATAAAAGATCTGCTTCTGCTTTTGCCGCTTTACGTATTTCAGGCTCGGTTCGGTATTGGTATATTGTTCCTGCATAAGTAAATACACCAATAATTTTCAAATTAGGTAATTTTTGTATTGCCAGTGCAAATGGCTCTAAGTCATCTAATTGAATACCTTCCCGGTGAGCACCATAATCAACAGCAATATAGACCTCAATAATTTGGTTTTCTTGCTTTGCTGCTGCTGATAATTGTTCAGCTCCTTGTAGGCTATCAATAATCGTTCTTAATTTTATTTTTTTAGCTAACTCAATAAATTGCTGACATTTTTGTTCACCAATCATTGGGTAAGCAAGCAGAATATGATCAATTCCGCCTTTCGCCATAACCGTCGCTTCTTGCAATGTGGCACATGTAATTCCTTTTGCACCACAGGCGATCTCAAATTTCGCTAATTCTACTGATTTATGTGTTTTTATATGCGGCCAGTGTTCAATACCTTGCTGTGTTAGCTTGCCTGTCATGCCTCTGACATTTTTTTCAAGTTGCTGTAAGTCTAAAGCAACGTAAGGCGTTATTGGCATAAAAACCTCTCTTATTCTTCATTATTGTCTTCCCCTTTTAATTCCGCTAAATAGGTATAAAGGGTATATTTGGAAATATTTAAAAACTCACAGATTTTCTCACCTGCTTTTTTGATTAAGAAAGCACCTCTATCATCAAAGAATTTAATTGCATCCATTTTTTCTTTTTTACCCATATTGATGACAGGGACTTTGATAACCTGCATGCATTCTTGAATAAGGTGATCTAAAATTTCATTAACGTCCGTGACAAAAACTTCCTTAACCGTATCTTGCTCAATACTATTACGTTGTGTAATGCCTTGAATGGCTTTTTCTGCGGCAATAAATTCTGAGATATCTTGATTAATACAAAGCGCCCCAGAAACTTTGCCAGTTTCATCACGTAAATAAATTGAAGTTGAACGCAACATTTTCCCATCTTTGGTTTGGGTAAAATAATTGTATTTGTCGCCATCAACATCTGTCCCACGCAGTACCTCAAGCCCTAAATTACTACTTGGGTCTCCCACCTTTCGTTTCGTAACATGGCCATTAATAATTGCAACAATACTACTTTCTAACCCTTTGCTATGGTCATGTAATACCACTTCACAATTGTCGCCAAATTGGCCCGCAATTCCTTTCATAACTGCCAATAACATTTCAAAGTTGTCTTGAATAATTTTCATTTTCTACCAAACTTATTTTAAGCCTAACTAAATATTAGTTAGATAATAATGGAGACTCAATCAAGATTTGAGCAATTTGTGATCTATCTCTTGATTCTAGCTAACAAATTTTTAGTTGCCATGACTAACATAGCAATACTCCCAGTTTATAAAAAAACTGGGAGATATGATAGAATAAGGGGTTTCAGAGAGTTTATTGATAAATGGGAAGCTATGCAGAGACAAATTAGCAACCTAACTTTTTGTTAGTTTCTATTACCAACAAAAAGTTAGCAGCCCTATTTTTATAAACTCACCCAAAACACGCCAGTTTCTCGGATCTCTGTAAATTGATTTTGGAATTCGACTAAGTTTTGTTCTGGATTTAATGCGCTAAATCGTTCTGGATGCATAAATTTAGCCATAGCTTCAATGGCAAATATATTCATCGGATTGTTGTAAAAATTATGGTAAATCGCCATAACGCGCTTTTCTTTAACTGCCGTTAATGAAGAGATCCCTTGTCTATCCATTAATACTGATAACTGCTTCTGCACGTTAGCTTTATTTGCATTATATCCTAAGCTTACTGCGAGCGAACGACGATTAAAGTTGTGCCAATCGGCGCCTGTCAGTAAATAATATTCTGGGTTTAATGTAATAATATTCTCAATGGAACTTTCAGCCCCTTTTGCAGGAAAGCTATCTGCAACTAGATTATTTCCACCTGCCAGAGCCGCTAAAGAACCGTAACCTGAACGACCATAAAGTTGACAACAATTATCGCTAAATAACCCTGCATTCGCTTCAATCAAAACAGTTGGAAATGGCTGAGCTAATTGGCTTTCAATCGCATCTAATTTTTCTTGGTACAGTTTCGCAAACTGTTCAGCTCTTTCTTGTGTTCCTAATAATTTCCCTAATAATAAAATGCTTTTCGGCGTGTTTTTCGCGATATCCATTCGAAAATCAATAAAAATAACTTGAATACCGGCGGCTTCAAGTTGCGGTAAAATTTGGCTATCACGCATCGCACCATAATTAGCCTTATGCATAATTACCACATCAGGCATTAATTCGATCAATTTTTCAACTTGAAGACCCGCTTCACGAGTTTTCTTTAAGGTTGGAATTTTGTCTAATTCAGGTAACACACTGAAATAAGCTTGTTTTAAATCTGGCGCGTATTGTGTAAGCGAATCACTCCAACCCGCAATACGAGATATCCCACTTTTACCCGCAGCAATATCCACTGGCAAAATATCACGACTATCCACCAAAAATAATTTTTCAACGGGAAGATTAACTGTGACTTCACGACCTTGTAAGTCGGTAATCACCGTTGGCGTTTTTGCCTGCCCCCAAAAGCTTAGTAAGCACAATAATCCTGTGAGAAATAATTTCATGGAAAATCTTTTACCTTAAATTTAAATAGGTTGGTATGAATAAAGCCACTGTACAGTGGCTTATCATTAGTTAAAATATCAAATTAGAAAGTCACACTGTAATTAAGGGCAAAAGTTCGGCCACGGCCTTTATAATCGTACAGGTTTGCAGCGCCATATTTAGGGCTATATAAGCTTTGTGCCCGCTGTCCCCAAATTGTGGAGTAATTTTTATCCAGCAGGTTTTCGACAGCAAAGCTAACTTTACCCACTGGTAGCATATAACTTCCTAATAAATCAACGGTATTATAACCATCGAGTTTCTTACCAGCCGCATCCGTTAAATTGAACGTTTGCTGGCTTTGTAAGCGTAGCGCCCAGTCATTCGGCTCCCAACCAATATAGGCATTCACTTTTGATGGGCTCGCGAAATCAACGCTCCATTTTTCCCAACTACCATCCACTTTAGTTTCTGATTTTTGTAGATTGAAGTTACTTCCAACACTCCAATCTGAGTCAGCAAAGAAGTAATCCACCGTACCTTCTACCCCATAGATACGGCGTTTATCGGTTTTCATATAGATGGTCATGTCATCTTTATTAATGCCATAGCTTCTATCAGACAAAGAATAATAGGTAGCAACTTGTGTGCGTAAGTTTTCCCCTGTGTAACGCCATCCTAACTCGAAAGAGTTAACCTTAATTCCTTTTACCTTGGTATCATTAATGTTAACACTTTTATTGAGATGATAGTGGCCATTGGCATCTGGGGTCTTCGCATAATCACCTGTTCCGTAATACTTAGCAATATCAGGAATTTCAAAGCCTTGAGAGAAATTAAACCATGTTTGTTGCTCTTCGGTTAAGTTAACCAGCAGCCCTGCGTTAAACAGTAAGTTGTTGTAATCCGTTTTCCCACCCGGTACTGCATCGGCTGATTTACCTTTGCCGTTAGCAATCGCTTCTTGCTGTGCATAACCAATAAAATCATCGACTTTATTTTCTGTGTACTGATAACGCACACCACCGCTTAACGTGAACATTGGCGTAATGTCATAACTACTTTGTAAAAATGTCGCCATATTCGTCGTGGTATAGCTTGGATAGCGGCCAATTTGGAAAGCTTTAGTTAAGTCCATTCCCCCGGATTCTTTCGCTTTATCTAAATCAAAAAACATTTGGTTCGCACGAAATTGCTCATGCTCTGCATCCACACCATAAGTTAACGTTAATTCATCGATAGGTTGGCTATTGAACGTCAGCTTAGTTCCATAAAAATTGGTTTTTTGATCCGATGAGCTGATACTTGTAACATCTTTGCCTGTAAGGGTTGGGAAAGGATAAAACTTTTGTGATTCATCACGATAATAAACTTGTGCAACAAAATCCTGCCCAAATACATCTGCATTTGAATATTGTAAATTGAGCAAATTACGCTCAGTTCCCGGCAAACGGTCAGAACTTAATTTACTGCTGTTATAAGCTTCACCTTGTCCTTTAACTGCGGAAAAATCTTTTCCTAAATAGAGGCCGTGTTTACCATCAGACTCACTTTTATAATGCTGATAAACAGCTTGAACCTGTTGTTTTTCATCGATTTTGATAGTACCTGACGCCATCACATCCAAACGATCAGAAAATTGCAGCCCTGTTTGGGTATTATCAATATTAATCGCATTACCTTTGCCATCATACCAACCGCCATAGCGTTGATAAGCAACAGAAACACGTCCGTGAGCGTTCTCATTACCACCACTTACTGCTGCAGCAATATTTTCATCGTGATCTTTACCACTGTTAAAGCCTGTTTTTCCACCTAATTGCAGGGAAACTTGTTTTTCTTCTTGGCCTTTTTTCGTCACAATATTAATCAAGCCACCACTGCTACCACCACCGTACATCGCCGTTGCGCCTGAAATAACTTCGATATGATTAATATTAAAAGGATCGATAGAATCTAATTGGCGACTATCACTACGAGAAGAGTTAAGGCGTACTCCATCCACCATCACAATCATTGAACGGCCACGCATATTCATGCCATAGTTTGTCCGCCCTTGGCCACTGACACTCATTCCTGGAATAAGCTGCGCTAAAATATCTTTTAATTCTTTTCCACCTTCAGCTTGCTGCTCAATTTCAGCATTATCAATCACCCATGTGGTTTGTGCCATTTCTGAAACGGTTTTATAACCACGTGTAGCAGATACGGTTATGGACTCTTCTTTTTTATCGGCACCAAATACGGAGGGGGAAATAAAAGGGAGAAAGCAAGGGGAGATAATAAAAAAATGCTTTATTTTCATTAAATTAAACCTTTACATTATTAGAATTGCTGTTATTGAATCTAAAAAATAAATCACAATGCATAACTAAATTACTGTTTATTATTTTATCAAATAATTATTATCAACAGTAACTAAGAATCAAGATAAATATAAGAATTATTATTATTAACAACAGATAATGAAAGGTTATTCAGTACTAGTCACGCATCCTTGCGCAAGATCTTCCTATTAATTACTTCACGCTAACGACTGCAATATAATTCAATTTTCCACGGTTTTGCCGAAAATGACGAAACATACGCAAAAATTGGGGGCGATTTTCTTTCTTCAATGCATTACGGATAATCTTTAGGGCACCCAAAATACCTTCATCGTAAATCAACCCTTTTGGTGATAGCAACGTCATTGGCCCAGTGTGAGATAACACTTGCTGGAAGCCCGCTTGTTGAAATAATTCTATCCATTGCGCTTCAGGTAATGGCTGTGCTTTAACATTAATCGCTTGCTGCATTTGGGAAACCACACTTTGAACAGCTTGGGCATCCTTAAATGCAATATCATGGGTTAATAAACAGCCACCCGGTTTTAGTACTCGATAATACTCCTGCAATAGCTTCGCTTTCGCTTTATCGCCGTACATGGTTAGCATGGCTTCATTAATAACCACATCAAAACTGTTGTCCTCAAACGGTAGTTTTGATGCATCCGCCATTTGGATTGCCACTAAATCTGTTAGCCCTTTATTCGCAACATTCTTTTGTGCTTGTACGAGCGCCTGCTTGTCCATATCAATACCCGTAATATGACAATGGAATTGGGAGGCAATTTCAATGGCAGTGGTTCCCATATTACACGCGACTTCAAGAACTTGGCTGTTCTTGTGTAACCCTGATTGGCTAAGTAACCATTCGGTTGCTTCTTTTCCCCCTGGGCGTAAACGTTTTTTCCCCAAGCGTGCTAGAAATTTGTGCCCTGCTTCGTGGGCGGTAAATGATTGGTCCATTTTCACCTCCAAGTTAATGTGTACAAGCCGTTTCAGGCTCACGTAACATAACTAACAGCATTTTTGCGGGCTCAAGCGCATCTACCGCATGAGGAATATTAGCAGGCATTCTGACAACTTCCCCCGGTTTAGCCATTACAGGCTTTCCTTCGATGGTAAGTTGTAAGCTCCCTTCAACAACCATCACAATCGCATCAAAAGGGGCGCTGTGTTCAGACAGTGCTTGGCCTTTATCAAAAGCAAATAAGGTGATATTTCCCCCGCCATTTTTCGCTAATACGCGGCTTGCAATACCTTGTTCAGTATAATTAATTAACTGATTGATAATCAGCGCTTCTGAAGGTGTTATTGTGTTATTGCTCATCGTTTAATATTCCTTAATTCAATCGTTTTCATTCAGTTATCTAAATAGCGGAATGACCCCTTGGGTCTGCCGGCCTTGATAATCCATTGGCGTAATTGCGACGGGTAATTGGTACAGTTGTGTCAGGTTTTCTTCTGTTAAAATTTGTTCAGTTTCACCAAATAAACAACCGCTGCCGTTAAATAACAACAGTGAATAATCAGCGATATGCAGCGCATGCTGTGGATAATGACTCGTGAATAAGATAGTCATTCCGCGATGTATGGCTAAGTCACGTAAGACGCTGAGCACACTGTCTTGGTTGGCAAGGTCCAATGCGGATGTCGGTTCGTCAAGAATCAGAATTTCTGGTTCGCTGGCTAATGCCCTCGCAATCATGACCATTTGTTTTTCCCCTCCACTGAGGCAGTTAAAGGGTTGGTCAGCAAATTTGCTTATGCCTAAGTACGCTAAACACTGCTCTACAATTTGGTTATCTTTTTCATTGGGTGAGGCATACCAAGGTAAATGACGAATACGCCCGAGACTCACCATAGTGCGAACAGAGTAATGAAACAGTGAACCACTAAGCTGTGGAACATAAGCGACGGGTGCATTTAGGGAAATATTGCCTGTTGATCCTTTTTGTAAGCCGAGTAGTAGTTTTAATAAAGTTGTTTTTCCGCGGCCATTTGGCCCTAAAATCGCACCAATACTGCCCTTTGGTTGCCGAAAACTAACATTCGTAAATAATTGGCGTTGGGCTATTTTGAAATTAAGGTGTTCAACTTGGATCATAAATCGGCCACCTTTTTATTCAATGTGTGGATCAGTAGTGCAAAAATAGGGGCGCCGATCAGTGCGGTGATCACACTTAATGGAATTTCTGCATTCGTCATACTGCGTGCAAAGGTGTCGACAGCTACCATATAAATCCCACCAATGACCGCACTGGCAGGCAGTAATATCCGGTGATCATGCCCCACCATTAGCCGTGCAATATGTGGAACAATCAGCCCTACCCAGCCGATGGTGCCGGATACCGCCACTGTCGCACTGGTGATCAAGGTTACGCTGAGTAACACAGCCCAGCGGGTTCTATTAATTTTCATCCCTAAGGCTTGTGCATTTTCTTCCCCAAGAGACAGCACATTGATACGAAAACGCAGCGCAAAAATGACCAAGACACAGACTAATACCACAGGAAAAACAATATTGAGTTTGAGGTAAGACGCACTGGCAAAGCTGCCCATAAGCCAAAAAACAATGGTTTGTAACGTGTTATTTGGGTCTGCAAAATAGGTAATTAACGAAATTAATGCGGCAAAAAAAGCATTAATAATCACCCCCGCAAGGATTAACATTAATAGCTGGCTGCCTTGGCGATTCAAACCCAATAAGAAAACCAGCACGATAGCTAGCAACCCACCGATGAAAGCCAATGAAATGGTGACCAACAAAGAAGAAAATAATAAAATAGCTAGCGCGCCACCCAATGCAGCCCCTGATGAAACACCAATAATTTGCGGCCCAACTAATGGGTTGCGGAAAATACCTTGCAAAGCCGCCCCCGCAACCGCCAACCCAGCCCCTGCCGTTCCTGCTAACAGAACACGCGGTAAGCGCACATTCAGCACCACATTTTGTTCCGTTCGGCTATAGTTCCCCATCATTTCATTACCAAAAATAGTGTCATAGAGAATATGCCAAACCGCGGAAAACGAAACTGGGTAACGCCCACAGCTTAGGGCCAAAACAAAAGTCAACAATAAGCAAATGGCAAAAACGAACCAAAGATATTGGGGCTTACGCATGCGGTTCCCCCATTAAAGAAAGGTAGTGTTGGCTACTTTTGTTCATCTCTATTTGCAAAATTCCGTCAATTTGCTCATCTGACACGTCATAGCCATAAAGTTGCTGATATCTAAGGCGAATTTCCTCACGCAATGGCATTTTCATCGTTTCTGGGTGAAAAATCATCGATAACCATTGCCAGTACAGTGGTGTTTCTTGGTTTGGTGCATCCCAGATAAAACCACCAATAGGGAGCTTATACACACGCTGGTTTTTCACGGCGGTGACTTCACTTAGCATAGGGTTGCGGTAAACATCAGCTGGCGATAACCCTTCTTCGAAATTACCTAATAGAATAATGTCAGGGTCCCAAACCAGAATTTGCTCAATATTGAGGGTTCTTGGCCCAGTGAGGTCACGGTTTAAGCTCACCCCACCCGCCAGTGCAAAATCTGCATTGTTGTGTGATGTTGAGCCAAATGTTTGAATACTCTGGTTAAAATGGGATAAATACAGGACTCGGGGCTGCTGCGCTTCTGGGATTTTAGCGGTGGTTGCCGATAATGCATCGACAACTTGTTGCCGCCACTGGATCATCTTTTGCGCTTTATCATTGTGGCCAAGTGTTTGCCCCATTAGGCGAACCCACTCTTGCGTATAGCGTTCTTGCCCATAATCTAACGTAGCAACGGTGAGCCCTGCATCACGCATAGGAGAAATAATGTCATCTCCTCTATGCCCCCATTGCCACACTAAATCGGGCTCCACATTAAGTAATGCTTCAATGTTTGGCGTAAAATTGTTACCCACCACATTTGAATTCACCTGTAAAACAGAAGAAAACATTTGGCTTAGCATGCCATCTCGCGCAGCAACCTTTGCAAAGGGATGCATTCCGACTAATTTTTCACTGCTTTCATCCATGCCAACTAACATCGAAGCGGCAGGAATTGGGATCACAACAATACGTTTTGCAGGGGATGATAAATGAATTTTATCACCTGACATATCTGTGAAATCAACAGCTTGTGATGCATATACATTGGCTATTCCACCGAAAGTTAGAAAAACGGCGGCGAGTCTAAAAGCATTATTTATCATAGGGTTATTCAGCTCTCTGCTAACATCTCAATTGATAATGTGTATGATTATCATTTATACTTAAGCCATTCTAAGACGGCGTAAGAGGATGACCTATGACATTTGTCAAAAACGTTTTCCCCCATGCACAATCACTCAATGCCCTTAAATCGTGCTTACTGTTTAATGGGGTAGAAGATGAGAAACTGGCATTACTGCTGGAAAATTGTGGCCATATTCGCTTTAAAAGTGGTGAAATTCTGAACCATGAAGGGGAACCATTTAAGCATTGCCCCTTGATGATCAGTGGGCAAATAGAAGTGTATCGCCACACCTATTTGGGTGAAGAAAAAATTTTTGGTTTGTTTTGTACGGGGGAAATTGTTGCCATCGCAGCCGTTTTTATGCCTCACAACCGTTATCCCATGAGTTTACGGGCAAAAACCGACGGTGAAGCTTTGCTACTTGATAAACGCGATATTTTACGACTATGCCATGCCTGCCCGCAAATTATGGAGAAACTGCTAAGGCGTTTTAGTAGCAAACTATATGAGAACATTAACCATATCGACTGGCTAACTTCGAGTTCTGCTGAACAACGGCTAGCGGCCTATATTCTCGATTTAAAGCATAAGCAACTGACTTCAAATATTGTTTTGCCTTTATCTCGGGGCCAGCTCGCGGCTAAATTAGGCATACGTTACGAAACACTCAGTCGGTTAGTTTCTGGGTGGCGGCAAAAAGGGTTTATTGATATCGAGAAAGACACTGTGCATATCCATAATGAAAACTACTTAACGAAATTATCTATTTCTGCACAGCGCCCATTTTAAGAATAACGCATTAACGAATATTAATGCGTTTATTCATTATTAGAAGTTATAGGTTACACCACCATTCACATTAAAGCCCATACCGGGGAACAAGGTGCTATCTTTTGCTGTGACGGTCTGATTAGCAACTGATGTTGTCGCATAACGTTCATCCGTTAAATTATCCATCGATAAATACACAGACCACTGCTCTGTTGGTTTATAGCTACCTTTAAGCCCTAATACGGCGTAATGTTTACGTTTTTGAATATCGAGATTGTTTTGGTGATCAACAGCCATATCCGTTGGCGCCCAATGAATATTTGGCCCGAAGCTCCAATCCCCAATTTCATATAACACCTCGGCAGCGACAATATTGCGAGGAATACCTGCGATATAGTTGCCGTTATACTCTCCCCCCATAAAACGGAAATCATTATAAGTCCATGAAACTCGGTAATTGATATCCCCCGGCCCTGCGCCAACACGTCCTGTCAGCCCAGCTTCTAAGCCTTGATGGCGGGTTTTCGCGGCATAATTAAACACGCCAACAACCGTCCCTGCACTGTCATAAGTGGTAATATACTCATCTTTAATTTGACTGCGGTACAGCGCAAGGTTCCATTTCAACCCATCAGTGACATCCCCTTCTCCACCAATTTCATAAGTAATGGCTTTTTGTGGTGAGAGTTTCGTCAGTTTTCCATTGCTAGAGTTAATAATTTCCCAAAATGTTGCAGGTTCTTCACTCGCACTGATATTAGCAAAGTAGCGCTGGCTTTCCGTTGGGCGCCAAATAACCCCCGCTTTTGGTGTCCAAAATGTCCAACTTTGGTCTAACGACAAATGACTTTGCCGTTTTTCTACGTCACGGCGTGCATGCGTACCTTTGACATCTAAGTTAACTGTCACTGTTGGTGTAATATGTAAGTCTACCCCCACACTGCCATAGAGGTTTTCAGCTCGGCCATCATATTTGCCTATTTTTGTTTTGTCTGCCGGTGTCCCTTTACGGTTTTGCATTAATTCAGTCTGCAAGGTCATTTGGTCCCATGCAAGTGCCGTACGGTATGTCACGGGTTCAGTTTCAATATTATAGGTGAATTGTAGCCCTTCACTGTGGCTGCGGCTAAAACGGTAGTAAGCGGGAGTAGTAAAATTATCATGAGTACGAATGTGCCAAACTCCAGCGCCAATCGCTTGGTTATCCACTTGCCAGTCAGAGCGGTTAGCCACTCGGAATTGCTCAACATTACGGTGTGGGTCACGTAGCCACACCATCGGGTACACATCTGTAGGGTTATTATTGAGTACCTCTTCAGAAACAGGCCCCGCAACGTCAAAGCGCAAATCTGTCCAACTCAACCAAGTTCGGTTTTCAAAATTATTAGTCACATAACCAAAGTTGCTGCGTAACGTTTTACGTTGAGAAGCAGAGTGTTTGCGATAGCCATCAAAATGGTCATAAGTGAAATTAACACGACCATCAAATACCCCATCGTCAGAAACGCCACCAAATGCCGTTTGTAACCCTTCGCGACCATGGGAGCCGTACTCATAACGTAGGCGGCCTTGCTCGTTTCGACCCGTGTAAGAGAGCACATCCAATTCACCTCCCAAACTATTACTTTGTGGGTTAAGGCTATTTGCGCCGCGGCGTACACTCACCATCCGCGCATCACGCATTTCTAAGGTGCTGATGTGAAAACTGCCGTCTGCATCTGTTGCAGGTAAGCCATCTTGGAGCAGCAATACACCACGAGCAAGCGGTGCGCTTTGTACTCCAGACCCACGAATATTCAAACGTGGCTGGTCAATCCCCCCAAAGAAATTTTGAATCACTAGCCCTGGCTGATAATCAAGAGCATCTTGTAAGGTCGCAAGGCGAGTCTCTTTTTCGATAACAACTAAATTTGTTCCGCCAGCCACTTTTTCAAGCTTGCCTTTTTCTTGCTGTTCACTCGGTGACAAACGGCTTTGACCTGTTGAAGACGTGACGATCAGTTTGTCCGATGTCACTGCTGGTGCAGCGAACCCAATTGGTGTCGCCAAAGTTCCTATACCTAAAGTGAGTGCAATACAATGCGCCAATTGGTGCCGTTTTAAACGATAAGACATATATTCACCCCAATAACAGTAATGGTTATCATTTTCATTTAAGGGGTTTAAAATAGAGGATGGGTTTAGATATCCCTATGACATTTGTCAAAACCAAAATAAATTAATTTATTATTTATATTAAAATTATAGTTTCCATTAAATTCTATTAAATTATCAATCTTGTCATAAATTCATTTTCACTTTTAAATAACGTACCCAACCTAATGCTTAAATAATTAAAAACATATCAACATATGTTATATAAAAAGAGAATATATGAATATAAAAACCTTTAAATTTATCGATAAGGATTCAAATGGCATTGTCGTTAATTTTGATAATGGAAACAAAAAAACAGTCACCATTAGCTTATTTTTAGATAATGAAAATATAGAAACCATATCAACTAATAATGACCATTATCTTTTCAAGGTAGGTAAATCGGGAAACTACCATGTAACTATCTCATTTGTTGATAGTAATAAAAATATTTTACACTTAATTGATAGCCCTGTTAGCTATCGTCTTCCCCATCAGAAAATCAATAAAAAAATTAAAGCAGAAGTAAAATCGAAAACCATCAACCATAAAATAGATGGGATTGATAAATATTTTTTAGAAATTAAATCTGAAATAAAAAGTTCGCATTTTATTATGGATGCTTTATCAAATGAATTAGTTAATTCAAAATTAATTTTGATTAAATTAAATATTCGCTCTTCCGTTACGCAATGTGAATATTTTAACCTTTATGGAGAAAATAATTATGACGATTTGCTTGAACTATCGCAACGGCTTGAAAAATTAGATTGTGTCAGCTACTGCTGCATCTGCCCCAACACAACAGGCTACCACCCCCCCAAACTCCCTATAAATAGCCAAACTATTGAAGAAAATATTAGCAGTGATGAGATAACCCCCGATTTCACCGAGTTACAAAAATATTTAGATGCACCAATGGGCATGAATGTGAGAGAGGCATGGGCAAAAAATATTGATGGCTCGCTAGCGGTTGTTCGCCATATGGATTTTGGTGTATACCAAAACCACGAAGACTTTAAAGATGCAAACCTTGCTGTGGTAAGTAGTCGGCCTGAAACGCAAGATTGTAACCATGGTACCGCTTCAACAGGTTGCATAATTGCGACTAAAAATGAATTTGGTGTCACTGGCATTGCACATGGTTGCCAATTTTATTTCTATGATACCGACGACTTGGATCAACTTACGGATGATACTCAGCCGGGTGACATTGTTAGTTTCGACCTCCAATTTCGCATTGAGAATAAATTGCTTCCTATCACATCCATCCGTAATTGGTGGGAAAGAATTAAAATTATGGTCGATAAAGGTGCAACCGTTCTTCTAGCAGCAGGGAATGGTGGCTTGGATTTAAGCAAACCCGAGGTTATGGATGATTTCGGTGACAATGGCAGCATGTTAGTAGGCGCTTGCTACCACCATACAGGGAAACGTGCGCTTTTTTCAAATTATAATCAAACAAGCTCACTGATTAATTCATGGGGAGATTGGAGTGTGACCACCACAGGCTATGGAAAACTACAAAAACACCCCGGCAATGAACGCAATTATACCGACCGTTATTCAGGAACATCGAGTGCAACACCACTATGTTCAGGTGCACTCGCATTAATTCAAAGCTATGCTAAACAGCATCAAATTATTCTGTCAGCGTGGGGAATGCGCGAACTGATAAGAAAATCGACCTATACGGAAGGTGTTAACGATGGGATAGGCTATCGGCCCAATGTAAATCAGTTATTAAACGAAATTGATAAGCTTGCCCAAATTACTGAATAATTCTGTTATCGTTAAGCCATAATGTCGGCCTATTATTTGGCTAGTGAGATAACCCGGCTACACACTTTCTCTAATAACGCTTTGTTATGGCTAAAAATAACCATTGCGAGTGGTCGCTCTTCGGATAATTTCAGTAACAACTGCCAAATTTCTTTTTGCAAATTGGCGTCTAACTGTGCGGTGATTTCATCGGCAATTAAAATTTTCGTTCGCGGGTCAAGGGCTCGCAGTAACGCAATACGAGCAAGTTCACCACCCGATAACTCACTGGGAAGCCTTTCAAGCCAAGCAGGTTTAATCGAAAAGCGCTCTAACCAATGGGTTTCTGGCTGCCAAGCATCAAATAAACTCGCCCCCACCTTGCGATAGGGGTTAAAGCTTTTTTCGGGATGTTGGGGGACTAATTGAATTGGGCAATAACCTTGTTGAGGTAACGGTTGCCCTTCAAACAAAATGGTTCCTTGGGATGCCTTTTGCCACTGAGCTAATACTCGGCCCAACGTGGTTTTCCCAAAACCACTGGGCGCAGATATCCCAAGACGTTCACCGCTAGTCAGTGATAAGCTAAAGCCATCCCACAGCCGCTGCCCACCTTGTTCAATGCATAAATTATTTACTTGTAAAATAGGTTCAGTGATACTCATTTACTTGCCATAAATTGATGTTCCGGTAACGCATTCCACAACGATTGCAGCCATTTTCCACCGCCGCCTTGTTGTAGCTTTTGGCTGCTTAACACTTCTTCCAACGCTCCGTTACGCAATAAGGCAATACGGTCAGCAAAACGTACAGCCATGGATAAATCATGGGTGACCCATAAAACACCTCGGCCATCGTGGCAAAGCGATTTAATGTTTTCGAGCAGTTGTGTAGCATGGTCATCATCCAGCCATGATGAAATTTCATCCGCTAAAATATATTGCGCGCAAGAGAGTGTCGCACTGCTGGCGAGTACCCGCTTTGCCATTCCACCGGATAACTGGTTTGGGTAGCTATCCACTAGTGAGCTTTGCAAATTATATTGCTGTAAGTGCCGTGCAACATCGTGCATTTTAATATGCTGCCCACTTAACACTGCGGCACGTTCTAATTGTGGGCCGATACGAATTAATGGGTTAAGTGCGCTAACCCCTTGAGGTATATAGCATAATGTATTACCACGGTGTTGCGCTTTGCTTTGTTCGGTCAGTTTTTTACCATTAAGGTGAATACCACCACGACAGCGCATATTATGGGGAAGTAACCCCAAAACACTCTGTAATAACAAGCTTTTACCTTCCCCGCTCCCACCCACCAGTGCAACCATCTCACCGGGCTGAATATCCAATGAAATCCCTTGTAGTAACGGAGCCCAACGCTTGCGCCCTAACCAACGAAATTGCGCGACATCCACGGTGAGATTATCAAGACTCAACATACGGCCCCCTTCAACCAAAGCTGCTGCAAGGCTTTAGCAAATTGGTCAAATAATAACACTAGCCCAACTAAGGCAATGCCTGGGAAAACCACCAGCCACCAAGCTCCTGTGCTGAGATAACGCAATGCATCGGACAATAAAATACCCAGTGAGGGCTCATGGGGCGATAAACCAAAGCCTAAGAAACTTAACGCCGCACTGTGTAAAACCGCATGGGGAAACATTAACAACGTTCCTACCATCCATTGAGGCAAAATCATCGGTAAATAGTGATAACGCCAGCGGTAAAACGCACTGTTACCAATACGTTGAGATAACATAATATAATCTGACTGGCTAACTCGTTGTAACTCCGAACGTAAAATTAAGGCTAATTTTGGCCAATGCGTCAGTGCAACGGCCCAAATCACCCCCATTTTTCCGCCACCCAGCGTAAAACAAATCAATACCAGTAATAAAAGATGTGGCAATGCCAACATGGCATCAATAACGCCACGCACTACATAGTCCATCACTTTGCTTATTGAAGATAAACCGGCCATGACAAGTGCAATAAAACCACTGGTAACCGCTGCCATAAGGCCGATTTGCAAGCTTGCTGCCACACCTTGAAAGGTTCTGGCAAATAAATCACGCCCTAAATTATCTGTACCAAATAGATGCGCCCACGAAGGTGGCAAACGCCTATCGAGTAAATTCATTTCAATATCATTGAGGGAGAGACCAAACGCATAGATACTGACAACAACCAGCAAAAGCAACGAAAAAGCTAACTTAAATAAAGCGCGATTAGGGTTATATGTCATGACGCTCTCATCACTCCCTTATTCACTTTTTTTAGTAGGCTGTCAGCTACCGTATTGCTAAAAAATATTATCGCGGCACATAACATGACAATCCCCATCAATAACGGAATATCTCCACGCAACCCTGCATCAATCGTCGCCTGACCTAAGCCTGGATAGGCAAATACTTTTTCTGCTAATAATGCCCCACTTAGTAATTCACCAATAGAAGCAAACTGTAAACAAATTGCCGGGGTAATAGCATGTTTTAGTACATGAAACCCAATCATCGACCAACCATTATCCCCTTGAGCCTGTGCGTAATGAATAAATTCACTGCTCATCACTTCAACAACTTTGGCACGTGTATGCAATGCGATATTACCCACGCCTAACATACCCAACGCAATGACAGGTAAAACTAGGTGATGAAGTTTCTGTGAAAATGTTGCCGTTTGCTCATCCAAGCCTATCGGCCAAGCACAGCATATCGGAGCCCACTGTAATGTCACCGCAAACAAAGACAACAACAGCAAACCTACCCAAAAAACAGGAATTGAAGCCAGTAAATAGCATAATGTTGAGATGAGTTTGTCTGGCCAGCGGTTTAAATAACGCCCAGCCACTAAACCCAACGCAAAACCAACAACTCCAGAGAACAGCCAAGAACTAATAAGTAGAGCTAAAGAAGGCACAAGGCGGTCAGCAATCACTTGAATTACTGGGGTGTTATAGAGCATGGAATAGCCAAAATCCCCCTGTAACACTTGTGAAAACCAACGCCAGAACTGTACCCATAATGGCTGATCAAGCCCCCATCGCGCGGCAATTAGCGCATATTGCTCAGGGGGAACATGCAGTAAGTCATTGCCGATATAGGCTTTTATTGGGTCGATAGGCGAGTAACTCAGCAGGATAAAAATTCCCGCTGCCGTTACGGTTAATAAACAAATAAATCGCAATAAAAGCCCGAGTGCGGTTCGCATTACTGACAGGTCCACGCCCATTCATCGACATTATTTAATACTGACCAAGAACCATGAATTTCAGGGGCACTAGTACCTAAATCAACACAATTATTCAGCAAATAAATATGTTGCAGGTTCATTAACCAAGCCCATGGAGCATCACCTTTAATACCAACACCCGTGTTACCATTCCAATCCACTTGTTGCCATAATGGAATCGCTGCCTCTTGGTCAGCTTGTGCTAACGCTTTTTCGATTAGTTCATCAACTGCCGCATTTTTATAATAACCGGGGTTATAAAAACCAACACCAGCTGCTTTGCTGCTGTAATTATGGACAATTTCCATCGGGTCTAAGCTTCCCCAACCAAACAATGTTGGGTTAGCATGCATCTGTAGCTCAACGGTTTCCCAACTTCCCGATTTTAAATCCATTTCGATACCAATCGGTTTTAAGCTTGAACGGATTGCCTGAGCAAGGTCACGACGTGTGGTATCACCACTGGCATACCATAATGTCAGTTTCGCCACTTTGCCATTTTTCTCACGTAGGCCTTCTTTATTCAGCTTCCACCCTGCCCCTTCTAAAATAGATTTGGCTTTCTCAAGGTCACCATCTTTAAAAGCGGAGTCTGGGTTATTCCATGGCAGCCCTGCGACGCCAGTATAAGCCGGTACGGCAAAGCCTTCTAATACGGATTCTGCCAATAGTTTACGGTCAAGTGCATAGTTAATCGCTTTACGGACAGCAACATCAGAAGTGATGTCGTTACCGATAGGGTTACCTTGAGCATCTTTCTCACCCGCGGGTGGAATCGGGAAAGAGATACCGCGGTTTTCCACGCTATAGCGCTCAACCAATTTCATGTTTTTCACATCATTAGCATTCGCTGCTACTGCGGCAGGGATACGAACGATTTCCAGTTGATTGCTTTGTGCCGCAGCAAAGGCCGCATCTTCATCAAGGAAGACAAAGACCATTTTACCAAAGTCATTTTTTGGCCCTGCATAATACGGATTTTGCTCGACAATCAATTGCTGCCCCGGCTGGAATGCGACTAAGCGATAAGGGCCTGCGCCAATCGGGTTATGTGCATAGGTTTTCGCATCATATTTATCTGCACAAACAATCCCTAGCGAGCCTAGTACATTAACAAAGGTACTTTGTGGGGAAGATAACGTGATCTTCACGGTTAGCGGGTCAACTTCTTCTGCTTTGGCAAAGTTGCCCATATCCACCTTACCGCCACTTGCCGCGGCATTGTTATAAGTAAAAACCACATCTTTGGCGGTCAATGGTGAGCCATCGGAAAATTTTAAGCCTTTTTTCAGCTTAAGTGTCCACTGTTTACCATCGGCATTATGTTGATAACTTTCAAGCATATAGCTATGCCATGAGAGGTCAGCCTTTTGTTTCAATAATGGGCTATGCAACAGTAGATAGCTGCCATGGCTCCACCCAAGCATAGGGTCAAATCCTTCAGTGGGCTCTGAACCAATAGCTAAACGTAAGGTTTGTGATTGAGTAGGTTCCACGGCTTGAGCTTGCAGTGTGAGCCCCATCAGGCACATTGCTGCAACGATATTTTTAATCATACATCCCTCTATAGATAGGTTTTATTTTTTATTTCAAACCACCAATGCCGTTATTTTCATTGGTGTCGCTATCGGTGAGATATTCGCTATGTGTAGAGTAACCAATATGAGTTATATTAAATTTAATGCCCTGATTGCTAGGCGCTACATCAATAGAACAGCGAATTTATTAGAGAAACCGTCAAAATTAAGTGGTTATTTGACCTATCTTAACAACTACTCATCAATTTCTTTGTCAAATTCAATTGGGTTAGATCGCAAGGACAAATTAGTAATAAAATTAGGGTCGTTCGACTGCCTTGATTGCAACCGAAACTGAGAAGGTGTCATATTATATTTTCGCTTAAAGACATCACAAAAATAAGCATTGCTACCAAAACCGCAGCGATGACTAATTTGAAAAACAGAATAATTCGAAAACGTTAAATAATTCAATGCCATCCCCATGCGAACATCTAACAATAATTGGCGAAAAGACACCCCTTCGCGGTTCAAATGGCGGCGCAACGTTGAAGGGGTCGTAAATAACGCTTTCGCAACATCGTCTAAATGCCATTTTTTTTGCGGTTCTTGGGTTATCAAATGGGTGATCGCTTGGTTTTTCGGTTCATCGTAATTGAAACGAAAAAGATTCAGAATATCGATACCTTCTTGATATATCGCCATTAAAATAAAATATAGGCTCTGTTTCATTAACAATGCTTCTTGGGATGCACTCTGTTTTTTTAATGGTAAGCATTGTTTTAGCAAACTAAAGTTATCTCTCACAGTTTCTGGGGGAGAAATATGGTAGATGGGTTGGTGGCTAGTCAGAGGCGCACCGGACTTCATCAATGTTTTCAGTAATAAAAATACCGCTTGTAATTCTTCTGCTGACATCGACAACGTGTGCAACTCAAGCGGCTGCTTCACGGTATTACACACAATATTGCAGGAAACTTGGCTGTATTTAGGAATAATTAAGGTGACATCGCTTTCAATTTCAATGGATTGGCCATTGATCACGATATTTCCTTTCGCGCCAGTTAGCATGGCTATCATCGCGCTTTCAATATAAAACGCTTTTAACACCATCTGGCTTTCTGAAAGAAAGAATTTATATTCCATAATCTCTATAAACTGCTGTTAATGTCAGAATGACTTCCCAAGAAAAGGGATTGTTGAATAGATATAAAGTAATGAAACAAAACATATCAGCTCTATATCAGTGCGGCTGAGAATATAGTCCGGTTGCGTTGAAATCGCAATATAGATATACGCTCATTTTTTACTGTTATTTTGATGGTTGTTATATTTTCTAAATAAAATGCTGTTTAATTGAAAGGCAATTTTCGATATAAGGTGTAGAATCGCGCGGCATACACATGCAGCCTACGACACTGCATAATAATAATGATTTTTGGCGTTCATTCACATCCTACCCTACTTGCATTAGCTTTTACATCACAAATACCCAATTTTGGCTGGGGTATAGCTAAACATGTTCGCGTATTTTTAGTTGACTGAGTTGCAGGAGAAAGTATGTCTGATTTTTCAGGATCAGGCTGGTTAGCTGAAATCTTCTTACGATATGAACTAAAACGTGGCGTCACCCGCTTAACGGATAAACAACATATCGGCCCTTTAATGGTTCAGCGGCCATTCTACCCCGAGCAAGGAATTGCACACACCTATTTACTTCATCCACCCGGTGGCGTTGTCGGGGGGGATAAACTCCTTATTAATATTGATGTTCAACCACACGCCCATGCGTTATTGACCACGCCCGGTGCGACAAAATTTTATCGCAGTGCGGGCGGTATTGCACGACAAGTACAAACATTAACTGTTGCGCCCAATGGGTTCTTAGAATGGCTACCTCAAGAAAATATTTTTTTCCCTGAGGCTCAAGTTCGCTTAGAGACCCACGTTCGAATCGCTAGTTCATCAAAATTTATCAGCTGGGAAATACAATGTTTAGGGCGCCCAGTATTAAACGAGCAATTCGACAACGGTGATATTCGGGGCCGCTTTCAGTTTTATATTGATGACAAACTCACCTTGGCGGAATCCATATTTATCGAAGGTTCGCAAAAACAATCAGCGGTCATGCGTGAATTTCCTATGGTCGGCTCCTTGTATATCTACCCCGCCAGCGATGAGTTAAAAGCTGAACTTCACGAGAGTTTGGCCGTGTTTTTCTCTACGGAAGTGAGACCGCTTGAATATGGGCTAACTGATGTAGACGGCATTTTAGTATTACGGTTATTAGGTTCTCAAACCGAGCCAATGATGGCTTGCTTTGCCCATATTTGGCAGACAACAAGACAATATTGGTTAGGTTATTGCCCAGAACCACCGCGTATTTGGGCAACTTAAACGTTTTTTAGGAGCAAAAAATGGAATTAACCCCAAGAGAAAAAGATAAATTATTGCTTTTTACAGCAGGCCTCGTTGCTGAAAGGCGTTTAGCCCGTGGGCTAAAGCTCAATTACCCTGAAGCCGTCGCGCTGATCAGTTGTGCGATTATGGAAGGCGCACGTGATGGTAAAACTGTCGCCCAATTAATGAGCGAAGGCCGAACCCTGTTAACCGCAGAGCAGGTAATGGAAGGCGTGCCAGAAATGATCAAAGACATCCAAGTGGAATGTACATTTCCTGATGGCACAAAACTGGTTTCTATTCACGACCCGATTGTATAGGTAACAAAATGATCCCCGGTGAAATTAAAGTCAACCACGCTTTGGGTGATATCGAACTAAATGCAGGCCGAGAAACCCAAACGATACAAGTTGCCAACCATGGTGACCGCCCGATTCAAATTGGCTCTCACTATCATTTTTATGAAGTCAACGACGCCCTAAAATTTGAACGCGAAAATACACTCGGTTTTCGTTTGAATATCCCTGCGGGCATGGCAGTACGTTTTGAACCAGGACAAAGCCGCACAGTTGAACTCGTGGCTTTTAGCGGCAAGCGAGAAATATATGGTTTCCATGGCAAAGTCATGGGTAAATTAGAGAGTGAGAATTAATAATGAAAACAATCTCTCGTCAAGCGTATGCAGATATGTTTGGTCCAACAACAGGTGACCGTTTACGCTTAGCTGATACAGAATTATTTCTAGAGATCGAAAAAGATTTCACCACGTATGGTGAAGAGGTCAAATTTGGTGGCGGTAAAGTTATTCGTGACGGCATGGGCCAAAGCCAAGTCACCAGTGACCTGTGTGTCGATGTGCTAATCACCAACGCCATTATTTTAGACCATTGGGGCATTGTTAAAGCGGATATCGGGATCAAAAATGGCCGTATTGCGGGGATTGGTAAAGCAGGTAACCCTGATGTTCAACCCAATGTCGATATTGTTATTGGCCCCGGTACCGAAGTAGTTGCAGGCGAAGGTAAAATTATCACCGCGGGCGGCGTTGATACCCACATCCATTTTATTTGCCCACAACAAGCAGAAGAAGGTCTTGTTTCCGGTGTTACCACCTTTATAGGCGGTGGAACTGGCCCTGTTGCTGGCACCAATGCCACCACCGTCACCCCCGGCATTTGGAATATGTACCGCATGTTAGAAGCCGTTGATGAACTACCGATCAACGTCGGGCTATTTGGTAAAGGCTGCGTCAGTAGGCCCGAAGCGATTCGCGAACAAATTGAAGCGGGTGCCATTGGCTTAAAAATTCACGAGGACTGGGGTGCTACCCCAATGGCTATTCACAACTGCTTGAGTGTGGCTGATGAAATGGATGTGCAAGTGGCTATCCATTCAGATACGTTAAATGAAGGCGGTTTTTATGAAGAAACCGTGAAGGCCATTGCAGGACGAGTGATCCACGTGTTTCATACGGAAGGTGCTGGCGGTGGCCATGCCCCTGACGTGATCAAATCCGTCGGGGAACCGAATATTCTGCCTGCATCGACCAACCCAACTATGCCATACACCATCAATACCGTTGATGAGCACTTGGATATGTTAATGGTTTGCCACCATCTCGACCCATCAATTCCAGAAGATGTGGCTTTTGCGGAATCTCGTATTCGCCGTGAAACCATTGCTGCGGAAGATATTTTGCACGATATGGGCGCAATTTCTGTGATGTCTTCAGACTCACAAGCCATGGGTCGCGTTGGTGAAGTTATCACTCGCACTTGGCAGTGCGCCCATAAAATGAAATTACAGCGCGGAACTTTAGAAGGTGACACACCAGAAAGCGATAATAACCGTATCAAACGTTATGTGGCGAAATACACCATTAACCCCGCTATCGCTCACGGTATCGCCCATGAAGTCGGTTCGATAGAAATAGGCAAGTTAGCTGATATCGTATTATGGGACCCTGCATTTTTTGGCATCAAACCCGCCCTAATTATGAAAGGGGGAATGGTCGCCTATGCGCCAATGGGAGATATTAACGCCGCAATCCCAACACCACAGCCTGTACATTACCGCCCGATGTTTGGAGCATTAGGTAAAGCAAAATACCATACCTCAATGATTTTTATGTCAAAAGCAGGTATTGAAGCAGGTGTCCCTGAAAAATTAGGCTTGCAGAGCCAAATAGGCCGAGTTGAAGGCTGCCGAAACATTAGCAAAGCCTCTATGGTGCACAACAGTTATGTGCCACATATCGAACTTGACCCGCAAACTTATATCGTCAAAGCCGATGGTATCCCACTGGTATGCGAACCTGCGACTGAGTTACCGATGGCACAACGTTACTTTTTATTCTGACCCCTAATTAAAAGAGCCAGAAAATGAAAAAATTTATTAAAGTGGTTGCCCCACAACCCCATTCACCAAGCGCATTAACCCTGTGCTTAACCATGGATGATCGCACCAAAAGCCGTTTAAAAGTTACCTTAAGTGATGGGCAAGAAGCGGGGCTATTTTTGCCACGTGGAACCATCCTGAAAGAAGGCGACGTTTTATCCACTGAAGACGGTGAGTTAGTCACAATCGAAGCCGCGAAAGAGCAAGTTTCTACCGTTTACAGCGATGACGCTCTGTTGCTCGCCCGCGTTTGCTATCACTTAGGCAACCGCCATGTTCCTTTGCAAATTGAAGCGGGTTGGTGCCGTTATTTTCATGACCATGTGTTAGATGATATGGCGCGTGGGTTAGGTGCTACGGTTAGTGTCGGTTTAGAAAAATACCAACCGGAACCGGGGGCTTATGGCGGCTCATCCAGTGGTCATCACCACCATCACGGCCACGATGATCACCATCACTAATCAGGTTCAGGGAGTGTGCCTATGTTAGCAGATCTGCGCTTATACCAGTTAGTTAGTCCTTCTTTACCTGTTGGCTCGTTTACCTATTCACAAGGCTTAGAATGGGCGATTGAAAAAGGTTGGGTAACAACACCCGATACCCTTGCAGGCTGGCTAACCGCACAAATGACGCATGCCATTGCAACATTAGAGCTTCCCGTTTTACGGCAAATTCAGACTTCCCTTTCCCTTGGTGATATTGAAGCGGTGAAATATTGGTGTGAATTTATGATTGCCAGCCGTGAAACCAAAGAACTACGCCAAGAAGAGCGACAACGAGGAATTGCTTTTGCACGGTTGCTGCCTCAACTAGGCATTGAACTGGATGCTAACCTGCAAACCTGCGTGAAACAAACCCAGCTAATGGCCTTCGCCCTCGCCGCGGTAAATTGGCAAATTGACGTTGAAAAATTGTGCACCGCGTATGCATGGGGTTGGCTAGAAAACACGGTGATGTCCGGTGTTAAGCTTATCCCTTTAGGGCAAAGCGCGGGGCAAAATATTTTATTTACCCTTGCTGAGCGCATACCCGAAGTGGTTGCGCAATCGGCAATCTGGCCATTAGACGATATTGGTAGTTTTACACCTGCACAAATTATTGCCAGTAGTCGGCATGAAACCCAATACACACGACTTTTTCGTTCATGAGAAAATGCTATGCAAGAATATAATCAACCCTTAAGAATTGGTGTCGGTGGGCCGGTTGGCTCAGGAAAAACCGCATTATTAGAAGTGTTATGTAAAGCCATGCGCGACACTTACCAAATTGCCGTTGTCACCAATGATATTTACACCCAAGAAGATGCCAAAATTTTAACCCGTGCCGAAGCACTAGATGCAGACCGCATTATTGGTGTTGAAACTGGCGGCTGCCCTCATACCGCTATTCGTGAAGATGCATCAATGAATTTAGCGGCAGTTGAAGAGTTAGCCATCCGCCATAAAAATCTTGATATCGTATTTGTGGAAAGCGGCGGCGATAACCTCAGCGCGACGTTTAGCCCAGAGCTGGCAGACTTAACCATTTATGTTATTGATGTTGCTGAAGGCGAAAAAATTCCACGTAAAGGTGGGCCAGGGATCACCCATTCCGATTTACTGGTGATAAACAAAATTGACCTTGCTCCGTATGTCGGCGCTTCATTAGAAGTGATGGAAGCCGATACCGCAAGAATGCGACCAGTAAAGCCCTATGTGTTTACTAACTTAAAGAAAAAAGTCGGCTTAGAGACCATTATCGAATTTATCATCGATAAAGGCATGTTAAGACGTTAATAAATTTGGACGCCCTATAGGTTTTATCTATAGGGCGTTTTCAATTAACAAATACGGGGTAAAGGCTCGCTGTGAGGCAAATCTAATAACCTTGATGTACCGAAGATCCCAACTAATTTGACTTGTTTTTGCTCAGTCACACAGCCAATCGTGGCTGCATCTTTCCCTAATGGGTGTTGGTGTAGTGCAGCAAGCACTGCATTTTCCGCTTCAGGTTTCACCACAATCACTAGTTTACCTTCATTGGCAAAGTTTAACGGCTCTAAACCCAATAGCTCGCACACGCCCCTAACTGCAGAAGAAACTGGTAAATCCCCCTCATTTACGGCAATTCCATAACCACTGGCTTGGGCAAATTCATGTAAGATTGCCGTTACGCCACCACGAGTTGCGTCTCGTAATGCCCGAATGCCGTCAATTTCACGCAGCGGAGCTATCAATGGCGTTAATACCGCACAATCACTGCAAAGCTCCGCTTCTAACCCGAGTTGTTCGCGCAGGTTTAAGATAGTCGCGCCGTGATCACCCAACGTACCGCTAACAATCACTTTATCCCCCGCTTGAATATGCTGAGCTCCCCACTGGATATTGGACGGGATCACGCCAATACCTGCCGTATTGATAAAGATTTTATCTGCAGCCCCGCGCTGCACTACCTTGGTATCGCCTGTCACAATATCCACACCGGCCGCTTTTGCCGTTGCCGCCATAGATTCGACAATGACCTGCAATTCAGTCAGGGAAAAACCTTCTTCCAAGATAAAACCGCAAGAAAGATATTTGGGGGTAGCCCCACTAACTGCAACGTCATTCACTGTGCCGCAAACGGCTATTTTACCAATATTGCCTCCCGGGAAAAAAATCGGGTCGATGACATAGCTATCGGTACTGAATGCCAAACGGTCACCCAATGCTGTCATTTCGGACAATGCTAGCCGAGCTTGGTCTTCTCGCTCATTCAACGCTGGGTTTGCAAACGCCTGCAAAAACAACTGTTCAATCAATTGCTGCATCGCCTGCCCACCACTTCCGTGGGCCATCGTCACCACATTGTTAGCATCACGACTCATTTATGCCTCCCGACGATATTGGTAATAAGCTGCACAGGCACCTTCAGAAGAAACCATTAATGCGCCAAAAGCCGTTTGTGGCGTACAACGGCGCCCAAACAACGTACATTCGTTCGGTTTACAGCGCCCTGTTAACACCTCACCGCAACGTGCTTGCGGGTCATCCGCCACTTTATGGGGTTGTACCTGAAAACGCTTCTCAGCATCAAAAAATTGGTAAGCTTGAGTTAATTGAACCCCTGAACCTGCAATTTCCCCCAACCCGCGCCATTCACTGGTTTGTTTAAGTTCAAAAACTTCCTCTAACGCTTTAAGTGCCAACAGGTTACCTTCATCGGCCACAACGCGTTTATATTGGTTTTCTACCTCACAACGACCATCAGCGATTTGGTCAACTAGCATGGCTAACGACTGCAAAATATCTAAGGGTTCGAACCCTGTGACCACCAAGGGTTTATGGAAGTCTTCGCTAATAAACTGGTAGGGATGCGCCCCGATTACCATACTCACGTGTCCTGGTGCTAAAAAGCCGTCAATACGGACATCCGGTTGCTCAAGTAAGCTACGCAAGGTAGGAATGATCGTAATGTGCTGGCAAAATACACTAAAATTTGCTAATTGGCGTCGCTTCGCCTGCTGCAAGGTAATTGCCGTACTCGGCATTGTGGTTTCAAAGCCTAAGCCAAAGAAAACCACTTGGCGATGGGGATGCTGCTCTGCCAATGCCAAGGCATCTAGCGGTGAATAAACGATGCGGACATCCGCTCCATTACGCTTGGCGTCAAGTAAAGAGCCCTTTTCCCCCGGAACACGCATTGCATCGCCATAAGTACAAAAGATAACCTCAGGGTGCTGTGCAATTTCAATACAACTATCAATTCGTCCCATTGGCAAAACGCACACAGGGCAACCGGGCCCATGAACAAATTCAATGTCAGTGGGTAATAACTGGTCAATACCAAATTTAAAAATCGCGTGGGTGTGGCCACCACAGACTTCCATGAGTTGTAATGGGCGTCGTTTCGCTTGGGGTATTTCATTCACCCGTTGATGAATATGCGCCAACAGCGCTTTTGCAAGAACAGGGTCGCGAAATTCATCGACGTACTGCATCTGCCGCTCCTGCATTTAAACCACTAAAATCGCTGACCTCGTGGTCTAGCTGGCTCATCGCGGTTAACGCATCCAAGGTAGATTGCGCTTCTTCTTCATTGATGATACTCATGGCAAACCCGACGTGTACCAATACCCATTGGCCTAATAAATCGGCGGTTTCCCCTTCACAAATGAGGCCAATATTCACATCGCGTTTTACACCACAAACATCCACTTGAGCGAGTTGGTGAATGTCTTCACCAACTGCCACTATTTTGCCCGGAATGCCTAAGCACATAGCTGTGTCTCCAACCATGCCAGCCATGCATCCATCCCTTCGCCGCGTGTCGCAGAAACTTGGATAACTTGGATATTGGGGTTCACTTGCTTAGCATTGGCGATACAAGCATCAACATCAAAATTCAGGTATGGCAGTAAGTCGATTTTGTTCAATAACATGATATCTGCTGCCGCAAACATATGTGGATATTTGAGAGGCTTATCTTCCCCTTCCGTGACTGACAGTACCGCTACTTTATGGCGTTCCCCTAAGTCAAAACTGGCAGGGCACACGAGATTCCCGACATTTTCAATAAATAACAAACTGTTATCGGCTAACTCTAAACGTGCTGTTGCATCGTGGACCATTTGTGCATCTAAGTGACAGCCTTTTCCTGTGTTCACTTGAATCGCAGGCACACCCGTTTCGCGGATCCGTTGTGCATCATTAGTGGTTTGTTGGTCACCTTCAATCACTGCGCAATTAATTCTGTCACGCAGTCTTAACAACGTTTCTGTCAACAAGGTGGTTTTTCCTGAACCGGGGCTAGAAACGAGGTTTAGCGCTAAAATATTCTTCTGGCAAAAATCCTTACGGTTATGTTCCGCCAGATGGTTATTTTTATCTAACACATCCATCTCAATTTGTAGCATGCGTTTTTGGCTAATCCCCGGTGCATGGGTACCTGCTTCACCGTGGCCATAATCAAGGTCATGGTGTTCCCCAGCTGGTTTAAAACTTGCCTCAGCCGTTTGATAAATATGTTTATGCTTATGTTTGTGTTTATGCTTTTTAGACTTGCTTTCAGCAGGTGCGGGTTCATATTGGTGATAATGGTTGTGGACATCACCTTGATGATAATAATGGTGATGAATGATCACCGTTTGCCCATTAGGTTCATGATCATGGTGATGGTCGTGATCATGATTGTTGTGACCTTGGTGGTGATCATGGCCGTGATGGTGGTCATGGTGATGATCGTGGTCATCCCCCTCAATTTTGCGCTCTCCCGACGCACATCCACAAGTACTACACATAAGTTTCACTCCCAACCGCTAAATTGTTAAATTAGATTAATACATAGTCCATTGAGTCTAGTTGATACACCTCAAGCTCAGCTCAAAAAGCTACTCCACTTCCAACTCTTTGATGCGCAAACTATCCCCACTTTCCACTTTCAGGTTCAACCCCTGACAGCATGGACAAACCGATTGGTGGCTGTCTATTTCCACTATTTCACTGCAATCCCAACACCATGCTTGTGCGGGCTGGTAAATAATGTGGAGCTGGCAGCCTTCTGCAACCGTCCCTCGGCAAACGACATCAAAACTGAAGCGAAACGCACTCTCTTCAACACAAGAGAGTGCGCCGATTTCAAGCCAAACACCTGTGACTCGGTTAACTGCATTTTTTTTCGCCTGCTGTTCAATAATTTCTATCGTACTTTGGCATAACGAAACCTCATGCATCCTGCCCCCTTAAGTGGCGGGCAAACAATGCTCTACGTTCAGGTGCTTGAGGAATATTCGGGTCACTAACTGGGAGCGATAACAATATTCGCTGGCAATCATCCGTTAGGTGAATACCTTGTTCTGGTGTCATTTTTTTTTCTAATGGCGACATTAATGAGCAAGCAAAATATTGAGTTAAGCCGTCTAATTCACCTACGGTATAAGTCATTTCACCATAGGGGAGGATTAACCCAACCTTGTCACCGACCACGCGGCGAGGCCAATATTGCTCAGGCCCCGGTAGAATAATCGCGCTGAGCATCCATGGCGTAATCACCGCACCCACCCATTGCCCTTCAAACAGGGCAAAATCACTGGCGTGCACAGGCATCGTTGGATGCAAAAATGACAAATCATGCATCGATTGTTCAGCAACGCGCGTAAATGCGGCCTCAACCTGAGGCCGAGGGTTAGTTTCATAACCTAATATGTCATCCGGCATGCAAACTCTCTTCTTTCGCTATGATTTCCAAGCCTTCGCTTCGCAAAACCTCAATAACCTTTTGTAAAGCTGGCTCTAAAGCGGCCAGCCCTGTTGCCGTCAAACCGATATGCGGCTCGAGGGATTCAGGCACAACGCCAACTAATGTTAGCCGCTGTGGGAATTCATCGGTTAAATGCAAAGCGGATAGCACATCTGATAAACCGAGTTGATGTGGGGAAATTTTACGTGTAAACAGCGCAGGGACTTCGTCATCACGCAAGACTAAAATCGAGCCAGCCTTCTGGCTCGATAACACAACATCGGCAATGATCAAATGGTCTCTATCTGCCATTGGGCCAATTAGCTCCATTCCAGCAGTTCCACCATCAAGCACTTCTACGCATTCAGGTAGGTGATAGCGCTGTTCTAAAGCCTCAACGATGCGTACCCCAATCCCTTCATCGCTCAACAGTATATTGCCAACACCTAAGACTAAAATACGCATTACAGCACCTTAACCTTAGTGACTTCGCCACCTTCAGGGTCAACAATGTGCACTGCACAAGACATACAAGGGTCAAATGAGTGAATGGTCCGCACCACTTCAAGAGGTTTAGATGGGTCAGCGACAGGAGTTCCTACCAATGCTTGCTCATAAGGGCCTGGCTCATCATTGAAATTACGTGGGCCTGAGTTCCAAGTCGATGGCACTACCGCTTGGTAATTTTCAATTTTACCGTCTTTGATCACGACCCAGTGAGATAATAAACCTCGAGGTACTTCACCAAAACCGACACCTTTAATGGTGGCATTTTCTGGGAATACGGGTTTTACAAAGGTGGTGTGATCCCCTTTTGCGATATTGTCCACCAGCGCTTGCCATTGAATTGACAAGGTTTCATTCAGTACACAGCAGCGAACACTACGCCCGATAATCCGCCCCAATGTGGAATGCAGTTGGTCCACACTAATATTGTTACCTGTCAATGTTTGATACAGGTTTACCACATCATTAAAGTGTTTTTCTGTCGGTTCATGTTTTGCCGCTAATTTACACAACAAATCAGCGAGCGGCCCGACTTCAACGGTTTTATCATAGAAAGTAGGTGCTTTTACCCATGAATATTTACCGTCATCATCCCAACCGGTGTAATCCGGGTTCGTAGTACCTTCCCACGGTGCTTGTGGCTCATTTTCTTTGTACCATGCATGTTTGCTACTTTCTTTGATGCCGTTGATCAAATACTCATCTGTATGGCTAGTAATGGGGCGATAAGTACTAAAGTCACTGTTCTCTAGATACCCGCCAGGTAATAGAAAACTCCCATTTTTACCGTCCATTGGCATTTCAGGCATACACATGTAATGTTTCGCACCTTGACCGACTTCGAGCCATTCAGGGTAGCCTGCTGCAATCACCGCTGCGTCAATCTTATACACTTGCTCGATAAAATCCCCTAAACGGTCAATAAAGGATTTTACATACATCAAGCGTTCAAGGTTCAGAACCCCAACACCATCAAGGTTGATAGGGTTTGCGACACCACCAACAGCAAGGTTTTGAATATGCGGCGTTTTACCTCCTAATAACGCCACAATACGGTTAGCATCACGCTGACATTCGAGGGCTTGTAAGTAGTGAGCTACAGCAATTAAGTTCACCTCAGGCGATAGTTTCATCGCTGGGTGCCCCCAATATCCATTAGCAAAAATACCCAATTGCCCACTGGCAACCAGTTTTTTAATTTTATCTTGAACTCGCGTGAACTCTTCTGGGCTATTCAGTGGCCACGTCGAAACGCCTCTCAAAATTTCTGCCGCTTTATTTGGGTCTGCATTCAGCGCAGAGGTGATATCCACCCAATCTAACGCCGATAATTGATAAAAATGGACAATATGGTCTTGAATAGTATGCGCGGCTAAAATCATATTACGGATATACTGCGCATTCACTGGCACATCAATATTTAAGGCGCTCTCAATCGTGCGTACCGACACAATACCGTGCACTGTGGTACAAACCCCACAAATACGCTGCATGATCATCCATGCATCACGAGGGTCTTTTCCTTTGACTATCTCTTCCATACCACGCCACATCGTGCCTGAAGCCCAAGCCTTGGTGACTTTTCCATCTTCAATTTCACAATCAATGCGTAAGTGACCTTCGATACGAGTGACTGGGTCTATTGTTATACGTTGGCTCATGCTTTACCTCGGGCCTCTGAATGGCTCATCGTTGTTTTTTTCAATGCTGGAATAACAGGTAATAAGCGGATCAATAAGATATAAGCGCATACCTCTATTGCCACGAAACCTATTGAAATTAAAAGTTCTTCTGTTGTTGGGAAGTAGTCGTATCCGCCCCCTGGGTTGAATGCAACGAGGGAATAGCTCATCCGCCACATTGCAGCACCAATCAACATGCTTAAACCGCTTGCATATAACCACCGTGAATCATTCCTCAGTGATGGCATGCGGAAAATAACCAATGGGAAAACCATTAATGCGGTTTCTATCCAAAACATCATGGCGTAGAAATCGGTATTGAAGATATGGTGCAACTTATCTCGATAAATCAGCTCACCAAAACGACAGACCAAAAACAGCACTAACAGTACCTGCAAGATCCGAGTGATACGAACAAACAATGGCCGTTCATCAGCACCCTGCCCACGTAATGCGGCTTGAAGTAATGACCCTTCAAAAATGACGATAGAAAAGCCCATAATAAATGCGGTCAACAATGAGAGTAGAGGTAGCATTTCATAGCTTTGCCAAATAGGATGGACTTTATATCCTGCTGAAATCATCAATGACCCCATTGATGACTGGTGCATCATCGGCAATAACGCCCCTAGCGCAATGATAAAAAACATCACTTTATTTAAGCGTTTTAATGAAACCTTCCAACCAAAACGTTCACACAGTGCAGGAGCAAATTCCAGTGCCATCACACCAATATAAATCGTCATACACACTGCCGTTTCAAATAGCACCGAATTGGTGTTAAAGAAACCGGGGATGTAAAAGTAAGGCAAGTTCCAGTAACGACCTACGTCAATGGTAATGGATAAACCACCGAGGGAGTAACCGAACAAACTGGCTAATAACGCAGGGCGCACTAACGGGTGATATTCACCGCGATTAAATACATACACCGCCCAAGCCAGCGCCCAACCACCACAAGCAAAACCGGTACCAATTAGTAAGTCAAAAGCAATCCAGATCCCCCAAGGATAGCCACCATTTAGGTCAGAAACTGAGCCTAAGCCGAAGACCAAACGTTTAACAATCAAGATGACACAAATCAGCACTAATGGCCCAAATACCATAATTGGCCAACTGACTAAACGCCCGCCTAACGGCTGCTCTTTATGATGCGTCGTCATTTGAGTCGTCTCCTTCGTGTTTATCATTCTTGGTATTGCGATACACCAAGAAACTCAACCCTGCCAACGCCGCGAGCGGCAATACCATCCCTTTATAAAGGGTGTGCTGGACATATTCAGAACGAGCCCCAGTAGACAACTGCTCCAATTCAGGCAACCCAAGATTTTGATAGGGCACACCTGAAAGAACAATGACTTGTGTACCACCGCCTTCAAGTTCTCCATAAACATGAGCCTCATATTTCGGCACTTTAATCACATTCGGGTCATTGCTATGTAAGGTTTGTCTTGGGTAACCGTACTCATCCCCCACTTTGAGTGTTAAGCGTTTTTTGGCTTCCGCGAGCAATTCTTCCCGCGTCCCGAAAATTACCGCTCCCGTTGGGCAAACTTCGACACAACCGGGCAAGCCACCCTTGTCTAAACGTTCGACACCTTTTTGGTTGCATAACTCGCATTTATGAATCGCACCAAATTTGTCATCGTAAGCATATTTCGGAATATTAAAGGGACACGCCACCATGCAATAGCGGCAGCCAGTACATACGCTGGCATCGTAATGAACAATGCCGGTTTTTGGGTCTTTTTTCAGCGCTTGAACAGGGCAAACCGACACGCAATTAGGGTCAACACAGTGCATACACTGCTTTTTAATGTAGGCATAGCCATCTTTTTCTTGGTCTTTATGAACGCCTGTTCCACTGCTCCAAACCTGAATAATATTGTTGGTATAAGGGGTGAGTTTGTCATTATTTGACCAAGTTTGTTCCCCGACCGGGTTACGTTCTGGGTGGTTAATATCTTGGCATTTTGTCACGCACGCCTGACACCCAATACACAGGGTCGAGTCATATAGCATCCCTAAAGAATTAGGAATTGACGGGCGGTTTTCAGGCCCCGCCAAACTGGGTGAACTTCCCGCAAGTAATGCTCCCCCTGCGGAGAGTTTAAGAAAATTTCGTCTATTCACGGTTATTCTCCCCGTGAGTCAGTATCTTGTTGGCGTTTTTGACGACCTAATTCACGTACTGCCATCACGCTAACTCCAGCCACTAACCCGACAACACCACCAATTAACCCCACAGCTGTAGATGAAATTTGGCCACCTTCGCGATTATTGACATCCGGTTTATCCACCCGTGGTGTTGGGTTTTCCACGCTCGCCAACTGATGTATCGCTTTGTGAAAGCCGACATTTTCCTCATTACAGCCATAACAAGGGTGACCAATCGCCACAGGCCAAACACCACCGACATCACAGAATTGCAATGTGGAACAGTTCCCGTAAGTTTCAGGCCCCTTACAGCCTAAATGGTATAAACACCAACCTTCACGATGACCATCATCACCGAACTCTTTTGCGAAGCGGCCCGCATCAAAATGAGGGCGACGTTCGCAGTGTTCATGAATTAATCGACCGTACGCGAACATTGGGCGATTTTTGCTATCCAGTTTTGGTGGACGATTAAACGTAATTAAGTGCGCGACCGTCGCAAGGAAGTTATGTGGATTAGGCGGGCAACCTGGAATATTGATAACGGTTTTATCTTTAATGACTTGATCTAAACCCACGGCTCCTGTTGGGTTATCTCCTGCCGCAGCAACACCGCCCCACGAAGCACAAGAACCAATCGCAATCACGGCCGCGGCGTGTTCAGCCACTTCACGAATATGCTCAACAATCGGTTTCCCCGCCACCATGCAATAAATACCGTTATCTTTTAGTGGGATAGAACCATCGACGACTAAAACATATTTTCCTTTGTACTTTTCAATTGCATCATGTTTATTTTGCTCAACTTGCTCACCAAAGGCGGCAGACAACACCTCGTGGTATTCCAATGAAATAGTATCGAGAATTAAATTTTCCAAAGTTGGATGGGTTGAACACAGCAAAGATTCCGTACACCCCGTACACTCTTGGGCACCAATCCAAATGACAGGAGGTCGAGCTGGATCACTAATAGATTCAGCTATTTGGGCAGCAGCCTTCCCGCTTAATCCCATTGTCGCTGCTAATGCTGTACATAACTTCATAAAATCACGGCGGTTAATGCCATGCGAAGAAATAATAGAGTTATCTCCTATCATTCTTTTTTCCTATTATTATGGGTGGCTTAAAACCTATTCATTAGAAGGAAATTTTTGTTTATTATCTTAAGGTTATAAATACCACAAGGCCCTATACACAAATGATGCATACGCTTTTTGTTTGTATTTATCTATTTAAGAAGCAAACAAAACCAACTCTAATGAAATAAATTCTTATTTAAGTAACCTGATGCATAAATATAAAATAAGATCCTATTCCTACCGCTCCTAAATCATTTGATCTTCATCAATAGGCAATAAGAAATTTTATTTTTTTTATATATTTGCTAGAAAAATCGATTCAGTAACCTGTGTTAAAACAAGAGGGAAAATATAAAAAAATAGATTTGATTTTCAATACTGCGTTATACATCACATCATTTAAAATAAAAAACCATTTATTTTTCATTATGATACTTAGATTCATTATCGTAATATAATTAATTAAGCAGAATAGGTGTATTAATAACAATCCAACTATTAATATAAAAACAAATATGTTAAATAAGAATCAATATCAAAAAGACAATATATTCTATTAAAATGAAAAGCTGAAAAATAGGTAGATATACAATCCTATAAATATAATACTGCCCATCAGTAATAGATTAATTTTTCAACATCGCAGAAGCGATAGCGACTTGCCCCAATGATAGCCCACCATCTCCCATAGGAAATTGTTTTGCATATAACACATCGAACTCAGATAGATTATTCATTAATAGTTCTCGCAATAGTTGGTTATGAATCACACCACCTGACAAAACAATTTTCTTAGTACCATATTGGTTCGCTGATTTCCTTGCTAGCTCAGCAAAACCTTCCGCTAACGCTACATGAAATGCATGTGCGCGTTGTGGTTTAGGCGCACAGTACGCCATCCATTGCTGCCAAAATGTATGTAAATCTAATTGTTGACCAACTAACGGCATAGTGACCGGATGTACGCTCACGGGAGATTTCATTGCAATCGCTTCCAGTTGGCAAGCGGCCTCCCCTTCCCAACTAGTTTGTGCCGTACAAATACCTAACGCCGCAGCAACCGCATCAAAAAGCCGCCCAGTAGATGAAGCCGTTGGGCTATTAATTCCTTTATCAATCGCCTTTTGTAAGCCTTGCCAAGGAAATGACATTAAATAAGCAACGCTCTCTTGCTTTTGCCACTGGGGGACAAATTGTAAACAATGCGCAAGGAAATTACGCCATGGCTGCCGAGAAGCTAATTCCCCTCCCGGCAGTGCAACTGAGGGCAAGCCTCCTAGGTATTGACTGGATTTATAATCCACTAGTAAGCATTCACCTCCCCATAGCCGGTGGTCATCACCATACCCCAAACCATCCAAAGCTAACCCAATGACTTTACTTCCATTTAGTGGTAAACCATGCTCAACCATTACCGCTGCGATATGCGCATGATGATGCTGCACTTTTATCAATGGGATTCGTAATTGCTGTGATAACGCCTCGCCATAGCGCGTACTCACATAATTAGGATGCATATCAGAAACTATAGCGGTTGGCGTAAAACGATAAATAGATTCAAATAATGCAATCGCAGACTGGTATTGTTCAAAAATATCCATGTCATCAAGGTCGCCTAGGTGTTGGCTCATTACTGCACTTTTGTCTCGCAATAAACAAAAGGTATTTTTAAGATCAGCCCCTAAAGCCAGTATTGGTGGGGAATTTTCAAACCCTTTAGGTAAATCAATCGAATCAGGGACATAGCCCCGCGCACGACGGAGCATTTCCGCTTGCCCATCATGATAACGCACCAGTGAGTCATCTGCACGTTGGACAATATCGCGGTTATGAGTGAGGAAAAAATCAGCAATATCCGTTAAATCAGCCAGAGCAGCTTGCTCACTCAATACAGGGGGCTTTCCTGATACATTTCCTGATGTCATCACTAATGGGCAATTAACTTGTGCCATCAATAGGTGTTGCAACGGATTAGAAGGTAACATAACACCTATTTCCGCTAGCTTTGGCGCAATATATTGGCTTAATACATGATTTTTCCAATTTTTAATCAACACAATCGGTGCGGCAGGGCTTTTTAATAATGCACATAGGCCATCACTAAGCGGCATATTGTGCAACTCTAACCAATTCAGTGATGGAACCATTACCGCAAGTGGCTTAGTTGGTCGGCATTTACGTACGCGCAAAGCTTCTACCGCCTGATCATTACTCGCATCGCAAGCAAGGTGAAACCCCCCAATCCCCTTAATGGCAACAATTTTACCTGCCAATAACTGCTGAGCTGCCAAGACTAATGCGTTCTCTTTATTTGCAATCGTTTTTCCTGATGGGTCGCACAATTTAATTTCAGGGCCACACACCGCGCACGCATTAGGTTGCGCATGAAATCGTCTATCTGCGGGGGATTGATATTCCTCTAAGCAATTAGGACACAAAGGAAAATCGGCCATTGCGGTATTGGGTCTATCATAAGGCATATGACGAATAATAGTGAAACGGGGGCCGCAATGCGTACAGTTTGTAAACGGGTAATGAAAACGCCGATTTGATAGGGCAAAAAGCTCTTGTTGGCACGCATCACAAGTGGCAGCATCTGGAATTACTTGCGTGTCCATTTTACCTTCACCACTACGGCGAATAGTAAAAGTATCGGGTAATTTATCCCATTGAAAAGGTTGCGGTTCAATACTTTCTATATGGGCTAATGGCGGACAATGTTGGTACAATAACTGAGTAAATTCAGTGAGATCCGAACCAATACATAAACGCACTAGCACCCCTTCACCATCATTACAAACATCACCTAATAATTTGCATTGGTGGGCTAACTGCCAAATATAGGGGCGAAACCCCACACCTTGCACTTTCCCTTTGATGCGTAACTGTATACCACTTTTCACTGAGATATCCCCTTAGCATTGTGAGGGTATTTTCGCGCTAAAACATAAAAAAAACTTCACTTGAGATCAAGAAAAGTTGTGGAAATACAATTGGCAGACTCATTTTTCAAAAATCGAACCAATTATTTAGTAATACAATAATGATTCCATTTAAAAATAGAGCCTATTATTTATTCATTAATAACCCTAAACAAAGTTAAATATAAATTTAAAATCCAATTTAAATAGGATGAGCAAACAATATAACTTTCTCTATTAAATAATATTAGAATTATAGTTAAATTGAATAATTATTTTCAGAACTATTCTCTATTAATTAACATAAATAATCTTCTAAATCATTCACCTAGTCCATAAGAACGATAGTATCCCACCACACATAAACGTAGAGTTATTCATATGTTAACAATATACCAATACCCTGCAATGAATAAATATTATTCATAAAACTCAATCTATTAATAATATAAAGAGGTGATATTTTGAAACTAAAACAACTCTTCGTTTCTCTTTCTATCGGTGCTGCGCTATTTGGTGTTAGCCATCTTACTAGTGCAGATGAAATTATTACGCTTGGAACAAAAGGCGGTCCTTCATTATTAAATGAAAAACGCTTGCCGCAATCGACGGCATTTATCAAGAACGATAAAATATACTTATTTGATGCGGGATACGGAGCAAGTTTGCGATTAGTTCAATCAAAAGCCCCATTAAAAAATCTTGATTCTATCTTTATTACCCACCTCCACAGTGATCATGTTGCCGATTACCCAGCCCTACTGTTAAATGCATGGAACAGTGGTTTAAATCATAATATCGCTGTTTATGGCCCTGTTGGAACGGAAAGTATGACAAAAGGTGTTTGGGATACTTTTAGTCGCGATATTGATTTACGCGTTAAAGATGAAGGTAAACCTGATTTGCGCCAAATAGTTACAGCAAAAGATATTCAAGAAGGCCCTGTACTCAAAAATGATGATGTCGACATTAGTGCCTTATTTGTTCCACACCCACCTTTTAACTCAGACGAAGCTCTCGCTTATAAAATACAATCTGGCGGAAAAACTATCGTTATTACTGGTGATATGATTGATAATAGCCAAATTATTGAATTTGCTAAAGATGCTGATTACTTAATTAGTGAAGTCGTCTTAGTCTCTGGTGTGGAAAATTTAGCCAACCGTATCGGCAACGGTTCAACGCTGGCAAAAGCGATTATTTCTCACCATACAACAGCAGAAGATGTCGGAAAAATAGCCAAGCAAGCGAATGTAAAACACCTTGTCCTAACCCACTTAGTCCCCGCGGATGACCCATCGATTACTGATGACGTGTGGATTAATGAAGTAAGAAAACAATACTCAGGCCCAGTAACGGTCAGTAAAGACTTACAACGTTTTGAAGTGAAATAAGGTATTTCAATAATAAAAAGGTATTGATATTCAATACCTTTTTATATCTATTTATTCAAATATTAGCGTACAGAATAATAGCAGTGAAATTTAATCACTAATAAATCCATCTTCCATGCGATTAAAGTTGTAGAAGAATTCAGAAGGGTCTACGACAGCTGGATCGCTATATTTTCTGGCTTCATCCCACCACAATTGCTGTAATTCTTTCAATTTTTCTGGGTATTTCTGTGCTAAATCTGTTGATTCAGAAAAATCTTCTGCTGTATTAAACAGTTGCCATTGGTCATCATTGTAGCTGGTGTTATAACGGTGCAATGCGACCGCTCTCCAGTTACCCTGAGTAATAGCTCGCTGACTACGCAATTGAAAATACTGCACATCACGGGTTTTTGCGTCATCCGAATTTAATGTTTCTAAGAAAGATTTACCGGCCACAGGAATTTGTTTTACGCCATCAACCTCTGTTGCAAATGACGTTCCCGCCGCCTCTAAAATTGTAGGGGCAATATCAATAACACTAACATATTGAGAGCGAATACTATTTGGTTGTTGTATATGACTAGGCCATGACACAATCAGAGGGGTTCTAACACCACCTAAATAAGGCCACAGTTTATAACGCTTAAAGGGTGTTGCCCCCGCATACGCCCAAGGGCGCTGATATAGCATGTCCGTTTTTGGTCCACCGGCATCATCAAGGTTATCGTACATTTCTTTAACCGTTGTTTTATCCATATATGCCGTTCTAAAACCACCATTTACCCCGCCTTCTGGCGCGGCGCCGTTATCTGACAATAAAATAATTAACGTATCATCATATTGGCCTGTTTCTTTCAAGTGGTCGACTAAACGGCCAATTTGTTCATCGGTATGAGTCATAAAACCAGCATAGGTTTCCATAAACCTTGCATACACTTTTTTCTGCTCAGTATCGAGTGAATCCCAAGCTGCGTCTCCTTTCTCCCTTACCGGTAAAAGGGTATTTTGTGGAATAATGCCTAACTTCTTCTGTTTTTCAAACCTATCTAAGCGCAGTTGATCCCAGCCTTGATCATATTTGCCATTGTAATTTTTAATATAAGATTGCGGCACATGATAAGGCGAATGAGCTGCGCCTAAAGCCAAATAAATAAATTTCGGTTGTTCTGATTTCTGATCAATACGCTTAATCGCATGGTCGACTAAATCAACCGATAAATGATATTCAGGATGATTAGGCGGGGTAATTTTTTGGTTATTTTCGACTAATGCAGGTTTATATTGGTTGGTATGACCGCTTAAAAAACCATAGAAATAATCAAATCCACGCTGTCTTGGCCAAAAGCTCTGATTACGAGCTAAATCATCTTTATAATTTGGTGCCAAATGCCATTTGCCCAACGCATAAGTATCATAACCTGCAGATTTCAAGGCTTGAGCAATATTTTGTGCATTTTCAGGTATTTCCCCACTCGTTGCTGGCCCTGTACCATGAGGTGTTTCTTTCGATGGCGCATTCACATTATCCGGTGGCAAATCTTCCATATTGACAGTTTGATTGTTTCGTCCTGTAACGATAGCCGCGCGAGTTGGCGCACTAATCGCACTTGTATCAAAGCGGTTATAACGCACCCCGGATTCTGCAAGTGCATCAATATTTGGTGTTTTGATCTCTGAACCAAAAGATCCAAAATCAGCAAAACCAACATCATCAAGCACAATTAAGATCACGTTCGGTGGCTTTATATTCGACGCAGTATTTTCAGCTGCGGCATGTGTAGCAAAAGATGCCGATAGCATCAATGCGCCACTTAATGCTGTACTCATACACTGTCTAAGCGGGTTTGGCTTGTGTAGTAATTGTAAAAAATACCGTTTTTTAGTTTTTCTTGTTTCTTTATTCGACCGCTCTTTATTAGACATAGTGCCTCACTTATAAAATACGAGTTAGTAAAAAACAACTCACATTCGGATTAAAAGGACAAAAACAAAAAAACCTGAGACCTATAACATCCAATGCTATAAGTCTCAGGTTTTTGCCTAGTCAAACTAGTAACACACCCAGAATGCCACTATCTAATCAAAATAAATTAAATTCACAATCTATTATTTATATATTTGTGAACAGCATCAAAACTATTACATCCATTAAATTCTTATAATTAAATAAATTCATAGAGTTGTAATTAATTTAACTCATATCTATTTTATTTACTTCAGGAGCTCTATTTATTAAAATCAGTGGTAGCTCACAATTTCAATCATTATATATTGTAATAAAAAATAAACCCGTTTTAAATATGTAGTAATTGGTGTGTTACTAGCTTGACTAGGCAAGAACCTGAATTTTTATACGTTTTATCAAATCGTATAAAAATTCAGGTTTTTTTTTGCCTAATCTTCTTGCTCAGTAACCCAATAAAATTAAAACCATAAAAAGTAACAATTAAAATAATATTGCTAATAATCAAGAATAAAGGTTGGTATATGAAAAAAGTTAGACTACTAAAATATCTGAAAGGGTCAATGCTCATCCCAATATTATTCTCTTCTATTGTAGATGCTAGAGAATATAAATTTATTGATAGCCTAAGTAATGAATCGTTAATCAAAGACAGTAAAATGGATTTATTTCTCAGAAATAGATTAAAATATTTAAACGAAAATGAAGTTGGGCCAACCTATATCCATACTGCATGGGCACAAACGATTGGATTAAATTATCAATCAGGTTTATGGAAAGAAACTCTGGGTTTTGACGTTTCTTATACTTATGTAGCTAAATTAGGAGCCAGTGATTACTTTGCAAGTAGGGATTTATTATGGAACGATGGTTCTGGATTTAAATCTTCAAATGCTGAAAGCTTCAAAAAATTTAATAAACGTAATATTAAATTACAATTAGGTGACGATAAAGAATTAAGCTTTAAAGCTAAATATGGCTGGCAAGCACCGGGGAGATATACTGTATTAAAAAACTCTTATGAATCATCGGAAAATAGCTATTTAGGCTATACAGGTACGTTAAAATATTATGATATCTCAATTGATACATTATATATTGATAGTGTAATGGAGCGAGCTTCCCCTAACAAAGAAAAGCTACGCAGTAAGAGCAATGAAGCAGTTGAATATATAGCAGCAGGGGGGCTTAATTATAAAACAAAAACCTTAAATGCAACCTACAATTACGGATATGCAAAAGATTATATCGATCGCCATTTCATTGATTTTAACTACATGCCACGTTCAGATATTACACTCGGTTTTCGAGCCGTTGGTAATATTCCTCAGGAAATGTATAAAAATATGCCTTCCTCACGGCAGGCTGCAAATGGCAGCTCATGGGTATATGAAGGTACGGCCAAATGGCAATATGATGCCCTAGGAATGAAAGTGGGTATTGGGTACACCGATGCCGCTAAAAATGATGGGTCACTCGGTTACTTTGACCGACATCCTGTTAAAAACGTTCGCTGGCGTTTAGACCCAATGTCTTCCGCAGCCTATCATTATCAACGTGACGGAGAGCTCGCTCTCACAGGATTGATTGACTATAAATATGCTGAAGACTTTTATTCCGCAATACAATTAAATTATGGCCAGTTCGATTTTAAAAATAACAAAATTAAAACGGGAGAAATTAACCTTATCAATGCATGGCAACCCAGTGATCCACGGTTAAAAAATTTCACAATGTTTACTAAATTAACCAAAGCTTGGTTATATCAAACAGAAGGGAATCGAATACAACCCGCCTTTGATAATAATGGTCATTATATTAAAAGAAATTCCATCGCAGTAGATATTATTTTTGACTATAAATTCAATATATTTTAATACCACTAATCATGTGTAGAGATGAAAAATGAAAAAAACTATTTTAGCTGTCAGTTTACTCGCGCTATTTGGACTTCAAGCCCAAGCATCCACAGAAAAAATGCGAATTTTATTGGTTAATGATGATGGTTGTGATGCATTTGGTATCACTGAATTAAAGTCACAATTAGATGCTAAAGGCTATGATGTTTGGCTTGTCGGCCCAGCAACAAATCAAAGTGGAATAGGGACGGCTATTACATTCAAAGCAGGGAAAGAATTCGATGTTAAAAAAGTCGATGAGCGTACTTATTGTTTTCCTGGTACACCGGCTGATTCTCTCGATTTCGGTTTACAGGGATTATTACGGGAAATACCACCAGACCTTGTCATTTCAGGGGTCAACGATGGTCCAAACACCGGAACGTCACAACTTAATTCAGGAACAGTTTCAGCTGCTGCACGTGCTGTACGTCTTGGCTACCCAGCGATAGCCGCCAGTATTGGCTATATTATGACTGAAGAGGAAATGAAATCTGGCTGGCCAAGTACCCATAAGTATTGGCCTGATTCTGTTACTTATGTTGTTGAGCTAGTTGATGACCTAAATAAAAATTGGGTTTCAGGGCAAGCCATACTTCCGGCAAAATCAGGGCTCAGTATAAATTATCCCGCTTTAGCTAAAGATAAAATTAAAGGTATTAAATTTGTGGAGAATGAATATGCCGTATCCCCACAAATTTTATATGAAATAACACCGGAAGGAAAAGCAAAACAAATTATTAATCCAGAAGCATTAAAAATAAGAAATGATGATTCTGATACAGGATACCTTGATAAAGGTTACATTACTTATACTATATTTGATGGTAACTGGAATGCCCCAGATGAAAAAGTTAAAGAGTATCAAAAAATCCTTAATATAAAATAGGATTACAATTCTAATAATAGAGGCATAAGTATGAGCAATACAAACCCAAATTTTCAATTGATGGCAAAGCCTTCAGGTTCAGTATGCAATATTGATTGTACTTATTGCTTCTATTTAGAGAAATCGAAACTGTACCCAAATAGAAAAAATCAATGGCGAATGAGTGACGAGGTTTTAGAACAGTATATTCACACCAATATAGAGCAACAACCTGCTGATGTTGTTGAATTTGTTTGGCAAGGTGGAGAACCCACTCTCCTCGGGTTAGGCTTCTATAAAAATGCCGTCGCACTGCAGCAAAAATATGCAGGCAAGAAAAAGATTACTAATTCATTTCAAACTAATGCACTCAACCTTGATGATGATTGGCGCCAATTTTTTAAAAGGCATCATTTTCTATTAGGGGTGTCAATCGATGGTGACCGTTCTTTTAACGACGAATATCGTTTAACTCGTTCAGGAAAAAGCACCTTTGACCGCTTACTTGCCAGTATTGAACTGCTTAAAAAATACCAAGTTGATTTTAATACACTAACGGTCGTCAATAATTTCAATGTAGATAAGCCGATTGAAATTTATGAATTTTTAAAAAGTATTGGTAGTTATTATATGCAGTTTATTCCTGTCGTTGAACGTCAAGCACAGCAAGCAACAACGGAGGGGTTATCATTAATTTCCCCTGAATTTAATGGAACAGCAAAGGTCACGGACTGGTCCGTCGATGCAATAAAATATGGCCAATTTCTTAATGATATTTTTGACCATTGGCAAGAGAACGATATTGGTAAGGTATTTGTCATGAATTTTGAGCAGACCATGAGCCAAAGCCTTGGTTTGCCGAGTAGCTGTGTAACCAGTGAAAGCTGTGGAGCTAATTTAGTTTTAGAAGCAAATGGCGATCTATATTCTTGTGACCACTTTGTTTACCCTGAGAATAAAATCGGCAATTTAATGGTAGATGCAGTCTCTAATATGTTGAAATCAGATAATCATCAACGCTTTTCATCACTTAAAAAAGAAAAGATTAGCGCAGACTGCCTACCCTGTGAATTTAAACCGTTATGTCACGGCGGCTGCCCAAAACATCGTTTTTTACTTGATTCAAAAAGGTTACCAAAGAAAAATTATTTTTGTGATTCCTATAAAATTCACCTTTCTCACTCTTTAGGAAAAATGAAAGCTATTTTAGAAGGATTACAAAAAAACTAATCCCCCCGTTCTATGTATTAGACAAAAAACCCAGTAAGCGTTACTGGGTTTTTTAACGACTTACTTATCTTTAGGCGCTCTTATAATGCGTATTTCTCAATCGCCTTAGCGACGCCATCAGAATCATTACAACTCGTAACCCCCGTAGCACGCTGCCTTAATTCTTCCGTTGCATTCTCCATTGCAATACAAATTCCTGAGACATCAAACATAGGCAAATCATTATTTTGGTCACCAATGCACATGATTTCGTGTTTATATAAATCTAATTGTTGTGCAAGTGCTTGGATTGCTAGCCCTTTATTTGCATTTTTATTTAAAACTTCTAAAAAATAAGGCGTGCTTCTAACTAATGTATATTGCTGAAAATAATTGGATGGTATCTTTTTGATAACACTAGATAAATAGTTTTCTTCAGAAGAAATCATTAATTTCGTAAATAAAATATCTGAGGGCATCTCATTCATTGGTACATAATGGATTAATGTATTCGAAAGATAAGCTTCATGTGTCGTATAAAAACCAATAATTTTATTTGCAGTAAAAATTTTATTATCACCGAGAGCATGTAAAGAAAGGGCTAATTCTTCCGTTTGAGCATAAATTTTCTTATAGTCATCAATATCTAATAAAAAATCGATAAGATGATTACCATTTGACGCATCATGAATAACGCTACCATTATTACTAATGCAGTAGTTTCCTGGCTTATCCAAGCCCAACTGTTGTAAATAGGATTGAATACCTGAATAAGGTCGGCCAGAAGCTAGAATGATCTGTATGTTGTTTTTCTGTGCTTGTTGAAGAACTGATTTAATATTATCGCTGATTTGATGATGAGTATTTAATAGCGTGCCATCAAGGTCGATAGCAATTAATTTTACAGCCATACGATTTTCCTTTTCTATTCCCATTTAAAATAGCAATACAGTATTTTACAGTGGGAGAATATGACGTAGGTTAATGCCTAGCCTTGCCAGTTACACACCTATACTAAAAAAATATTAAAGTAACGTTTAAACTGAATGTAGTAGCCTTTCTATGTGTAATGCCAAATAGATAATCTCCTCACGAGAGACAGGAATAGTATATTCAGACTGTATCAATGCGGCTATTTTTTTTGCACATGCAAAATTTTTCAGTAATTCCTTTTCAACGAGTTCCTCTAGTACCGAATTAAATTGGCTACTTTTGTCATGATTTGTTTGGCAGCGGATCAATAAATATTTTAGATGGTTAATAAACCGAGAAAAGCTATCGGCATCCGTATTAACTTGAATATGAAAAGAATAATTTATGATATTAACAATCTTATAAACCGTTTGCGTGAATTTTAACGTATCCCCTACGCTTTTATTATTTAACTTCGCATTGACAAAATGTAGCGCAATTAACGATGCTTCACCCGGTGGTAGGTTGACCCCTAGCTTTTCATTAATATAATCAACGGCCACTTTCCCTGCAATAAATTCAAGGTGATAAAGATAGGGAACTTCATAGAGAGAAATACTCATTTCTCTATTTTTACTTCGCTCAATAGCAAATGTAATATGTTCAGATAACGTAATGACTAAACTGTCACTTAATTTTGCATTTAAAATCGGTTTACATTTATTAATCACTTCAAGTGTTAGCTTTATTATCCCAATCGGAATATTATCGACAAAATTATGAATATCATAGTCATGGGGCTTACTAAAAAGCTCATCCCCCTCAGTACAGTGGTAGTTTTGACCTGCCTTTGAATTAAATCCAATTCCTTTACCAATTATAACGAATTCTTGTTGGGCATCATTATCCACAAGTATCACATTATTATTTATAACTTTTTTTATTATATACATATAGAGTACTTCCATTTTTATAAGTTATAAATGCAAAAAACCTGAAATGACATGAAGTAAACTTCAGCCTCTTCAGGTTTTTGCCTAGTCGAGCTAGTAACACACCAATTACCTGTAGATATATCTTTTCTCCTTTTAAAAAGCAAGATACATCGGTGCTTTTTGTGATCAATAGCTGAGTAGAAACTCCTAATTATTTTAGAGGAATGCTTTTAGTTTAGAGAAATGCTTTTAGTTTAGAGGAATGGTTTTAGTCATCGACTCGTTGTAAATAATACCTTCACAATTAAATTGTAAGAGAAATTTAAGCTTAGATATAAGCGCATCTCTGTCGCACGGATCACAAATTTATTAATCAACGATTGTCTTTCATTCATAAAAATCTTATAACGTAATGGTAGGTCTGTAACTAGCTAGACTAGGCAATAACCTGAAACAGATTGAATTTAATTAATTCAATGGTTTCAGGTTTTTTTATTCCTAAATTTTGAGGTGCAGACAACGACTTTATAAATAGTAATGATTATAAATAATAATGTTTTTTCAGAACGAACGATAAAATTCATTATTATTTGTAAAAAATGATAGAAATTAGCATTACTCATTAGGTTGTTTGTAAAAATAAAATGAGTCAGGCATAAACTTAAGCTTGAAATATAACAGGTGTGTAACTGGCAAGACTAGGCATTAACCTGAACAATACTTCCAATTAATTTCGGGGGGCATTGTTCAGGTTTTTTTATAGGTATACTTATGGAAAGTAGACAAGTTGCAGAACAGATCATCACGCTTATTGGTGGTCAAAAAAATATTAGTCAGCATTGGCATTGTATTACACGCTTGCGGTTTAACCTGCACAATAATGATCTTGTCGAGGTTGAAAAATTACGTGATATCCCTTGGGTATTGGGCGTTAACTTCCAAGGTAATCAACTGCAAGTCATATTGGGAAGCCACGTCACCCACGTCTTTACCGAGCTACATAAAATCGTTGAGCCAAATGGCTCTCCGCTCGAAGAAACTCAGCAAGAAGAAATAGTAGAACCGAAACAAAATATTATTAATACCTTTTTTGATTTTCTTTCAGGCATTTTTACCCCTATTTTACCCGCTATTATTGGAACCGGGTTATTGAAGGGATTACTTGCGCTTTTTGATATTTTTGGCTTTATACCTAATGGTAGTTCAGAATACCGAATTCTCTATACAATTTCTGATTCAGCATTTTACTTTTTACCTATTTTACTTGCATTTTCTGTCGCTAAAAAATTTAAAACTAATGAGTATATCGCCGTCACATTGGCATTCATCCTTGTTTACCCGATGTTTCAAGGCGAGCCCACAATGTCTTTCTTTGGCATTAATATCCCTAACATTACTTATAACTTCACCGTTATTCCGATTATTTTAGGTGTATGGTTATTAAGCTATATTAGCAAATGGGTTGAAAAAATAATCCCTGCTAGTGTAAAAATTATTTTTGCGCCACTACTTGTTTTAATTATCTCGTCGATTATCACTTTGTCATTATTAGCACCGTTGGGCTACTACGTTGGCGAATATTTACAACAAACATTCTCATATTTATTTGATGTTGCAGGCCCTATCGCTGGTTTCATCATGGGAGGATGCCTATCACTGCTAGTAATCACAGGGATGCACTATGCCTTTTTCCCTGCAACATTTTCTAATTTTAAAACATTGGGTTATGACTTTGTCTTATTACCAATTAGTTTATCCAGCAACCTCGCACAAGCAGGAGCAACATTAGCTGTCGCGATTAAGAGCAAAAATACTAAATTAAAATCCATCGCTTACTCCTCATCCCTTTCTGCGGTCTTTGGTATCACTGAACCTGCTATTTATGGCGTGACCATGCGTTTGAAAAAACCATTTTATGCTGCATTAATTGGGGGCGCTGTGGGCGGCGGAATTATCGGTACATTCGCAGTAAAAACATTGGCTTTTAGTATTCCAGGAATTACAGCCTTACCCACTTATGTTGAAGCGGGAACAAACAATTTCCTGTTTATTTGCCTCGCGGTCATCGTTAGCTTTTCTTTAGCATTCATTATTACACTTTCTTTAAAACTGGATGAAACAGAGTGCTCTTCGAATAAAAAATCGATCTCCCCCGAGAATATAGATTCATCAAATAAGAATAATAGCCAAGAGAATGTCTTACCGTCACACATTAAAAGTGATAAGAAATTAGCTAATATTAACTTGTTCGCACCTATCTCAGGGGAAACACTGGCATTAGAACAAGTTCCAGACACTGTTTTTGCCAATAAAATTATTGGTGATGGCATCGCCATCATCCCTTCAGATAATAAAATTTATGCTCCGACTGATGGCACCATTTCCATGGTCACCCCGAGCAAACATGCCATCGGACTAACCACCCATGAGGGGTTAGACATCCTAATTCACGTAGGTATCGATACCGTTTCATTAAATGGTGAAGGTTTCATTCTCCATGTTAATGAAAAAGACAGTGTTAAAGCTGGAGACCTACTCATCGAGTTCGATATTGAAAATATAACTAAACATTCATTATCAACAATCACCCCGGTTTTGATAACCAACTTTGACGAGTTCAGTGAATTACAGGTGACAAATCAGAAACATGTCACAAGTAATACCACAACACTGCTCACCGTTAATTGATTTAGTAAGAGGATATTATGAAATTAGATACCAAAAACATTAGCACAATTGGTTTTCCAAAAGGCTTCTTATGGGGCGGCGCAACAGCGGCTAACCAAATCGAAGGGGCTTTTGACCAAGGTGGTAAAGGATTATCAACTTCAGACGTTGCCGCCTATAAAGACCCTTATGCAGATGGTTCCGTCAATAACTTTACGTTTAACGTTACCTCAAAAGAGCTGGAAGAATATTTAAAACCCGAGTGTAAAGCCTTATTCCCGAAACGCTGGGGGATCGACTTCTATCATCGTTATGAAGAAGATATCGCATTATTTGCTGAAATGGGCTTTAAAGTATTCCGTTTATCTATTTCTTGGGCGCGTATATTTCCAAATGGAATTGATGAGCAGCCAAATGAAGAAGGTTTAGCCTTTTACGACCGCGTATTTGATGAGTTAGCGAAATATAACATCGAACCACTCGTCACACTTTCTCATTACGAAATGCCACTAACTCTGACACAAAAATTCAATGGCTGGCAAGATCGTCGCCTAATTGATTTATTCGTAAAATTCGCAACTACTTGTTATAAGCGATATGAATCAAAAGTAAAATATTGGATCACGTTCAACGAAATGAACATGAACCTGAACAGCTTATATACGGGTGCAGGTACATTACCTGATACCGTTAAAAATATTGAAGAAGCCGCATACCAAGCGTCGCATAACCAGTTTGTTGCCAGTGCTATTTCTATCAAACTGGGTAAACAAATGATGCCTAACGCCCAAATTGGTTGCATGATTTGCCGCTTAGAAACTTACGCTGAAAGTTGCAACCCAGAAGACCAATTACAAGCGTTAAAAGAAGATCAAATCAACCTCTTCTACCCTGATGTTAGTGTTCGTGGGGAATATCCTGCCTATATGCTGCGTTATTTCGAAGAAAATAATATTAACATTCAAGTTGAACCTGAAGATTTTAAAGTATTAAAAGAAGGTATTGCTGATTTTATTTCACTTAGTTATTACATGACCTATGTCACCAAAGGGGGGCCTGACGCAAAAGAGTTATCAGGCCACTTAGTCAGTAAAATTAAAAACCCATACCTCAAATTGTCTGAATGGGGCTGGCCGATTGACCCAACAGGCCTTCGTATTACCCTGAATAAACTGTGGGATCGCTATGGTGTTCCTCTGTTTGTCGTCGAAAATGGTTTAGGGGCACGTGATACTCTAAACCCAGATGGTACGGTTTCTGACCCATATCGTATTGAGTATATTAAAGAGCACATTATTGCCATGAAAGAAGCTATTCGTGATGGAGTGCATTTAATGGGCTATACCACTTGGGGCTGCATTGACCTGATCAGCTGCGGTACCTCACAAATGACCAAACGTTATGGCTTTATCTATGTAGAACAAGATGATGAAGGCAATGGTTCTTTAAAACGCATACCGAAAGAATCTTTTTACTGGTATCAGCGAGTCATTGCCTCTAATGGGGAAGACCTCAAGTAAACCTTAAATTAAACTTATTTAACCTAATACGCCCTCAATAGTCTTATCCACTATTGGGGGCTATTTATTGGTATGACAGGCATTGCGCTATTTTTATTTTCTCACGCCTTAACCGAGTGGCAGTCTTAGTCCCTAACATTAACTTGTTTCTCATATGAAACCAAACTCCATCATAACCTCGACACACCCCACATTTTGAAACGAATATTTTACATATAGTCAACATTTGATTGACTAATAATCACCCATACAATTAATCTGGTTTTAAATAAAAAACAATGTTTCACATATGAAACAAAATGTTACAACACATTCAAAAGGAGAAAACCATGAGCTGGATTGCTGTCTGCGATGTCTCACAAGTTCAAGAAGAATTTCCTTTTTCAGCCAAAGTTGATGATGCCGAAATTGGGATCTTCTTAGTTGAAGACCAATATTATGCCTTAGAAGATGTTTGCCCACATGCCTATGCCCTGTTAAGCCAAGGTTTTGTTGAAGATGGCAAAGTGGAATGCCCATTACATGAAGCCGTTTTCGATATTAAAACGGGTAAATGTTTACGCGAACCTGGTGGGCGAGATCTCAAAACCTACCAGACACGCATTCACGATAACCGAATCGAAATCAGTTTGATTGAGGAGTAGAAATGGAACCTATTCAAAATATTAATCCGTATTTACCAGCAAATAATCAAATTATCCCAGCACGAGAAGGTGGTAAAGGCAGTATCCAAGCGCCAGGAAGTGCACCGAATATCGTTTGGCAAACACGTTCACGTATGCCTGATGAGTATGAAAACAAACTCATTTTTGCACTGGAAACGCTATTCGCTGCTGGCACTGAATCACTTGAAGAATTAGTTAGTGCATTAAATCAACAGCAATTATATGACCGACAAGGGCAACCTTGGTCCACAAGCAGTTTCCGCGAATTTCTTCTCGTCAATGGTTACTAGCACATTGTCATACTAAGAAAAGAAAACAAAAACACCTTTGATAAACGGAAGCAAATGATGATGACAAATACACAACTTCAAAACTACCAAGATTATCTGGATGTCGGATTACGCGGACAATGGTACCCCGTATTATCCAGCTGGGAAGTCAGTAGTAACCCTATCGGTATTACTCGCTTAGAAGAACAAATCGTGCTTTGGCGTGATGATAAAGGCCAAATTCATGCTTTAGAAGATAGATGCCCTCACCGTGGTGCCCGTTTATCAATGGGTTGGAACTTAGGTGAACGCATTGCCTGCTGGTATCACGGTGTCGAAGTCGGTGGAGATGGCATCGTTAAAGATGTTCCAGCGGTCAGTCAATGCCCTCTTGAAGGTCAAAAATGTTTAAAAACCTATCCCGTTCAAGAAGTCCATGGTGCCATTTTCCTCTATTTTGCGGTAATTGACGGTGAAACGCCTCCCACCCTCGAATTTCCTGAAGAATTAGCTGATGACGAAAACCACAGCAATTTCCTCTGTACCGCATCGTGGAAGTGCAATTACCAATATGCACTCGAAAACGTGATGGACCCAATGCATGGCACCTATCTCCATTCATCATCACACTCAATGGCAGAAGGTGACAAACAATCAGAAATGATCCTAGAAGCAACAAAAAATGGCTTTATTTTCCGTAAAAATGACCAAATAGGTGTCAACTTTGACTGGGTGGAATTCGCGAGTACGGGTGCAAATTGGCTGCGTTTATCTATCCCATATCAAAAACGCTTCGGCCCTGGTGGGCACTTTTGGATTATCGGCATGGTCGTACCTGAAGACCGTCACCATACTCGTGTTTTCTTTTGGCGTATTCGCAAAGTGAAAGACTGGCAACGTGATTTATGGCGCTTTATGTACCGCAACCGCCTAGAAGGACTGCATTGGGATGTTTTAGAACAAGATCGCATTATTTTAGAAAACCTCACACCAAATGCACGTGATAAAGAATTTCTTTATCAGCACGATGTGGGTTTATCCCGCCTACGCCGCATTATGCAACGCGAAGCGAAGAAGCAGTTTGACTTAATCAACAATAAGGAAACTGAAAATGCATGATATCTTGGCAGGAAAACGCATTGTAATCACAGGAGCCGCAAGAGGGCTTGGCTTGAGTTTTGCGCAAGCTGCTGCCGAACAAGGTGCTCAAGTTATCTTGTGTGACATCCTAGAACAACGATTACAAGAAAGTGTAGAGTCCTTACAACAACAAGGGTTTGAAGCCCAAGGTGTTTCTCTCGACTTAGCGGATCCTGACTCAATCACTCATGCATTCAACAGTATTGGTCAACAAGGCGCAATTGATGGGCTGATTAATAATGCAGCTCTGGCAACCGGAGTGGGTGGGAAGCTGCTCGACGAATATGACTTGGCGCTATGGGATAAGGTCATGACAGTGAACGTCAGAGGAACTTGGTTAGCCACCAAAGCCGCTCTCCCCTTTTTAAAGCAGAGTTCCCGCGGCAAAATTATCAATATTGCCTCTGATACCGCACTTTGGGGAGCCCCTAAGCTCATGGCTTATGTCGCCAGTAAAGGCGCAATCATCAGTATGACCCGCTCAATGGCACGTGAACTCGGCGTTCACCGTATTTGCGTCAACGCGATTGCCCCTGGGCTCACTAAAGTCGAAGCGACCGAATACGTTCCCGCTGAGCGCCACCAGCTATATGAAAATGGCAGAGCATTACAAGGAGAGCAGATGCCCGAAGACGTTACGGGAACCGCTTTGTATTTGCTTTCGCCCATGGCCGATTTTGTCACAGGCCAGCTAATCCCAGTTAATGGTGGCTTTATTTTTAACTAATTTCGCCATTCAGTCGGTAAAGAGGTGAGGACCATGAATTCAACGTGTAAATATCTAGTACCCGGTTTGGAAAAAGGGCTACAGCTTCTTCTGTTACTCGCTCAACAGCATCGCGAATTGACATTTGCAGAGATCCTCCGCTTAGTCGATATGCCCAAAGCAACGGCTTACCGTGCGATCCAAACCTTAGTGCACTTGGATTTCCTCGTCCAACATCCACGTACTGGAGCATTTTCATTAGGCCGCAAAGTACTCAGCCTTGGTCTTGGCTATATTGCATCACTCGATTTAACCCAGTTAGGCCAGCCCATTATCGAGCAACTCAGAGACCGAAGCCAATGTAACAGCCATTTAGTCATTCGAGATGGTCGGGACATTATTTATATCGCCAGAGTCAGTGGCGCAGAATCAAAGATTAACCATGTTAGCGTAGGCACGCGTTTATCAGCGCACCGAACCTCACTGGGTCGAATGCTACTCAGCGGGTTAACTCGCGCTGAATTTGATGCGCTTTACCCTGATGATGAACTCCCCGATAACGCAGGCTGTAAGCAGGAATTTTGGCAAATGATCCAAGCTGACAAACTGCGAGGCTATGTGATTGGTGAATCATTTTACCGTCGGGGGATTTCATCCATTGTTTACCCTGTTTATAACCAAACGAATGGCGTAGAAGCGGTAATTAGCATCATGGTGCCAATGAGTAGCATCCCTGCACAAGAGTGCCGGCGATTACAAAATGAAGTGAGCTATGCAGCCCAAAAACTCACTGAATTTATTGGTGGTATGAGCCAAGCAAAAGCCGTTTAGCGTTAACCAAATATCATCCACACATTTTTAGGTTTATTGCCATAAGCCTCAGGTTCTTTTTGTCCAAAAAAACCTTTGGCAATAACACCAATCGATAGAGGACTTTACAATGTCAGTGATTGGAATAGAAAAATTAGAATTTGGTGTTGAAAATATCCCTAGCTGCCAGAAATTTTTACATGATTTTGGCCTCAAAGCGGCCTCTGATAACGCCTCGTTATTCACGACCTTATCTGGTGCAGAAATACGGTTATTTTCACACCAAGACCCAAATCTGCCAGCCCCTTTTGAAGCGGGTTCAACACTGCGCCGCATTACATGGGGTGTTGAAAACTCGGATAAACTCCAAGAGGTCATTGAGAAAATTAGGCCTTGTGATGGCTTTCAACTGACGCCAGATGGCGCACAATGCCGTGACCCAAATGGCATGACTGTCGCTTTCACCATCAGCAAACAAAAAACGGTTGAATTAGAAGTCACCGCTATCAACCAATGGGGGGATATTCGCCGCATTGATAAACCTAGCCCGGTTTACGAAAAAGCCACCCCTATTAACGTCGGCCACGTGGTGTTCTTTGTTGATGACTTACCTTCTACAGAAGCGTTCTATTGCCAAAAACTGGGTTTTCAAATTTCTGACCGTTATATCGACCGTGCCGTCTTTTTACGGACACAAATAAACGGTTGCCACCATAACCTGTTTTTGCTGAAGCTTCCTCATCGTAGCAGCGGCCTCAACCATGTCGCTTTTACGGTTCGTGATATCCATGAAGTGATTGGCGGCGGCCTAGCAATGAACCGCCATCAATGGAGCACCTTTATTGGCCCAGGCCGCCACCCTATCTCATCCGCTTACTTTTGGTATGTCAACAGCCCAACAGGTGGTGCTTTCGAATATTACACCAATGATGATTACCTTACCGATAAGTGGCAACCGCGCGAACTGGAACATTCCTTAGTTTCATTTACGGAATGGGCTGTAGAAGGCGGTCTCGATTATGAAACTCGCCGCCAAGTTAAGGAGTAACACCATGAGCTCATTAATCCAAGGCGGTATTGTCATTATCGGTGGGGGCCAGGCAGGTGGCTGGGCGGCAAAAACCCTACGAGATGAAGGCTATCAAGGCATTATTTCGGTGATTAGCGATGAAAACCATGATTTTTATGAGCGCCCACCGCTGTCTAAAGCGGCACTGACGCAGGAGAGTTTATCGTTATCACGTTTATTCAGCGAACAAGAAACTCACGCCTTAAATTTACAATGGTTTCGCCCACTACGTGCCACTAAAATTGATAGTCAAAACCAATACGTTCATTTAAGTGATGGCCGTGTCATTACGTTTGACAAATTACTGCTCGCGACAGGCGGCCGACCTCGCTACCTGTCAAGCCGCTGGCAGCAACACCCAAAAGTCTTTGCCTTACGTTCGTGGGATGACGCTCAGAAATTACGCACTGCACTACTATCAGCACAAAAAATTGCCATTATTGGTGGTGGTTGGATTGGCTTAGAAGTCGCTGCTTCCGCACGAAAAATGGGTATTGATGTCACAATTTTTGAGCGGCAAAGCCGATTGTGCGAACGCAGTGTGCCGCAAAATGTTTCAGAGGCTCTGGCACTACGTCATACACAAGCGGGCGTTCATGTCATAACCGATTGTGGAAATATCGAACTTGGCGAGCCGACAACAACTGGATTACAAATTAGTTGCCAAAAGCAGCCTTCGCAAAACTTCGATCTCGCTGTTATGGGGATTGGTGTTGAATTAAATCTCGAACTAGCCAAAGAAGCAGGGCTTGATGTCACCCACGGTATTGTGATTAATCACCAAGGGCAAACTTCTCACCCCAATATTTATGCTGCGGGGGACGTCGCTTGCCATCCCACACTGTCTTTATGTTTACAGTCATGGGCTTATGCGCAAAACCAAGCTATCACCACAGCAAAAGCCATGCTTAACCCACAATCTGAAGGGTTTAATGAACTCGCTTGGTTATGGTCAGATCAATACCAAGACAACATCCAAATTTTAGGTGTCCCAACCTCACAAAAATTAAATCATATTCAACGGCATACTCCTGATTCAGAGGTTCATTTTGCTTTAAATGAAAGCAATGAATTGGTGCAAATGATTGCATTTAATGATGCTCGTGCCATCAAGCTAGGTAAACGTTGGATACAAGGCCACCGCAAATTAGACCCTTCACAACTTGCTGATCCCACATTTTCACTAATGTCACTGAAATAGTGTTCAGCAAGGAGAAATCTCATGGCTAACCAGACTATAACCTTACGAAACTCAGAACCTGATCAAATCGAGCAAGATGTTCCTGAAAAGATCAATTGGTTGATCCCAATTGGCCTGTTTTCCTGTGTACTACTGGCTTTCTTCGATAAAATCAGTATTGCGGCTCTATTTTCTGACGAAAAATTTCAGCAAGCTCTGGGAATTGATTTTGACCCAACCCGTTTAGGGTTACTGATGAGCGCATTTTTATTCGCTTATGGTGTTTCTTCCATGCTGCTAAGCGGCATTGGTGATAAATTTCACCCCACCAAAATGCTGTTATTTATGATCAGTAGCTGGTGTTTTCTCATGATTTTTATGGGATTCACACACCACTATGGCACGATGGTTTTTCTGCGTGTATTGCTAGGAATTGCCGAAGGGCCTTTGCTGGCAATCGCTTATGCCATTGTGCGCCGTACCTTTCCGCCAAAAATGCAAGCTCGAGCCACTATGATGTGGTTATTAGGCACACCGTTAGGCGCAGCGTTAGGCTTTCCTATCTCATTGTATTTACTTAATAACTATGGTTGGCAAAGTACATTTTTTGTCATGGCGGCCTTTACCGTTCCTGTTTGGTGGTTAGTGGTCATTGGTATCCGTCACCCTAATTTAGTCAACCGCCAAGCACAAACGAAAAATACAGCGGGTGAAGCACTGCCTGCCGAGCAACTGGCCGCGATGCGAGCCCATAAAAAACGCTTATTCCAAAATAGCCATTTTTGGATTATCTGCATGTTTAATATCGCTTTTCTTATCTATCTTTGGGGGATGAATGGTTGGTTACCTAGCTATTTAATTAAAGGTAAGTCTATCCACTTGGAACATGCTGGGATCCTGTCATCCCTTCCCTTTATCGCCATGTTATTTGGTGAGGCTATCGGAGCATGGTTATCAGATCGCTACGATCGCCGCGCACTCGTTTGTTTTATTTCATTACTTGGTGCCGTCCTAGGTCTTGCTGGCGTGTTATTTCTCACTGGCACCTACAGCATCATTCTTATGATGGCGTTTAGCATGTTCATGTGGGGGGCAGGCGCACCAAATATCTTTGCCCTACTCGCAAAAGCCACACAAAAACAGGTCAGTGCATTAGCAGGCGGTATTTTCAATGGGTTAGGAAACCTGGCCGGCGCTGCTGCACCGCTGGCAATGGGAGTTCTTATTACCGTCACTCACACTATGGATAGCGGGCTGTTATTTATCGTCGTCATAGGTTTATTCGGCAGCTTATTACTAGTGCCTTTACTGAAAAAATATTAATTCATTTTTTATTGGAGATAACACCATGTCACAACCGCAAATCAAACCACAAGATATTCCAATGGCACAATGGATTGAGTCACGCATTGCTCGCCTTGAAGGACGTAAATATGACTGGAATGCCCTGAAATTCCAAGCGGATTACGACCCTAAATATCGCCGCGCACAAATGCGCTATATCGGCACTGGTGCGACTGGCGTTGCTAATGATGTCAACACCGTTCCCGCAGAGAACTTTACCTTCTCTACCATGGTTCTTCCTGCCAAGTGCGAAGGCCCATTACACCTGCACCCCGATGTTGAAGAAGTGTTCTTTATGTTGAAAGGCACCATCACGTTGTTTGTAAAAGATGGCAATGAGGAATATGAAACGGTTCTCAAAGAGCGTGACCTGATCTCAGTTCCTGCGGGCATTTATCGTGGCTTATTTAACCACGGGGAAGAAGAAGCCTTAATGTGCGTCATGATCGGCACATCAAAACCGGCGATCCCGACATATCCCGAAGATCACCCTTTATCAAAAGTTAAACGTAACTAACAGGAGTCGTCAGTGATGAATTTGCTCAATAAAAAACTCCCAGAACCACAGGTGGCAGACTTTGGGCCATATCGCCTAAGTTGGCGGGAAGCCGGCCAAGGGCACCCTGTCGTATTACTGCATGGTATCAGCTCTGGTTCTGCTTCATGGGTAAGCCAACTGATGAGCCCATCACTGACAGACCATTACCATCTCTATAGCTGGGATGCCCCCGGCTATTTAGAAAGCCATGATCTAGAGACGGCAACACCTACCGCAATTGATTACGCAAATGCATTAAATGCTTTCATTGATAAATTAGCCTTATCACCCATCGTGTTAGTGGGGCATTCTCTTGGCGCCATAATGGCAAGCGCTTTTGCAGCACAATATCCCAATAAAGTGAAAGGATTAATATTAGCGAACCCCGCACAAGGTTATGCCACAAAAAGCCCTGACCAACAAAAGCAAGTTTACCAACAGCGGCATGATATTGTTTTTAGTTCCGGTATTGAGGCATATGCGCAAAACCGTGCCGCTGCTTTGTTATCCGCCAACGCAACTACTGAAAAAGTCAATTGGGTTCAACAGAACATGAAGAAGCTCAACCCCACAGGTTTCTTAGCTGCTGCGTGGATGCTAGCTCATGATGACATCAGCCAATATTTAAATCGCTATGATGGCCCATTGGAAATACTGGTTGGCACAGAAGATACCATTACGCCACCAGCGCAAGTAGAGCGACTCGCACGGCAAAAAAACTGCCCTTACTTTCTGATAAACCAAGCGGGACACGCCAGTTATTTAGATGCGCCAGACGCCTTTAACCACCACTTACAACAATTTTTAGAGACGCTCTATTGCCAAGCCGAATAAAGGAAGACTCATGAATTTACAGTTAAATAACCGTGTTGCTGTCGTGACAGGAGGAAGCTCCGGCATCGGCTTTGCAACCGTCAAACTCTTACTGGATGAAGGCTGTAAAGTGGCATTCTGCGGCCGTGATCAAGACAAACTTCAGCAAGCGCTCACAACATTACAAGAGCTCTACCCCCAAGGGCATTTTATCGCACACTCTTGTGATGTTCTTGATAAAACACAAACCGAAGCCTTCGCAAAACAGGTTCATCAGCAATATGGCCAAGTCGATATATTGATTAACAACGCAGGGCAAGGCTATGTCGCAAGCTATAGCGATACCCCCGAAGAAGCGTGGTTACATGAAGCCCAACTCAAACTATTTGGTGTGATTAACCCCGTGAATGCTTTTTTGCCATTCTTAGAACTATCAAATATTGCTTCTATTACCTGTGTCAATTCACTGCTGGCCTTACAACCTGAACCGCATATGGTCGCCACCTCGGCAGCTCGAGCAGCACTATTAAACATGACACTAAACTTGTCGAAAACACTGTTACCTAAAGGGATCCGCGTGAACTCTATTTTACTTGGCATGGTGGAGTCCGACCAATGGCGACGTCGCTTCGAAAATCGCACTGACAAGAATCTCGATTGGGAACAATGGATTGGCGATATCGCTAAAAAAAGAGGCATACCAATGCAACGTTTAGGAAAACCCGAAGAGCCCGCGCGTGCCTTAGTCTTTCTAGCCTCTCCCATGGCGTCGTTTACCTCGGGTGCCGCTTTAGATGTTTCTGGTGGCTTTAGCCATCATATTTAAAGGACTTAATGATGAAAACACTCATGTTGATTGGTTATGGTGCAATGGCGCAAGAAGTGATTACTCGCTTACCTGATGAGATAACACTGCGCTACATTATTGCTCGGCCTCATCACCACCAAGCTATCTTGGAACGCTTCAAAGGGGCTGTCACACCTATCGATAGCCTTGATAATAATATCGTTCCCCCTGATTTAGTGTTGGAGTGCGCGGGGCACCAAGCCGTTAAGCAATATGCACCAACGGTACTAGAAAGAGGCTGGACACTGGCCATTATCTCTACAGGTGCACTTGCAGACACGGACTTTGAACAACACTTGGTCGCCTTAACCCAACGCCACCACAGCCAGTTGATCCCACTGACTGGCGCTGTTGCAGGGCTTGATGGCTTACGTGCGGCAAAAGAAGCCAATATCACTCAGGTGACCTACCAGTCACGTAAAAGCCCCGCAAGTTGGCGCAATGGCGCGGCTGAGCGTTATGTCGATTTGTCACAAGTGACACAGCCTACGGTGTTCTTTAGTGGCAGTGCTCGTGAAGCAGCTCTGAATTTTCCCGCAAATGCCAATGTCGCTGCCACTATCGCGCTGTATGGCATTGGGATGGATGCCACACAAGTTCAATTAGTTGTTGACCCGAACACCACACACAATTCACATCGCATTGATGTTATGGGTGATTTTGGCCATTTCTGTATTGAACTCAATGGAAATCCTCTCCCCTCCAACCCGAAAACATCGATGTTAGCCGCCTTAAGTGCTGTTGAAATTTGTCGTCGTATCGCTGGGCAGCAAGCTATTTAATAGGAGCCAAATAATGAACAACATGGATATTTTTGTTGGTGGCCAATGGCAGCAAGGTCGCGGGTCTGAAATGCAGTCGCGTTTTCCGGGAAATAACCAAGTGGTTGCCACCCTCAACAGTGCAAGTTTGGAAGATGTCGAAGACGCCGTGATTGCAGCTGATATGGCCTGGAGGATGCCTTCTTGGCGCACCCTTCCCGCTCACCAACGGGCGGCTATCTTATACAAGGTTAGTCGCTTAATTGATGAAAACTGCGAAGCATTAACCCAATTACAAACCTTAGATAACGGCAAGCCTTGGGCAGAAGCGCGTGGCTTAGTAATGAGCGCAGCAGCAACTGCTCGCTACTTTGCCGCGGTTTGTGAAGTCTCAGGTGGTGAGCTTCCGCCTCGCCGCCAGCCAGAACTGATGACCATAAGTACTTACCAACCCATTGGCGTGATCGCCGCAATCACGCCATGGAACTCCCCGATTGCCAGTGATATGCAAAAAATTGCCCCAGCGATTGCCGCCGGTAACGCGGTCATTTTAAAACCTGCGGAAACCACACCTCTAATTTCATTAAAATTAGCTGAGCTATTTGAGCAAGCGGGTTTACCCAGCGGCCTATTGAGCGTGCTCCCGGGTAAAGGTTCGATTGTCGGTGATGCACTGGTTCGCCACCCTCTGGTGAAAAAAATCTCCTTTACGGGTGGCACCAATACGGGACGACAACTGGCTCACATTGCGGCAGATAAACTTATCACCACGTCACTCGAACTTGGGGGTAAATCCCCAACTATCGTGTTGTCAGACGCTGACCTTGATATTGCTGCACACGGTGTTTGCTACGGTATCTTTAGTTCGATGGGGCAAGCCTGCATCGCGGGTTCGCGTCTGTTTGTGGCTAAAGATATCTACTCATCTTTTATGGAAAAATTAACGCAACTGACCCGCAACCTGATTATTGGTGACCCAAGGCAAGAGCGCGTTCATTTGGGGCCATTAATCTCCCCTTCGCACCGAGACAGCGTCAGAAACTATGTCGAACAAGCCGTACAACAAGGCGGGAAGATCCGTATTGGTGGAACTGCACCGGCTGACCCTGTACTCCAAGATGGCAACTATTTTTTACCGACGATTATCGAAGGCTTAAATAACCAATCTACTGTTTGCCAAGAAGAAATTTTCGGTCCCGTACTCGTCGTTATGCCATTTGATGATGAAGACGATTTAATTCAACAAGCTAATGATTCTGTTTATGGGCTTGCAGCAGGCATTTGGACAAAAGATTACACCCGGGCGTTTAAGCTCGCCGATGCGCTTGATGTCGGTACCGTTTGGGTTAATACCTATAAAGTTTTTTCTATTTCAACGCCATTTGGCGGCTTTAAAGAAAGTGGCATCGGTCGTGAAAAAGGCATTGAAAGCCTCAAAGCCTATATGCAACAAAAAAGCCTATTTCTAGCACTTAACCCACAACCAAACCGTTGGTGTGAATAGCAAATCCGTCACCGGATTATGACAGCATTGAGGAGAATAAAATGTCTGAAATGATTACAGTTGGCGAAGCTATCGCCAGAACACTCGAACAATACCAAGTCACAACGGTTTATGGGGTTATTTCAATTCATAATTTACCCATAGCAGATGCTATCGGGCGCCGAAAAGTGATTGATTTTACGCCAAGTCGTGGAGAGGCAGGAGCCGTTACCATGGCGGATGCACATAGCCGTTTTACTGGATTAGGGGTAGCGTTAACCAGTACGGGAGCAGGAGCTGGGAATGCTGTTGGCTCAATGATTGAAGCCATGAATGCATGCTCCCCCATGATCCATATTACTGGGCAAGTTGAAAAAGCTTATCTGGATATGGACGCAGGGTTTATTCATGAAACCCATGACCAACTCGGCTTTTTACGTTCGAGTTCTAAGCTAGCTTTTCGTGTTCATACCCCCGAACAAGCCGTTGCCACTCTACATAAAGCCATTCAGGTTGCTCAAACGATACCTTGCGGCCCTGTCTCTATCGAAATTCCAATTGATATTCAAAGTGCGCAAGTGCCATTATCTGTGCTCAGTGTGCCACTTCCCCCTTCTACGCTGCCTGACTGTTGTACATCGCTAGTCAATGCAATTTGGGATAAACTTCAACACGCTACACAGCCTCTATTATGGGTTGGCGCAGGTGCTCTACAAGCAAAAGATGCTGTCAAACGCCTTGCTGATGCGGGGATTGCCGTCATCAGCAGCACCCATGGGCGAGGTATTTTATCGGATGACCACCCATTCAGCTTACGTGCTTTTCATAATGCAGATTCCATTGATGCATTACTGCGTTCATGTGATTTAACCATCGTCGCTGGCTCGCGTTTACGCAGTAATGAAACCAAAACATGGTCATTACCTTTGCCACATCCCATCATACAAATCGATATAAACCCACTCGCAGCCAATCGCAACTATTTAGCCGACTTAACCGTAACTGGGGATTGCAAAAGTTTACTTGAAGCACTTGCCGATAAAATTGAACAAGCCAAGCGCCCTATCTCTACTCAGTGGAAAAAACAAGTGCAAGAGGCCGTACAGCAGGCAGAAGAGCAACTCAGGCAACAATGTGGCCCTTATAGCCAACTCAGTGATACCGTGGAGCAAGTCTTACCGAGTAACGGTATTTTTGTCCGAGACATTACGGTATCAGGGAGTTTATGGGGAAGCCGTTTACTCAAAGCGACCCAACCAATGCACAACATTCACTCATTAGCCGGTGCGATTGGTCTAGGACTCGCTATGGCAATTGGCAGTGCCAAAGCAAATCCGAATGTGCCTGTTATTGGCTTAGTGGGTGATGGCGGGTTAATGTTAGGCATAGGTGAATTGGCCACCATGGCACAAGAGCAGCTCCCCATTGTTCTGATTATTATGAATGACCAAGGTTATGGCGTAATGCGAGGTATTCAGGAAAAATATTTTTCAGACCGCCAATACTATAATGAGTTACTCACGCCTTCATTTAGCCAACTCGCTCAATCTATGGGGATTCAGGCATTTACGATAGATAAAGCTACAGATTTCGAATCAACACTACGCCAAGCCGTCGATTTGAAGCAACCTGTTGTCGTTGAAGTGTTAATGAATAGCATTGGCAAAATGAATTTCTCAGGCCCACCACAGAAAAAATTATTTTAACTTTCAAACTAATACGGGTGGCACAAGCCACCCTACTTCATTGATAGATAATGATGCAGTCAAGGCTATAAATTTGGCTTAAAATATTGCGTATAAATAGAAATAGCTTGCTCTTTTAAGACGCCTTTAACCACTTCAGGTTTAAAGGGGCTTTTGGCAAAAATCTCATCGCTACCTAACATAATATTAAAACCTGCAATCTCTGCGAGTTCATCATGAGAAAGGCTATAAACCATCCGACCTAATTGGCTCCATACCATTGCACCGGAACACATACAACATGGCTCACAGCTGGTATACAGCGTATAATCTGATAAATCCATGACTTTATGTTCAGAGCAATACTGGCGTATGAGACCTAACTCCGCATGATAGGTCGGGTCACTTTCAGTATGGATATGATTTTCACCAGTCATAACGACTTGGTTATTTTTAACCAATACCGCACCAAAGGGTTCATTACCATTTTTCGCCGCATCCGTAGCCAAAGCTAAAGCCTGAGTCATAAACTGAATATCCAATTCAAACTGTTGCGCATTGTTTTTCGATTTATTTTCCATATACACTACCTTCATGTGTGGATTTATATAATTTACAAATGGTTTAAATAGATATATCAAGTTTACTGGGCTAGTAAAACATAAAAAATGGCCATTCTCATTAATGCTAAAAAAACTGAGCTATTAGAGAGTCAACGCTAAAGAATGTACCTACTCTAATTTTCAAGTCAGATATTTAGTTTATCACTAACTGCAACTTTATATAAAACAGCTAATTATTGGTAAGAATATGTTAAGCCAATCATTGCATTTGCTGTTCCCGTTTTGAATTCTTCTTCTGGCTTACGTACATAGCCAAAACCCAAGCTAAAACTAATTGAGTTATTTTTTTCAGCGGTACCAGAACGCTGAATATAATATTTCTGTTGGCCTGGAATATTTGGAGCAGAGCCATCTGGGCCAAATTGTAATCGTTGTCCGCTTAAACCTATTACAGCATATCCAACACCTGATGCAGAAGAATCAGCTGTTAGCGTTGAAACCGTAGTTTTATTTGTTGTATCAGATAAATCAACAATTGATACATATACATTTATATTAGGGTCACATTGTAGTGAAAATGATTGTCTTTTTAGGCTTATATTTTCTGATGCGTCTGCCTTTTCAATAATACTTGCTGGAATTTTTTCCATTTCAACAGAGACAATTTTATTTGTTGGTGCACAGCTAGAAACAGTAGCATTAACAGTTATTGGGTTATATTGTACATTAACTATCTCTTGCAGATTTCCAACATCATCATAACACGCATATCGATACATTTTTTGACTTGGAATCACCACACTTCCAATAATTCTATCCGGTCCTTTGTAGATAAAAACACCTATAGTGACTTTAATAGGAGATGCTATTCGTGAATTATTACTTAAACTACCTTCCCAAACGACTGTATTTTTAACCGGTAACGGGACAAAACTTTCGTTAAATCCCCCAATAGGGGAAAATGAAAATCCAGAAATACCAGTTTCAAATAAATAAATCATCGGGTGAGAAGGTGATGCTTGATAAGATTGCCCATTCCAATGAGCTATTGGTTGGTACTCTATTCGACCAAGTGTATAGTTTATACTATTACTATTACATATGCTTATTCCTCTCCGAGAACCAGAGTTTTTAATAATCTCACCAAATGGTATTTGGTCGGCAGGCCCAGTGATCTCTATGTTAGTCATAGAATTAGTATTATACGTGTACTCAGGGATACCAAAAGCTTGACCCGATTGAAATAAAAAAGCAATAAAAAAAAACGTTGTACTACATTGTTTCATATTAATTCCTAATTTTTACTATATGATAAATCCAGTGATTTAATTACGTCATTACTCTCATCATAAAAATTAACCCATATATGGCATGTATTACCTTTACAAATATCGTTTAATTTCACCTTTTCCTCTGGAACTATATTTACTATCCGTTCATTATTATATTGCTTATCTTTTGAAACTGAAATTGTAAAAATAAACTTTGATTTATTAATCAAATAAAACTCTTTATTAAAATTGATTAAACTTATTTTATCATAATCACTTTCTCGTATTTTACGATGTCGATAAATAACTTTAAAATGTGAGCGAATCGCTAGAGAAATAGAATTTTCACCACTATTTAAATCTGACTTTGGAATTGATGTAACAGTTAAGTTAATTAATTCATCTGATATATTATCAATTGCTGTTGTTGGTAATATTGTTATAATACCATTACTGTTTCTAGGAAGTAAAAAAAGTGGTGGTGATATGATAAATCTTTTATCACTTAATTCACTTTTTATTAAATAATCACTATTTTCATCATTCATTATTTTTATATTTAATGATTTATTTTCGTTATTAATTAAAAACCGTGTACCAACAAGTGTTGTACCAGAAAATGCATTGGTAATAAAGAAAACAAAAAATATAGCCATTAAAATTCTATTAATCATAAGACAACTCGAAATTTGCAATACAGAGCACTTTACCTGCAGAAGAAGTATTACTTGTTTTAATGTAAGAAGCGTAAAAATTAAAAATATTATTCACTAAGTTATGGTCAATTTTTAAAGTTGTTTTATTATTACTTATATCTATAATTTTTTTATTGTTATCATAAATTCCTATTGCAATATTACTTGCACCAGCATCTGTTTCATCTAAATTTTTTAATAAATTAGTCATTATAGTATCATTTACACCTGTAAATATAATATGAGCAGAATTAATATTTTTAGGGCAATTTTCTAGAACAATTGAAAATGGTGTTTCAGTGAAAGGAATACCGACCAGCTTTCCATTCAAATCGTTAGGATTAAGTCCGACTAGTAAACTAGCTGTATCATTAGAAACAGTGCAGCTACGCTCCATAACATTTGCATTAATGTTAATTTTTATTTGTTCGCTAAAAACAACTCTAGGAAGAAGTAGGAATATTATTAAAAACCCAATAATTTTATTCATAATAAATATCCAAAAAAAGTAAAGATGACGCATCACCTGATCCTATATTTATTTGAGTTGACTTATATCTTAAATAGAAATTCAAGTCATAACTTGGGGTTGTGATAACTTCATTCAAAGCATACTTTGTATTTAATGAAATTTTTTTCCGGTATTTATCTAATATTTCAATAGCAAGTCCGGTAGCAATATCACCTTCAAGACTGTTTGCCTTTCCTAATATTTTCAATAAGGTTGGGTCGTTATCATCTTCCTCCCCAGAAAATTTATATGACATATTATTAACTTTACCAGAACAATTCTCGAGATGTATTGAAATAGGTTGCGTAGCACTAGTCGAGCCAATTTGATTAAAATCACTTGGATTTAAATCTAAAAAATTGATATTTTTAATTAAATCCTTACCCGTCACATTGCAGCTTTGTGTTAATATTTCACCATTAACATTAACTGTGACATCGACTGCGTACGCAAAAAAACCGATGAAGTATATAACTAAAAAAATAATATTTATTTTCATTATATAGTTCCTATTATTGGCACGCCACATTAACTTTGTTAATATTCTTCATTTTATCATTTTCATCATATTTAATAGAAAACTTACAAAGTTTATCTTTATCTATATTTACTGTATAGCTTGAATTAGGTTTAACACCAGTTAAATAAACTGTACTATCATCATTTACAATAGATATATTTTTTCCAGAATCATTAACTACTACTGTTCCAAATTTAATTGGTTTTTCTTGATACTGAAGTGAAACTAAAAAATTATACCCTTTACGTACATCAAAAATAACTTTACTGATAGCTCCTCGTGTCGGAGCTACTTTTATAATTTTACCATCAATATCATAACCTGCCCCTAATGATTCAGGTGATAGACCTATATCATTATAGTGATATGCCGTTGCGTAAGGAATTAAAGCGTAACCACTATTATTGATAGTAATATTTTCACCTGTTTTATCAACTTTAGCTCCAGCAGCCCCTTTGGCTTCAACTAAAATTGCAGTATCATTTGCCTCTCTAGCAAAAAGTAAACCACCAGAATGAACAAGGACAGAACCAGTGACTCCATAATCAAGCTCTTTTGAATTATTTGAAAATGATGTTCCAGCGCTAAGTTCTGTTACATCTGCTTTATAACGTAGATTTAAATTTGATTTATTATCATTATTATTATTTATAGTTTGATAAATATTATAATTTAATTTTTCATTTAATGCCGTACCATATAGACTTGTCATAGTGTTATACTTTGAGTCATTGACAGTGGTACTATTTGTAATATACATTCTATTTTTATCCATCGCATTTGACAATGGGATAGATAATGACAAGTAAAATATATTGTCTGTATTATGGCTATACGTATTTTTATTATAGCTAGCTGATAGTATAATATTATTATACTGAGACAATGTCTTATTCCAGCCTATTTGAATATTTTTAGATTTTAAGTCGCTCCCCCAGTATGAATTAACATTTCCCCATGCATATAATTGTCCATAGTCACCTAAACTTTGAGAAATATTTACTTGAAAGCTGTTCTTTTTCCTTTCATTACTTGAATAAAATAAGTAATCATTTATTTCACCTTTGTAACTATTTCTGTAATTAGCTTCACTAAAAGTATAATAGTCAGATGTTGAGTATCTATATCCTGTCAACTGAATATTTGTACCAATATCACTAAATGATTTCGCATACAATATTCTATATGACCCCCCACTATATTTTTTATCATGTATTTTAGCTTGTGCTTGTATTGTATCAATAGATAAAGCTCCAAATGCACCAATATCTTTACTTAAACCGATTCCAGTAGCTAGATAGCCACTCGCAATTTGATATCCCGTATAAAGAGTTGAATCTAGTGGTAAGCCAATTCCAATTGTCCCTTGAGCAAACTTATCTTTTTTGGCTGATGTTATATCTAGCTGCCCAAAAGTAAGTGAGTAATTATAACTACCTTTTCGTAGTAAATTCGGTAAAGAAGAATATGGAACGATATACTTTGTTACTACGCCTTCACCTGATGTTAGCTCAACTTCATAGTCACCACTTGTACCAACAGAGTTTAAATTATCAATATTATATGGACCTGGGTTAATATACTCTTGGTACAATATATTTCCATTTTGTTTAATTGTTATCTTTGATCTAGACTCTGCTATACCTTTAATTGTTGGGCTATATCCTTTTTCGCTATCTGGTAGCATTTCATTTGCAGTAGATAATGTGATACCTATATACGGATTTGAGTCAAAAATCATTGAACCTAAAACAGTTTGGCCTGCAATAAGTGTACTTTTAATTGAATTTATATTTCTTAAGATTGAAATATTATTTGACTTCCATTCATGATTTGATTTTGACCCCATTTTATTCTGATTATAGTATAAGTTTGAACTGATGCGCCAAGCACCTAGGTTCAACCTATTATTTAAATTCAAAAACAGAGAAGAATAGTTACTCATTCTATTATTTCTTGAATATGACCCATTTAAATTGTAATTTGTCATTAGTGCAGAAATACCATCATCCCAATCATTCTCGCTTGCCAAGGTTGATCTAATGGAATTAAGATATATTTGTGGTATTGAGAGTGTTAGTGTTAACTTTGACAAGTCAACATTATAGCTAAAATTATTTATGTATTTATCAATATCAATACACTCATTATCATTTATTTTTGATAGATTAATTTTTTCTTGAGTATCCTTATTAAAGGGAATCAAACTCACAATTTCTTTTGTAAAACAAACTATAACTTTCTTATCATTACTTTGCTTGAACTCAATACTAACATTTCTAATAAATCCATCACCAACATTCAGGTTTAAAAAATATTTCCCAGGTGTAACATTATTGCCTGCCGAAAGATAAGACAAATCATCGATAGAAGAAACATCAGAACCTAAAAATAAAGGATTGAAGTAATCTTGCGAATGTAAGTCATTAGAATGTAAAAATAGACTAATCAAAAAAAATTTTCTTATTATTCGCATAGATATACTTCCAGAATTAAACAAAGTTACACTGTATATTTTTTATCTGAACACCATAGTCATTAATGAAATTGAAAAATAATTTTTTACTCTTATCATTATTATTAATATGGATGAATGTTTTTGGTGCTATCGTTTCTGCTTTTGATACTTCAACACCATTTATAGTCAAAGATACTAAATTCATATAAAATGGAGTTGGGTTATCAATTCTTAATTTATTATTTTCATAACTACATTTTAAATCTTTGTATGACTCAAATGAATTTCCTTTAATTTCACTAGGTCTAACAATAAGCTTTATTTTAGTTGTCGTTGATATTAATAATGCATTATCTATCTTCTGTTCTTGTTCTGTTAAAGATGGAATAACTTTTGAGTTTAGATAATATAACTTCTCTCTGTCTTTAGGTAACTGTTCTTTATCCCCAGTAAAAACAACATTCAATAAGCTATCTGAATTTGATTTAATTACAAATAAAGGCGGTGTTATTACAAAATCAGTACTTTTTTTTTCATGATCATCCGATACCCATGATTGAACAAGGTAATTTCCATCTTTATCACTATTATATATTTTTAATGTTATTTGATTTTTTTCAGTTGGATAAATTAATCGAGTTGCACCTAGTGAGACTCCGCCAGCATAGACCGATTGGCAAAAGAAAAAGAAAAAGAAAAATAAAGATAATATAACGAATATTTTTTTTAGCATATAAACAAGCTCCATGATTAATGATTGGCCATCACTGGCCAATCATTAATAAAATTAATTGTAGGTAAGCATAAAGTTAGCTACAGATTGAACTTTACCAGCAGTTACTACGGCCCCTATTGATTTATAATCAACAGATAATGGAATAGTAGTTGTATCAGTTAAATCAACTTTTGAACTTAATGCGCCAATTTCTAATGGACTACCATCTGGATTAAACAATTGTAGACCTACGTTTTCCGCAGAGCCTGCACCAGCAGTATTTGCTAATAAACCAGGCTTACCATCAACAGTTTGCCCATTGAATGAAATTTGAACTGATTTACGAGTTGCAGTATCACACTCAACCAAATTAATATTGAATGGCTTAGCTCGCATTGCAAGTTGGTCTGCAGCAGTAAAAGTTGTTGTTTTAACTGTATCTAAAGTAACAATTTTGTCAGTATCTGATCCAGAAATTGCACAAGCTCCAGATGTAATCTCACCATTAAATGTTACTTTGCCACCATTAACTGTTAATGCAGGGAGAGGATCATTTTCTGCAGCAAATGTTGAACTACAAATAATTGAAGAAACAACTACAGATAATACAGCAAGTTTATTTTTAATATTCATATATATTCCTAATTTATTTAGTTTGTTTTTATTACCGACAGATAATAATTAAAATATAATTATCGCCTATCTTATTTAATAGCATTAAATTTTAATAAAAAACAATTAAATGCCATTTAATCTTTTAGCATTTTTAATTACTTCATTAGTAAAGTAATTCCAGTCCAAGCCAAATATCTCAAGATATTGATTTACCCGTCCTATGGTCAATTGTGTTTTTCCATTTTCATACCTTGAGACTTGTTGTTGGCTTATTTTTAATAATATGGCTAATTCACCTTCTGTGATACCATTTTGTTTTCTTAATTTTTTTAAAAATGAAGACGCCGCACTATTTAATATGTCATTTTCAACTCTCATTTTTATCACCAGAAAATATAATATTAGAGTAGACAATTTAATATTAGAGATAAAATTTAATTATTTTCCTATATCAAGTATCAAGCTATGGACCTGAATTTAATTTATATTTTTCAAATACACAAATATGAATTATTTTCCATTTACTCCTTACACGTGTTGCACCCCGTTTTGTTCATATTTCTCCATTGAAAAACTTGTTTTTACCAACCTTTAATCATGTTACAAACACATAAAATGAAACAATTAATCACAGACTGAAACACAATGCTCAGAGCTTAAGTTAACGTTAACAGTTAGCCGTCTATAGGTTAAATTCTCATCACTCATCCTTATACAGCAAATGATAACGTTAACATTATCATCTGAAAATAAAAAAAAATAAAATAAACATAGTGACTATACCTATGTATATTACTTTATAACTCTAAAAAAGTTAGACAATTTGCTTACAAATTTTACTTTAAAAACACATTAAAACTTACAAAATGATACTGGTAAACATATCTTATCCTATTTGGATAATTTATATTCATACTGAATTGATAAAAAACAAATATAACATTTACACTAAATTACAATACTAATTCCTTATCGTGGAATTTACACATTTATTTTAATACCTAATTGTATGAACTCTACCTAACCCATTAACTTATTTGATATAAATAATATATGTATCTTATTCAATTGGTTATAATTAAATATACGTCCTTTAAAATCTAAAATATTATCCTACTACTCTTAGCACCAAAATTCGCAGAGAGGTACTAGATGCATTAGTATCAAAATGCAATCCTCAGGGGAAAATATTCTACTTACGCGACTATATAAAGAAAAACAAAAAAGATAAGTTTATTCAAATTTGACTACGGAATGAAATGAAAATACCAGCTCTACATGAAATGACTAAAATATATAATTTATGGTTAAACAAGGATAAAGATCCAACCAATGGACTAGATATTATTAAAAAAGAAGAGCAATAACTAACTCAACTTAATAATAACAGGTTTTACTTGAGCAATTAATATATGGCTATGTGAATACTTCCAGTGCCTTTTTCCCATAAGAATATTATCTAAAATATTTTTTGTTAGACATTCAGGTAGTAAAGGACATGATAAAAAACCACTGCTAATTAAATTATTTAGCACCAAAAATAATTATATCTTTAGCGAATAAATGAGCCTAAGAATAATAAGCTAATTGAAATACTATACAACATCACGATACTACAACATGATGCAAGAGCAAACCTGATGAATACAGTTGAAAGACTCGAACTTCGAATTCCTTTAAAACAGCAAAAAATTAAATATATCAAAATAAGATCAATAATGACCGTTGTTATAAGCCCAATTATCGGTATCAACACATTTAATCCTAAGTCATTTAAAAGGATTGTTTAATTTTCTTGTTTTACCCATAAACCGCCAGATATCTAGGGAGTACAACACTAAAGCGATAGAAAAGAACCCAATAACAAAATAATCATTAAATCCGCTAATTAGCACAGCGACACCTGCAACAATCATTACTGCAGTACGCCACTTGAACGAGGAGAGGAAATCAATAATTACATCCAGTAAATCCTGCATACAATTCCTTTTAAGGGCCTTGAGTGAATAGTAACCATATCTACTTTAGGTAGATACTCATAGGGATAAACTAATTATTGATGGTTTTTAATGGATTCAATTCTTGCCATTTAAACGGTTAGTTTTATCTCACTAACGAGTAACCAAAGTAAAGCAGCAACACGTGACAATGATATGCGACCTATATGAGAAGTTAAAACACATTAACATTTAGCCTACAGCAACAAGCACACAGCCCCCAGAACATCCACAAGCGACTTTGTGACCTTCTAGCGCAACAGGGATACCATTAATTTTCATTAAGCTATCACCTTCAACGATAGTGCCGTTTTTTTT
>NZ_JAMPPJ010000024.1:0-161979 GCF_028481025.1 Providencia sp. PROV150 | reverse complement strand
ATCGTGACAACGGATGCGCATTATAGGGAGTCGAAAAATTCTCGCAAGTGTTTTTTTGATTTATTTTACCAAGCGATGATTTATTAAACAAAAAACATAAAATAACTACATTTTGTTGAAATTACGACCTACAAACTATCAAATTCAGTTGCGAATTCGGCTACCTTTTCCCAATTAGTATATTCAACTTCTGTTTTTGGGTCGGTTGGGCCATCTGTCATTTTCATAATTAGGCGGATCATCATTCTATCAAACCATGTATAACGAGGGTAAAACAGTGCTCCGGCAAAAACAGATTTCAATGTTGGCTTCCAAGGGCACGCTTCTAAAAACTTCCGCGTATATGCGTTAGTTTCTACTGTATTCTTACCTTCTTTTCTTGCCGTCAAATTTACAGCAAAAAAACCTGTTTTCATTGAGTTCAATTGATTTTGATGGGAGGTCACAAAACGTTGTAGTTTTTTATTGAAATGCCCATAACGAATGGATGCTCCTACCAATACTTTATCGTAACCTGATAAATTAAGCTGTTGGTCAGTATTTAAATCACGAATATCGCATTCACGACCTGAATTCCTCAGTTGTTCTGCTATTTTTAAAATAATTTTTTTAGTTTGCCCATCCGTACTGGAATGTAAAAGTAAATAGCTCATTATTGTTCCTAGATTATTATCATTTCTATATAGGTAATATTATTTATTAGTTGCGCTCGACTATTCACGCCAAAAAGTGGGAGTCAGTAACACTAATAAAGTGAAAACCTCTAAGCGCCCAAATAACATAGTCACCACTAGAATCCATTTCCCAGCTGGATTCATTGATGTGAAGTTATCTGCGACAGTCCCAAGACCTGGTCCCAAGTTATTGAGTGTGGTCGCTATTGCTGAGAACGCAGAAAACTCATCAACACCTGTTGCGATCAGCAATAATAAGCTAACAACAAAAACAAGTGCATAGGCAGAAAAGAACCCCCAAACGGCTTCAATTATTCTTTCTGGTAATGCTCTTTGCCCCAGTTTGATTGTGTAGACTGCATTAGGATGAACTAAGCGTTTTAACTCACGCGAACCTTGTAAGAAAAGTAACAAGATACGAATAACTTTTAACCCACCACCTGTCGAGCCTGCACACCCCCCAACAAATGCAGCACATAATAGAAGCATTGGTAAGAAAAGAGGCCATCCCGAAAAGCTATCCGTTGTAAAACCAGCCGTCGTTGCCATTGAAACAACTTGGAAGAAGGCTTGGTCAAGCGTTTGACCAAAACTACTATAAACAGAATGAAACATAAGCACTAAAGTACAAATGACCACTAAGACAAATTGGAAACTTATGAACATTCTAAATTCAGGATCGCGCCAATAAATTCCCAAACTACGTCCGGTTAATACAGCAAAGTGTAAACCGAAGTTACAACCAGAGATAATCAGGAAAATACCAATAATAGTGTTAATCGCAGGGCTGTTGAAATAACCAATACTGGCATCATGAGTTGAAAACCCACCGATAGCAATGGTTGAAAAGCTGTGAGAAATGGCATCAAAAACATCCATTCCGGCTATCCATAAAGCCACCGCACAAGCAATTGTGAGTAGTACATAGATAAGCCATAATGTTTTTGCCGTCTCTGCAATACGAGGGCGCATTTTATTGTCTTTCAAAGGACCCGGCATTTCTGCGCGGTATAGCTGCATTCCCCCAACGCCCAAAAGCGGTAAGATTGCAACAGCGAGTACAATTATCCCCATCCCCCCAAGCCATTGAAGCATTTGCCGATAAAACAAAATAGCTTTGGGCAAGGAATCAAGCCCTGTTAGCGTTGTCGCACCAGTTGTAGTCAAGCCTGAAAAAGATTCAAAAAAAGCATCAGTTACCGAAAGATTGGGCCTTTCCGAAAAAATAAACGGCAATGCCCCAACGCTTCCCAGCACAGTCCAAAATAAAACAACAATAAGAAAACCTTCTTTTGCTTTAAGTTCGTGCCGGCTATTACGGGTTGGTAGCCACAAAAAAAGGCCAATTAGCAAAGCCGTGACAAAAGTCTGGCTAAAAGCTCGCCCTGCACCATCACGATAAATTAGCGCAACAATACCAGGAATAACCATGGTAAAAGAAAAGATGATGACAAGCAGCCCGACTATACGGGTTATTGCACGAAAATGCATTCGGCAGGTTCCTTGATAAAACTGTTTACTATTCCGATTCTGGCGTGAGCGTTAAGGCTCCACGACTTACATCGCGTAATTTATCATTGACCTCCTGCTCAAGAGTAGCAGGAATTGCAATTTGTAAAGAGACAGTTTCATTATAATCACTGTGCAAAACCGTGCCATTCACTTGAACAAGCAGTTGTTCAATTGCATTAATCAATGAATAGTCACACTCTAAGTTAAAGATTTTTTGTGGTACTTTTGTCTTTGTGGGTAATATTTTTAATGCTTGCTGGGCACCATTTCCATAGGCTTTAACGAGCCCCCCCGTCCCTAGCTTTATTCCACCAAAATAACGCACGACGACACAGGTAACCTCCCCTAGGTTGCTACCTAATAGTTGCGCCATAATGGGCTTTCCTGCTGTTCCTGTCGGTTCCCCGTCATCAGAGAACCCTAACTTTTGTGAATCATCAGGCCGACCAGCAACAAATGCCCAGCAATGGTGCCGGGCATCTGGGTATTGAGTTTTAATTGATTGAATATAATCTTTTGCCGCTTCAATACCATCTGTATGAGCTAAATACGTAATAAATTGGCTTTTTTTGATCTCTTCTGTAAAAGAAATAGTTTCAGCCGGTATTAAATAAGGTTTCATTAACGTAAATGTAAGTCTCGAGTCATATTTTCAATACGATTTGCGTGGATCACAATATTATCTTCAATACGAATACCACCGTAAGGTTTGAAGAACTCGATTTTATCCCAATTAAAGTGCTGGCTAAACTCCCCATTTCTCCATTCAGATAATAGAGATTCAATGAAGTAGAGCCCAGGCTCAATAGTTAACACCATTTTAGGTTCTAAAACACGAGTACAACGCAAGAATGGATACATTTTAGGAGCCGCGAGATGTGTACCACTGTCATCCTGCATAAAACCAGCAGCATCATGAACTTGTAAACCAAGCGGATGCCCTAAACCGTGAGGCAAAAATGGCGTTGTTAAACCACTTTCCACCATTGACTCTTCACTAATACCTTTAATAATATCATGTTTAGTCAGTATCTTAGCAATTCTATGATGCATATCTACATGATAGTCTGTGTAGCGTACTCCCGCCTTGATTGTATCAATTAAAGCGAGCTGTTCCGTATTGACATCCGCAACTAATTCAGCAAATTCATCTTTCCCTTTTGCAGCATAAGTTCTCGTAATATCAGCAGCATAACCGTTATATTCAGCACCTGCATCAATAAGAAAGCTGCGTAATTCGTTCGGTACCGTTTGCTGTAGTTTAGTGTAATGCAATACAGCTGCATTTTCATTCAGTGCAACAATGTTACCATAAGGGACATTGGTATCTCGATGCCCGGTTGATTGTAAATAACTGATATTAATATCAAACTCACTCATTCCTGCGCGAAATGCTTCAAGAGCAGCGAGGTGCCCATTTACAGCCATTTTTTGCGCTTCACGCATGCAGTAAAGTTCATAATCTGTTTTATAAGAACGATGATAATGATAGTAATCTAAAACAGGTTTGGGATTGATATTATGTAGCGAAATCCCTAATGACTCAGCCCTTGCAGTTGCAGAACCAATATAAGCCACATTTTCTTTCGGTAGACTTGCTAGGAAGGTTTTAATGTCATCTGCATTTTTTAAATGGATTAACTCAATATCTTTGGTCCAAAAACTGTTCGGCAGTGGTTCAACACTATGCCAATAATCAACAGGTGAATAAAACCATAGCTTAGGCTTATTTACGCCATCAACTAATAACCATGAGTGTGGAACATCAGTGACAGGTACCCACGCTTTGAAATGAGGATTAACTTTAAAAGGATAGTCGCTATCGTCAAGAAAGATGCGTAGGGGTTCACCCGAATGAATCAATATGGCATCTAATTTGCTGCGCTGTAAAACTTGCTGAGTTCTGTTTTGTAACGTTTTAATGTGTTCAGCGTAGAGTGCAGTCAGTTTTTCCATTTCTTTCAACCTTTCAGCATTAATTAGAAAAATCAAGCTTACCACGTTCTGTTATTAACGGATATGCACTCTGTTGCAAACCATCATTAATCAATTGATATATAATACCTTTATCATTTAAATCATTAATTATTTCGCTTAATTGCTGTGACCAACCTTCCATTTTTGTTATTAAAAGTTTGCAATTAATTAACATTCTAGTCACACTCACCTCATCTGGTCGTACCAGATAACACTACCACGTAGAGGAGAGCAGAATGCTTTATCAAAGTGACACTATCTATATTCAATGGTTGAAACAAGGGATTGCAGAACTGGTTTTTAACTCACCAGGGCCAATTAATAAATTGGATACCCACACCGTTGCTTCACTTGATGAAGCCGTGTCTGTTCTTGAGCAACAAACCGAGCTGCAAGGTGTAATTTTCCGTTCTGATAAACCCGCTTTTATTGTTGGCGCTGATATCAAAGAATTTCTTTCACTCTTTGAAGCGTCAAAAGAAACACTAAGCGATTGGTTGCACTACGCTAATAGTATTTTTAATCGCATTGAAGACCTACCTGTTCCAACGATTTGTGCCATTAATGGCTATGCATTAGGTGGTGGCTGTGAATGCATTTTATCCACTGATTTTCGCATCGCTTCACCTGATGCTCGAATTGGGCTTCCTGAAACAAAACTTGGGATCATGCCTGGCTTTGGTGGGTCCGTTCGGCTTCCTCGATTAATTGGTTTGGATAGCGCATTAGAAATTATTACTGCGGGTAAAGATGTCGATGCCTCGCAAGCTTTAAAACTAGGCCTTGTTGACGCGGTTGTTAATACAGAAGCTCTCGCACAGTCAGCGCTGCAAGTCATTGAATCTGCAATTGCTGGGGCCTTCAATTGGCATAAAAAACGTCAACCTAAGCTTAGCCCTCTACAATTGAAACCTATTGAGCAAACGATGAGTTTCAATGTCGCTAAGGGGATGGTGTACAAGGTTGCAGGCAAACACTATCCAGCGCCTATGACTGCTGTAAATACGATTGAAAAGGCAGCAAATTGCACTCGTGATGAAGCCTTGAAGCATGAAACAGCTGCATTTGTTCCTCTAGCGCATAGTGATGTTGCACGTGCGTTAGTGAATATTTTTCTAAATGACCAACAAGTTAAGTCAAACAGTAAAAAAATCGCACAACATGTTGATATTCCAACGCATGCTACCGTATTAGGTGCAGGGATTATGGGCGGAGGCATTGCATATCAATCTGCCAGTAAAGGCGTACCTGTCTTAATGAAGGATATTAATGTTAAGTCATTAGACTTAGGGATTGAAGAAGCACAAAAGCTATTAAATAATCAATTTGAGCGTGGGAAAATCACCGCAGCGAAAATGGCGGCAACCTTATCATCTATTCATCCCTCATTATCTTACAACGGGGTGGAAAATAGCCAAATCGTCGTTGAAGCCGTTGTTGAGAACCCGAAAGTCAAAGCCGCTGTATTATCTGAAGTTGAGTCCTTAGTAACAAGTGAAACTATACTGGCTTCAAATACATCAACTATTCCAATTTCAACCCTCGCAAAATCACTAAAACGCCCAGAAAATTTCTGCGGTATGCACTTTTTTAACCCAGTGCATCGGATGCCATTAGTTGAAATTATCCGAGGAGAACAAACTTCTGATAACACTGTTGCCAAGGTTGTTGCCTACGCCAATAAAATGGGGAAAACCCCTATTGTTGTCAATGACTGCCCTGGCTTCTTTGTTAACCGGGTACTTTTTCCTTATTTTGCGGGCTTTAACTTACTGCTACAAGATGGAGCTGACTTTAGAGAAATAGACAAAGTCATGGAAAAAGAGTTTGGCTGGCCAATGGGGCCTGCTTATCTTCTTGATGTTGTTGGTATTGATACTGCTTTTCATGCAGAGCAAGTTATGGCTCAAGGTTTTCCTGAACGAATGGGGAAAAAAGGCAAAAATGCCATCGATGTGATGTATGAACAACAACGATTTGGTCAAAAGAATGGCCAAGGGTTTTATCAATATGAAAAAGATAAAAAGGGGAAACCGAAAAAAATTAATGACCCTAGGGCTGATGAATTACTTGCTACTATTTGCCCAACAAAGCGCACTTTCACCAAAGAAGAAATTATTGCTCGAATGATGGCTCCTATGATTAACGAAGTTGTTCGTTGCTTAGAGGAAGGTATTATTCAAAGCCCTTCAGATGCAGATATTGCTTTAGTTTATGGTTTAGGCTTTCCACCATTCAGAGGAGGGGTGTTCTGCTATTTAGATACCTTAGGCAGCCAGTCTTACTTAAAAACGACGGAATCTTTACAGCATTTAAGTCCTCTATATCATGCGCCTAATGGCTTAAAAGAAAAAGCGGCTACCAATGCAAGATATTACCCACAGCCACCTGTAGTGGCGATTGATGTCAAAAAAGTTGCGAGAGGTTAATTTTATGGAAAATGTCGTCATTATTGATGGAATACGTACACCAATGGGCCGTTCAAAAGGTGGGGTATTTCGCCATATTAGAGCTGAAGACCTTTCTGCACACCTCATGAATGCGATTTTTGAACGTAATCCAAACGCAAGTAACAAAGAATTGGATGACATCATCTGGGGTTGTGTTCAGCAAACACTGGAGCAAGGGTTTAATATTGCTAAAAACGCAGCATTACTCACGGATATACCTCATACGGTTCCTGCCGTTACAGTAAATCGCCTTTGTGGTTCATCAATGCAAGCAATACATGATGCGAGCCGGTTAATTATGACGGGTGATGCAAAATCAGTACTCATTGGTGGAGTGGAGCATATGGGTCACGTACCAATGACTCATGGTATAGATTTCAACCCTAAACTGACTTTACGAGTTGCTAAAGCCGCAGGCGCTATGGGACTGACCGCTGAAATGCTGGCCAAAATGTATAAAATTAGCAGGGAAGAGCAAGATGCATTTGCATTAAGGTCTCACCAGCTTGCAGCCCTAGCAACGGAAAAAGGGAAGTTCAATAACGAGATCGTTCCAATTAATGGCCATGATGCCACAGGTAACCTCATTTCAGTAAATTATGATGAAGTGATTCGCTTTGATGCAAGCTTGCAAGGTTTAGCGGCTCTTCGCCCTGCCTTCGACCCTGTTAGTGGGACGGTGACCGCAGGTAATTCATCTGCTCTATCTGACGGTGCGTCCGCGATGCTACTGACCAGCGAAAGTTATGCCACTCAGCAAGGAATTAAACCTCGAGCTAAAATACGCGCAATGGCCGTTGTTGGCTGTGACCCATCAATCATGGGATTTGGGCCTGTGCCAGCAAGTGAGCTCGCTTTAAAGCGAGCAGGACTAACTTTAAATGATATTGATATTATTGAATTAAATGAAGCTTTTGCGGCACAATCTATTGCATGTCTAAAAGGCTTGAAGCTATCAGAAAACCAATTAGATGATAAAGTAAATCTCAGCGGAGGGGCTATTGCACTTGGCCACCCTTTGGGATGCTCAGGAGCAAGAATTTCAACAGCTTTGCTTAATCATTTAGAACAAAACGATAAACAGTTTGGTTTAGCCACCATGTGTATCGGGTTCGGCCAAGGTATAGCCACAATTATCGAACGAGTTTAACAATTTATTTTTAGTTTTCGCAAACATTGTATTTTGTCGATGTTCCCGCCTAGTCAGGGGCGGGTTTTTTTTGCCTCTTTCTAGCCGAATATCCACAACAAGTTTAACCCTCATAGTTCGGGTTGTAGGTAGGTGGCAAATGAATGAGACCCTACGAGCATACAAAAGTATGTGACTAGGGCGAATGAATGAAGCCAACCCCCCGACAATTTGAACTGGCCTGTTTTCACGCAAAAGCCATAACAAGTTTAACCCTCATAGTTCGAATTGTAGGTAGGCGGCAAGTGAATGAGCCCCTAGGAGCATACAAAAGTATGTGACTAGGGCGAATGAATGAAGCCAACACCCCTACAATTCAAACTAGGACGGGTTAAATGAATTCATAAGCATCACCGAATAACTGCTCCGGTTTACCTCCGCGCTCATTACAAAACCGTTCTCTAGCTATTTTCGCCATTTCAAAACGGCCTGCAATATAGATATCATGGCCTGATAAGTCACCGAAATCTTCTAGCACTGCACTCAGAACCGTTCCTGTTCTGCCTCGCCATAGTTCATCTGGTTGCTCTACAACTGGTGTGATCTTTAAATTAGGATAGTTTTCACTAAGGGCCTGTAATTCGCCAAGATCGTATAAGTGTTCCAATTGACGCCCCCCCCAATAGAAAGTGATATCACGATTCGGGTTTTCAGCTAAAGCCGCAAGCAATACTGAGTGGGTATAGGAAAAACCTGTCCCACCAGCAATTAAGATCATGGCATTACTGCTATTTTCTCGAAACCAAGCTTTACCATGTGGGATGTCGATATCAATACGTTTTTGATCCAAAATTCTATCCATTACTGCCATTGCATATAGATTGATTTCAGAAGCACCGATATGTAACTCAATAGTTTCTTTATTGTGAGGAGTTGAAGCCATTGAAAATGGTCGTTTGTCACGCTCATCCATCACGACCATTAAATATTGGCCTGCTTTAAAATGAAAAGGACCATCTGGCAACAAAATCACCCGATAAACCGTATCCGTGATAGATTCAACAGATGTTACTTTACAGCTTAAAGTTGCCATGGTTTCCCTCTTATTTTTTGTCAAAAATATTTAATTGTTCCCAAATATCATCAATGCGAGATTTAACGCTCTCTGTCATTACGATAGGACGCCCCCACTCACGATCTGTCTCACCCGGCCATTTATTGGTGGCATCAAGCCCCATTTTTGAACCCAGCCCAGACACAGGGGAAGCGAAGTCGAGATAATCTATTGGTGTGTTTTCCATCATCACGGTGTCACGGGCAGGATCCATCCGAGTTGTAATTGCCCAGATAACATCTTTCCAGTCCCGTGCATTAATATCGTCATCACAAACAATAACAAACTTAGTGTACATGAATTGGCGCAGGTATGACCAGACTCCCATCATGACTCTTTTAGCATGTCCTGCATATTGTTTTTTCATTGTTACGACGGCAAGACGATACGAGCACCCTTCAGGAGGAAGATAAAAATCAACAATTTCAGGAAATTGTTTTTGAAGAATGGGAACAAGGACTTCGTTTAACGCTTCCCCTAATACTGCGGGCTCATCTGGTGGCCTTCCCGTATAAGTTGAATGATAAATTGCATCACGACGCTGAGTCACATGAGTCACAGTAAATACCGGGAAACTGTCTATTTCATTATAATAACCGGTATGGTCACCATAAGGACCTTCGGGAGCCATTTCACCTGGCTCAATATACCCTTCTAAAATAATTTCAGCGCCAGCGGGAACTTCAAGGTCATTCGATATGCATTTAACAACCTCGGTTTTATTACCACGTAATAACCCCGCAAAAGCATATTCTGACAATGTGTCAGGGACTGGTGTTACCGCGCCTAAAATGGTTGCTGGGTCTGCACCCAGGGCGACTGCAACAGGAAATTTTTCACCGGGATGCGCTTGGCACCATTCTTGAAAATCCAGAGCGCCACCGCGATGAGACAACCAACGCATAATAACTTTGTTTTTTCCAAGAACTTGCTGACGATAAATACCTAAGTTTTGCCTTTCTTTATGTGGGCCTTTAGTCACTGTCAGCCCCCATGTAATTAAAGGAGCGGCATCTTCAGGCCAACAATGCATAACTGGGATTTTTGTAAGGTCAACGTCTTCACCGGCCCAAATTTGTTCCTGACAAGGCGCAGAGCTTAGCCGTTTTGCAGGCATATTTAGCACTTGCTTGAATTTTGGTAGTTTATCGAAAAGGTCACGAAAGCCTTTCGGAGGATCAGGCTCTTTTAGGAAAGCAAGTAATTTGCCTACATCATGTAAAGCTTTTATGTCTTCTTGCCCCATCCCCATCGCAACACGTTTAGTTGTTCCAAACAGGTTACACAAGACAGGCATGTTATAGCCTTTGGGATTTTCAAATAATAGGGCCGGCCCCCCTGCTCTTAGTGTGCGATCTGCAATTTCAGTCATTTCCAAATAGGGGTCGACTTCCATTGTAATGCGTTTTAGCTCGCCTTGCTTCTCAAGTTGCGAGATGAAATCTCTAAGGTCACGGTATTTCATTATCTTCTTTTACTGTTACAGGGGGAGTCCCATTATAAGACGTCCGGCCAAGGTTACAAGTTGCTGTCTAAAGCACTTAAAAATCAATCTTTTTCTGGTTTAGTATACCATTTTACTGGCAATCAAAAGGGACTAATTTTTCTAATAGTAATGTATTAAATTGCTCTGAGAATGTTTTATTATGCTGAAATAGTTTAAAACCTTCATCTTTTCCGCTGAAATAATGAAGTTCATTACCTTTAATTTGTAACCCACTTCCTTCCCTGAGCGCAACAACAACTTCATGAGGATTAATCACACAAAATTCTTGTAATCGTTCATCACGAGTTTCGCCCATATGACCAGAAATATGAGCATCAATATAATGAGGGTTAATTTGTAATGGAAATAGCCCCAGAGATGGCATAATTGCAGCATTACTAACAGGCATATCATTCGTAGTACGGATACTTGGAGTTGCTACATTGCATCCTGCACTCCAGCCGATATATGGCACACCACGCTCACGAACCGCACGTTGAATCGCAACTATCAACCCGTTCTCGTGTAGGCATTTATTCAACCACCAAGTGTTACCACCACTCACAAGAATACATTCTGCCTGCTCAATCGCTTCCACAGGACTAGAAAAGTGCTCAATAGACGTAACTTTTATTCCCAACGCATCTGAAAGCTGTTCTGCTCTTTCGTCATGTGAACCGCGAAGAACTGCATACGGAACCAAAACTGCTGACTTTATGTTCTTACGAACAATCATTTCTTTGATTCGAGGTAAGGCGTAGCTGAGCCATACCGGGTTGCCTGGTAGCTTACCGTTACTCAACAAAAAGATATCCATTATGTCTCCTACTGATTTGTTTTTTGCATTACAGTTATCATAAGACTATATTCGGTTAATATAGACCTAAGAATATCAATAATATGGTGCTGCTCTTCATTAGTCACATTGTTATGTCGTAATTTGTTATCATAAACATAGTTTTGTCAGATGGAATTCAAAAAAATGGAAAAATGGTATTTGCTTTATTGCAAACGCGGCCAAATTGAACGGGCTATGGAGCATTTAAACCGACAGAATGTTGTTTGTATGACGCCCATGACTGAAATGGAAAAGGTGGTTAGAGGGAAAAGGGCGACAGTGCAAGAAGCCCTGTTTCCAAACTACTTATTTGTGAAATTTGATCATAATGAAATTCATACGACAACCATCCAATCAACAAGAGGGGTTAGCCATTTTATTCGTTTTGGCCAGTTTCCGACGGAAGTCCCCGAAGAAATTATTGAGCTATTACAACAAACCCCCGTTAGTTATTCCGTCGCACCAGATATACCAAAACATGGCGACCAAGTGACAATTACCGAAGGTATTTTCGCGGGAGTACAAGCTATTTTTGATGAGCCTAATGGAGAGTATCGTTCTATTCTTTTACTGAATATTTTAAATAAAAGTGTACCTAAAGTGGTTGATAATACGCAATTTAAAAAAAATACAGATTGAACGCTTTAAGCAATCAAAAGCCCTTCTTAAAGGGCTTTTCACCTTTTTGCATTGCAAATTAAAGATAATTTAATGCAAATCAAGACTCTTCTTTTTCTTCTTCCTCTGCCTCTTCTTGCCGGTTTCTACCTTTACCAACATAGAAATTGGATAGTAAAACTCCGAGCTCGAAAAGCAAATACATTGGAACAGCAAGCAAAGTTTGAGAGAGTACATCTGGCGGCGTTAAAAACATCCCAACGATAAATGCCCCAACTAAAATATAAGGACGTTTACGTTTCAGGGATTCCGGTGTAGTCACGCCTGTCCAACACAGTAAAATAATTGCAATAGGTACTTCAAATGCCGCACCAAAAGCCATGAATAATGTCATGACGAAACTAAGATATTTACTGATATCGGGAATAAAGTTAACGCTATCTGGGGTCGTTTTAACAAAGAAACCAAATGCGAGGGGAAAAACAACGAAGTAGGCAAATGCCATTCCCAAATAAAACAAGAAACTACTTGAAACAAGCAAAGGCAACATGAGTTTGCGTTCATGCTTGTATAAGGCAGGTGCAATAAAAGCCCAAATTTGATAGAGAATAACCGGTATCGATACAAAAACCGAAACCATCATTGTCAATTTAATTGGGGTAAAGAATGTTGACGCCACATCTGTCGCACTCATTTGCGAACCTACTGGTAGCTTATCAATCAAAGGGGCTGCTACCAGCCGATAGATATCATTTGAAAAATAAGCAAGCGCAGCAAAAACAATTAAAACTGTAATTAAACAGTTTAACAGCCGTTTGCGAAGTTCAATGAGGTGGCTAATAAGTGGTTGTGTATCATTTACAGCCATGTGTTATTTTTCACTTTCAGTTTGATTAGAGTTTTTTACTTTAGCATCGAGTGATTCTACTGTTTTCACGGCGACTGAATCTTCTGGCTTTTCATCCTCAACAACAGCCGCCATTTTAGCAGCATGCTCAGGGTTTGGATCAGACTCTTCAGGTGGCTGCTGAGTATTATCTTTCGCTTCCTTTACAGCACTATCGTAACTGTCAGTGATCTCTTTTGCTTTGTTTAACTCTGTTTCAATATCATTGGTTGTCGCTTGGTAATCGCTTTTAAGCGATTGTGCCGCTGTACGCAGTTCTTCCATTGACTGCTTAAGTTCAGGAGAAAGCGCTTCTAAATTAGCTTTTTCTTCCACCTTTTTCAGCGTTTCTTGCAGCTCCTGCAGCTTTAACTCTTGCGATAACTCGTTTTGTACATTTGCAGCCATAGAGCGCATCGCACGGATCCACCCAGCGACAGTTCTCACTGCCACTGGTAACCGCTCAGGGCCTAATACAACGAGACCAATAACTGCAATAAGCAACAGTTCACTAAAACCTATGTCAAACACGGTTTAACCCTGCTCTTTGTTTTTGCTCTCAACTGGGCTTTCTTTCTTTTCAGCAGCCTGTTGTTCAGTAATATTTTTAGGTGCGAAGTCAGCATCTTGCTTTTCTTGTTCTGCTTTTGCTTTTTCGTCATCGTTCATTGCTTTTTTAAAGCCTTTGAGTGACTCACCCAAATCTGAGCCTAAAGAACGCAATTTTTTGGTGCCGAAAATTAAAATAATAAGTAAGGCAATGATAATGAGCTGCCAAGGACTACCGAAAGCAGCCATTGCAATAGTTGATTCCATTGTTAATACCTCTATATAGTTTTGGGATCAATTGTTATTAGATCTATTATATACAACCAACACAAAATACGGAAATGTTCACAGCCTTATAAACTTGTCGCAAAACAAAGTTTACTTAATTTCCGCCGGTTTTACACCAACCAAACAACCAAGACAGTGCACCTGCCACCATAAATACAATTCCAAACGGTGTGAGATTAGAAATGAGGAATAGAGTCCCACAGAGAATAAATGTAGCACCGATACCTAAAAGGTACTGAGATTTACGCTGCTTATTACGCTGACTTTTCAGTTGTTGAGTTAGTTGATCGATATTTGATTGTAAGTACTTATGTTGCCGTAATGCACCATAAATTAAATCCGGTATTTCAGGCATTTTTTCTGCCCAATAAGGTGCTTTTTCTTTTAATGCTTGGGTAATTGCAGGTATCCCTACTTGGCTATGAACCCAGTCCTCTAGAAATGGTTTTGCGGTTTTCCAGAGATCAAGTTGTGGGTAAAGCTGCCGCCCTAGCCCTTCTACATACAATAATGTTTTTTGTAATAATACCAACTGTGGTTGAACTTCCATGTTGAAACGACGTGCTGTATTAAATAAATTCAATAATACTTGCCCAAACGAAATTTCAGCTAATGGTTTTTCAAAAATAGGCTCACATACGGTACGGATAGCAAACTCAAAGTCTTCCACATTTGTGTCTGAAGGGACCCAGCCGGAGTCAACGTGCAGTTCTGCTACCTTACGATAATCACGATTAAAAAAAGCAATGAAGTTTTCTGCCAAATAACGCTTATCTTCTTTGTTTAATGAGCCGACTATCCCACAGTCTATCCCTATGTATTTAGGGTCCTCTGGATGATCGTAACTAACAAAGATATTTCCTGGATGCATGTCAGCATGGAAAAAGCTGTCGCGGAAAACTTGTGTAAAGAAGACCTTAACACCACGCTCTGCCAGCAGTTTCATATTCGTTCCCTGCGCTTTAAGCGCAGTAATATCGGAAACTGGGATCCCGTAGATACGCTCCATGACCATCACGTTTTCACGGCAATAATCTGGATATACCTCTGGTATATACAGCATGGCGCTATTTTCAAAGTTACGACGAAGCTGAATGGCATTTGCCGATTCACGGAGCAAATTCAGCTCATCGATCAAGGTTTTTTCGTATTCACGCACGACTTCTTTGGGTCTTAATCGCCGCCCATCTGGCAGCAAAGGAACCCAATTTGCAATACGATACATTAACTTAATATCAGCTTTAATAATTGGCAGAATATCAGGACGAATAACCTTGATGACAACATCTTTACCATTTTCTTTTAACGTTGCGGTATGCACCTGAGCAATAGACGCAGAAGCTAAAGCTTGTTCATCGAAGTCATCAAACCACTGCTCTAAAGGCCCTTCGAGAGATTCCTCAATATAGCCTCGTGCCAGTTTGCCATCAAAACTTGCCACTTTGTCTTGCAATAGCGACAATTGATCTGCGATTGCAGGTGGGAAAAGATCTCGGCGAGTCGATAGCATTTGGCCAAATTTGATCCAAACTGGCCCGAGTTCTTGAAGGGCGAGACGAAGTCTTTCGCCCAATGTTTTGTCTTTATGCTTATTTTTAATCCAAAAGAAACCTAAGCGACCTATTCTTAATGGTAACGTTAGTTTAGTTTTGGGGATTAACTCATCTAATCCGTAAGAGAGAAAAACCCGAATAATGAAGTAAAGTCGTTTTATTTCACCGGGTGTCATTCTTCTCCTCCAACTGGCTTAAACGTTGCTCAAGTGCACTCATTGAATTTTCTACTTGCTCAACTTCATCACTAAAATGAGCAAGTTCAAGCTGGCTAGGCGCCATCTTCCATTCTTCAATTATTGCGTCTTTGATATACGTTTTTTGCCGTTTTACTAAATGAGATGCAAGACAAGCACCTTTATTCAGGAACTTGCTAAGACCTTCTGCCGCAACATCACCAATGTAAGGTGATAGATAATGAGCAGGATTCCAAATTGCTAAGTCAAGTAAAGAAGACCAGTGCTGTACAATTTGCATATCCCCTTCAATCACGATATCACCACGATTGATAAGTTGAGATAATTGCTGTTTGTCTTTCAATTTAACTAGCGTAAAGATGGATGTTTTAATGGTACAGTCCGCAGGCTCAACCCACTGGCTTAACACATCAACATGATTTTCAGCAAAAACGAGTGTTAACGTTTTATTCAGTTCTTTAAGTTCAATAGCCATAACCTTGCCGGCCAAGCGCATTCTAGCTGGCTGTAGAACTTTTTCTTTAAACAACATGTGGTTAAGAGAGGTTTCCATCAATGCTGTTATCAAAGAATACAAAACTGTATTTTGATTTTCGGTATGTGTTGATGGTGCTTCCATCTTAGAATTTAAACCCTTTATGCAATGCGACAATTCCACCTGTCATATTAGTGTACGTCACCTGTTCAAACCCTGCATTTTCCATCATACCTTTTAGTGTTTCTTGGTTTGGATGCATACGGATTGACTCAGCTAAATAGCGATAGCTATCGGGATCATTAACGATCGCCTGACCAATACGAGGAAGTATATGGAATGAATAGGCATCATAAGCTTTATTCAGTGGCTCAATAATTGGCTTGGAGAACTCTAACACCAATAAGCGCCCACCCGGCTTTAACACTCGGAACATAGAGCGTAGCGCTTTGTCTTTATCGGTGACATTACGCAAACCAAAAGAGATAGTAATGCAATCAAAATAGTTATCAGGGAATGGCAGTTCTTCTGCATTGGCTTGTACATAATTAACATTACCAACAATGCCTAGGTCACGTAATTTCTCACGCCCCATTTTTAGCATTGAATCATTAATATCTGCGAGTATGACCTCACCTTTTTCACCGACTAAACGTGAAAATTTAGCGGTTAAGTCACCCGTTCCACCTGCAAGGTCAAGTACTCGTTGATTACGACGCACCCCACTCGCTTCAATGGTAAAACGCTTCCAAATACGATGGATACCGAATGACATCAAATCATTCATTAAGTCATATTTTGATGCTACTGAGTGAAAAACATTCGCTACTAGGCCAGCTTTATCTTCTTTGCCGACAGTACGGAAACCGAAATCAATGGTTTCTTTAGTTGGTTCAGTCATTTCTCTTATGCCTGCTTATCATTCAAACTTTTGTAGGAAGTGTAACAGTCTTTGGGCCAAAACCCTATCAGAAGTCTAAGATTCCGCACAATTAGACGTATCTGATCGCTCAACCAATTGGGGCTGGATAGGTTGTTTAATTTCGACCCCAAGCTCTTTAAAACTTTCCGCCTGGCTAATTAAATTTCCACGGCCTTCGGCAAGGCGTTTCATTGCCGATAGGTAAGTATTATTTGCTTTATCAAGACTGGTGCCTAAAACCTGCATATCATCCACAAACAAGCGCAGCTTGTCATACATTTTCGCTGCTCTATTTGCTATCTCCTGGGCATTTTGCCCTTGGCGTTCATACCGCCAAATATTATTAATTGTCCTCACCGCCACTAACAATGTCGAAGGACAAACTAACATAATATTCTGTTTAATTCCTTCATCAAGTAACTCAGGAGCTTCTTTCAAAGCCAGTAAATACGCAGGTTCAATAGGGATAAACATTAAAACGTAATCTAATGAACGAATTCCCGGTAACTGATGGTAATCCTTGCGGCTTAGCATACGCATGTGATTGCGGATAGATGCCACATGGTTTTTTAACGCCTGTTGCTGTTCATGTGGATCTTCGCTATTGAAGTACTGTTCATAGGAAACCAACGACATTTTGGCATCAACAACCACATCTTTCCCTTCAGGAAGATGGATAATCACATCCGGTTGATAGCGGCTATTATAACTTGTATTAATGCTAACTTGGGTTTCAAACTCACTTCCTTCACGTAAACCTGAGACTTCGAGGATCCTGGTAAGAATAGTTTCCCCCCAGTTTCCTTGAATTTTGTTATCCCCTTTCAAGGCTCGTGTCAGGTTAACCGCTTCTTTGGTCATTTGATTATTGAGCTGCTGTAATTGCCGAATTTCATAGGCTAAAGTGTGGCGTTCTTTCGCTTCTTCACCAAAACTTTGCTGAACTTGCTGACGAAAACCTTCTAATTGCTCACGAAAAGGTGACAGCATCGCCAATAGGCTTTTTTGTTGTTGCTCTGATGCACGACGCTCATTTTGTTCAAAAATACGATTTGCTAAGTTTTCGAATTGTGCTGTCAGCCGTTGTTCGCTATTTTGTAAAATTCGCTGTTTTTCTTCGTTGGCTAGCTGGTTCTGTTCAAAACGAGTGATAACTTCGCGAAGCTCCGCTTCTTGTTCTCGGTTAATATCCCTTTGAGTGCGCAATTCTTGATCTAGCCTGTCATACTCTTCTTTCCATTGCGCAAGGTGGATGTTTTTTTCGTCACTTGCAGCAAGTTGGCGGTTGAGTTGTTGTAGTTCCTGATCTTTTTGCGCAATTTTTTGGGCAATAGAGAACCAAGCGGCTAAACCACCAACTAAAACGCCACTCAACGCACCAATAACTGCATATAAAAGAGAGGTATCCACGGTTAAATCCTTACTTTACAAAGTCTAGTGTAAGGTAATGGGATACTGTATAAGTGTCCAGAGGTAATTTAGCCATCGAAGAAAATTTTGCGAAGCACTTCGCAAGCTTAGCCTATCCAACTTGCGAACCATTTCAGGCCGAGCGCTCCCGGCGCTAAAATACCAAATGCCCAAATCATCGCGGAAGCGATATTCGCAAGTTGGAAATGCCGTTGTGGCATGGCGCAAATCCCTGCAACCAAGGGAACAATAGCTCGTAACGGCCCGAAGAAGCGCCCAAAGAAAATTCCCCAAATACCCCATCGGTCAAAGAAACGCTGCCCTTTATCGATCATTTGTGGGTTACGAGAAATCGGCCACATATGGCGTACATTTTCTTTGTAATGATAACCAATCCAATAAGAGAGCCAGTCCCCAAAGAAAGCACCGAGAGCTGCTGCTAACCATATTGGCCAGAAAGTAATATTACTTTCACCAATTAAAGCGCCAAGCGCGAGTAAAATAACCGTTGCTGGTAACAGGAGTGACAAAAATGCCAAAGATTCCCCAAACGCCAAAAAGAAAATAATAGGAAGCGCCCATACTTCATGTTCGCGTGTAAAGTCCGTCACTATGGTGACAATTTCATTGAGTGTCACGGTCAGTTCCTTTCATTAGGGAATAATCAGAATACTGTAGCGAAAAAGTGGTAAATCAAGATTAAACAAAGCAGAAACATTTTTAGAAAAACTAAGTTGTGGATACGGAAAAATGGATTATCCACAACTCATCTTACAGTAAGTGAAACTTAGTCCAAAAACTGACTCTGCAGTGCTTCTCGTTGTTGCCTTCCTAAGCCAAAATCTTTTTCTAGCCATTGGTCAACATTGCCATAATGGCTTTCAATACTGTTTAGAGCCGTTCTTAAAAAGTCTTCACGTACCGAATAGACATACTCAAATTTTTTCACAATGCTTTCGTCCATCGTTTTTGCATGTTCTTCGAGTAAATGCTTGCGGTATGGTGCAAGTGTTTCATTAGTCAGTAAGTAATCTTCCATTACAGTGTCTAAATCTGCACCTAAAGCAAATAATACTAATGCGGACCCGACGCCAGTACGGTCTTTTCCTACCGCACAGTGTTGTACGATACCACCTTTTTCTGGCTGTTTGAGTAAATTGACCAATTGGTGATAAGCAGGATTGTTCAGTGGTAATAATTCATATAAACGGAACATAAAAGCTTGCGGGTCAAATTGTTCTAGTATTTCAGGCGTGAGTTTATCTAAATTTGCTGTGACCTCTTTTGCTAACGGATTTGCTGGCGCATGCACATAATGCGCGCCTTGCCAAATGACATCAGGCTTATCTAAGATTTCAGCTTCATCACGATAATCAATGATTTGGAAAAGATTTTGTGAACGTAGAACAGCTTCGTCCTCTTGAGTTAATCGGTCTAACGCACCGGAACGAAACAGGACTCCAGGCTTGATCTTCCCACCATTAGCGAGTTTTTTACCACCAAGATCGCGGAAGTTAATACCGCCTTTTAAAGGCAAAACAGAAGGATGAAGATAAGGTGTTGTTGACATAATAATTCCTTTTCGCCCTACAGCTTTCATTCCAGTTAGCAATAAAACAAATGTAACCTGAACAATTTAAGGGCACATAATATTGATAATTGTTTTTATGACAATAACAGATCTAGCGAATAAGAGGATCAGAATATTTCCTGTAAATTGATTAACAATTGTAACATTTATAAAGGAAATAAAGAGAAATAAGAGGTATGTAAAAGGACTAAGCCCGCTTACTTTTTGTCCACAACCGAGTGAAAGTCAAGTAAACGGGCCAGTAAATCACGGACTACAGTAAGCGGCGTGCAGCTTCAACCACAATACTTAATACGTTACCTTCAGTTTTCTTCAGTAACGCTTCATTTGGAATTTCTTGTTGGGTACGATTTACGATAACACCCGCAACCATACCAGCACGTAACCCTTTACTACTAGAACACATAGTCAGCAATGTGGCTGATTCCATTTCGTAGTTCATCACGCCCATGTCTTGCCACTCTTTCATCGAACCTCTGAAATGACGCATCACACGGCCAGTATAGGTATCATAACGCTCTTGACCTGGGTAGAAGGTATCAGATGATGCAGTTACACCAACATGAACGGTTGCACCTGCATCTTTCGCTGCGGCATAAAGCGCATTGGTACAATCAAAATCGGCAACTGCTGGGTATTCTAATGGCGCGAAGTGTTGGCTAGCACCGTCTAAGCGAACTGCTCCAGTTGTCACTAAAACATCACCGACATTGATATCTTCTTGGATTGCACCTGTTGTACCAATACGTAAGAAAGTGCGAATACCAAGCTGCGCAAGTTCTTCGACTGCAATAGACGTTGATGGGCCACCGATACCGGTTGAACAAACAATGACGGCTTTTCCGTCAACCTCACCACGCCAAGAGGTGTATTCACGCAATGACGCAAGGTGTACAGGGTTATCCATCAGACGTGCAATTTTTTCAACACGGTTAGGATCCCCAGGAACAATCGCTACGGTCGCACCCTGTAAGTCACTTTTCTTTAAACCTAAGTGGAAAACGTCAGACATTTCAAACTCCTTTACACAATGGCATCATTAAATCAGTCAATACTGATTAATCGTTATTTATAATATAGCGATAAAGCCATAATTTTTTAGTGATGAATGTCACTTTTAATGAAAGCAGTAAAAGTTTAATTTCATTATTAAGTGATTTATATCACATTTATTCATTGATTTTATTTCTCTTTAAAATCCATTGTCATCAGTATAGATGAAAGTTTGATATAACGACAAAAGCGCCCCTGATTGCTGGGCGCTTTGATTATTTGGCAGAACTAAAAATAGTAACGCTATATTAGAGAATTACATCAAGAACGAGGACACCAACTAGACCTATTGCCCACGCAATGGTGGTCGGAATAGACCAAACAATGATTTGCTGTTTAACGTCCTTAATTCCCATCATTCTGTTCACAACCCAATACAGGCTGTCGTTAAAGTAACCGAAGAACAGAGACCCCATGGTTGCCGCTTGCGCTGCGACCAATAAGTTAATATCAGGTATTTGGCTAATGATTGGTGCAGAAATAGATGCTGCGGTAATCATTGCTACTGTACCCGAACCTTGAATCAAACGAACCAACGTCGCGATGATAAACGGAATCAATACAGGTGTAATTGGCAGATTTGCTACATGCTCAGCAAGAATGTTTCCTGTGCCACTATCGCGCATTACCGCGCCTAATGCACCACCAGCCCCCGTAACAAGCAGAATAATACCGGCTGCTTGTAAGCCTTCTTCCATACGGTCGATGACTTCTTCTTTCGTTGCTTTTGGCATTAATGTGTAAACAGAGATCAACACACTAATTGATAATGCAATAATGGGTGCGCCTAAAAATTCAAATGTTTGGAAATACCAATTGCTTTCCATACCTTGGAAAGATTCTGTTTTAAGAATTAATCCATTAATTGCATTTATGAAAATTAACAAAATAGGCGTAATAATCGGTAAAAGCGATAAGAACAGGCTTGGTAATGGTTTATTCGCTTTTTCTTCCATATAACGAGCGTGAACTTCTTTCAGGTCTTCACTACCCGTTTCATCTGGCATAAATTCAGGGTATTTAGTCCCTAACCATTTTGCGTAAAGAACAATACCGATAACACAAGGAATAGCGAGGCTCATTCCTGCTAGGATCATTGCGCCAACATCGACACCAAAGATCCCTGCCACGCCTAAAGGCCCAGGTGTTGGTGGAACGGTGTGGTGTGTCACCACTAACCCACCAGCGAGTGCAACGCCTAAAGTCAGTATGCTACGTTTACCATTTTTGGCTAATGCTTTTGCCAATGGGTATAAAATCACAAAAGCGGAATCAACGAAGATAGGAATACTGACAATATAACCGGTAATTGCCAACGCCCATTCTTCACGCTTTTTTCCTAACCATTTGATAAAGCTATAAGCGATCTGTTCAGCAGCACCTGAAACTTCCAGCACCCTTCCCATCATTACCCCGAGTCCGATAACAATACCGATGCTACCGAGTGTTGACCCAAAGCCTTTTGTAATGACTGTCACGGTCTCTGCCGCAGTCAAACCACCGGATATACCCGCGATTGCTGCAGCAATTAGCATTGCTAATAACGCATGAACACGCGTTCGTAATACTAAGAAGATCAAGACAAATATGGCCACTGCGAGGCCAATAACAGGAATATAGGACATAGGCTATCTCCTACTTAGACGAACCGTGGTGGGTGATAAACGAACGGATCGCATCACCAAACGAGCCATCTGCACGAAAACCGAGATCCAATGCACGGCTGATATCAAATTTGCCCGGCCAGCTCGCCACAATACGGTTAATGGCTTCATCAGGCTCAAAGCGAATAAGATCCACAGCTTCTTGGCCTGCAACATCACGCAAAGCATCGATCATACCTTGGACGGTAACGGTGATACCTGGCAGGTTCACCGTGCGTGATTTACCAAATTTTTCAGCAGGGATACTGACCGCATGAATAAAGTTGTTAATCACAGTTTCAGGGCTAGATAACCATAACGCGAGATCAGGGGAAACAGGACAAACACTTTCAACCCCATTTAATGGCTCACGAATAATGCCACTTGCGAATGAAGAGGCGGCTTTATTTGGCACCCCCGGACGAATACTAATGGTTGGTAAACGCATCACACGGCCATCAACAAAGCCTTTACGTGAATAGTCATTCACCATCAATTCACACATAGCTTTTTGAGCACCATAGGACGATTGTGGGTTAACGACACACAAGTCTGTGATGACATCAGGTAGCTCACCACCAAACACAGCGAGGGAGCTGGTGAACATAAATTTGATTGCAGGGTTCTTGGCACGAGCGACTTCCAATAATTGACGAGTGGCTTCAAAGTTAACCTTCATACCCAAGTCAAAATCACTTTCAGCGTGGCTACTTACGATAGCTGCGAGGTGGAAAACCACATCGGTTTGTGCATCAATCAGTTTATCAGCCGCCCCTGCTTGCGTTAAATCTAACGCGACGCAACTGACTCTGGCATCTTCAACCGGTGATGTAGGGCATTGAATATCGGCTAAAACAAGGTGGTCAAATTTTAAACCCTGGCTATTTTTAAGCAAAGCAGCGGCTAGCTGCTGGCCCAGAAAGCCTGCGCCACCAGTAATAATAACTTTCATTGTAATTCTCCTTGCTATAGCCTTTTAACTGGCTATGCAGTTTTAGGTAAGATTATTTATGTTTTATGTCTTGATTAAATGAAGTTTTATGTTTTGTTCTGTTATCCGCTGCACCACATCAGTTGGCAACTGATCATCACAAATGATGTCGTGCAATTGATTCAATGGGCAAACACGAAACATGCCATATTTGCCGAACTTACTACTGTCTGAAACCAGCACACAACGGCGAGCAACATCCAATAGCGTTTGTTTTATCTGAACCTTTTCCTCATGCGGGGTAGAAACCCCGTGCTGCAAATCCCATGAACTGGTGCTGATAAAAGCAATATCAACATTGAGGGTTTTCAGCATCATCGCAGCCGTATTTCCTACACTAGAATGGTTACGTTTATCCACCAATCCCCCGGTGTGGTATAGGTTTAGCTGCGACTTATTCATTAAGTACTGCATAATCGAAAAATCATTAGTGACAATCGTTAAGTTGAAACGCTCGCCGAGTACGCGTGCTATCTCAAAGGTAGTTGTTCCCGCATCGAGATACACCACTTGCCCATCTTCAACTAGTGAGCTGGCAAACTGGCCAATTTCACGCTTATGGCGATGATGTAACCGCGCTTTTTCACTCCAAGGTAACTCTTGGCGCAGCACATCATTTAACTTAACGCCACCACTAATACTGAGTACCTTCCCTTCTTCTTCTAACATCCGAATATCACGTCGCACTGTCATATGAGAGACATTCATTAGCTCAACCAAGTCACTGATCGATACGGTTTGATGTTCATGCACGTAACGGTAAATAAAATCACGACGCTCAGAAGGGAGCATAGGTTCTCCTAATTATGAATTTGCTTGTTTAAGCCAGCCTAATCCATCTTCGGTACGGCCTGCTGGATGGTATTCACATCCTAACCAGCCTTCATACCCCATTTCATCCAACTGCTTAAAAATCCATGGGTAATTGACTTCACCGCTATCCGGTTCATGACGATAAGGAACTGACGCTATCTGAATGTGACTAAATTTACCCCATAAACGTTCAATTGTTTTCAATAAATCACCTTCCATAATTTGGCAGTGATATAAATCCAACTGGATAAATACATTTTCACGAGCAATTTCAGGTAGTAATGCTTCAGCTTGTTTTTGTGTCGTCAAAAAGTATCCGGGCATATCGCGGGTATTGATGGGTTCGATAAGCACACGAATACCGTGCTCAGCCATCACATCCGCCGCATATTGAATATTTTTGATATAGCATGCAGTTTGCTGTTCAAGTGTATAGTTTTCATTCACTTTCCCCGCCATCGCATGAACTTGTTTACAGCCTAAGGCTTTTGCGTATTTCAAGGCCGTTTGTACGCCTTCGGCAAATTCTTTCTCACGACCTGGGATCGAAGCCATACCACGCTCCCCTTGTGCCCAATTTCCCGCTGGCATATTAAACAGAGCTTGTGTTAAATGGTGTTTACTCAGCTCACCCGCAATGACATCGGCATCTTCTTCATAAGGGAAGAGGTATTCGACACCTTTGAATCCCGCATTTGCAGCACGTTCAAAGCGCTGTATAAAAGGCACTTCGGTAAACATCATGCTTAAATTTGCAGCAAATTTAGCCATTTTCGCCTCGCTACTTTTGTGGATAACGACTTTCGAGCTGTTCAACTTGCTCTTGCGTTAATGTTGTAAAGCCATGTGGGCGTAATGTGATATATAAGCGAGCTGTATCTTCTAACTCTTCTGCATTGAAGAAAGCTTGTCTTAACGTTTTGCCACCCACGACCGGACCATGATTTGATAGCAATACCGCATTATGTGTCGGTGCTAATTTTGCAATTTCCTCACCAATTCGGTCATCCCCCGGTGGCAAGTATTCAATCAATGGCAATTTCCCCACTCGCATCACATAATAAGGTGTGATGGGAGGTAAACAATTTTTTGTATCTAACCCCGGCAAGCAAGACAACGCCGTTAACCAAGGTGAGTGAAGGTGAACAACTGCTTGGCAATCAGGGCGTTGCAAATACATCGCCATATGCATAGAAACTTCTTTTGTCGGCTTATCACCCCCAATCCAATTGCCTTGTGCATCGAGTTTACTCAGTTTGTTAGGGTCTAAATCACCAAAGCTGGAGTTTGTCGGTGTCACAATAATCGAACCATCAGGTAACCGAGCACTAATATTTCCTGCACCACCACTACTGTATCCGCGGTTAAACATTGATTTAGCCCAATCGACTAACTCTTGGCGCAGCGCCTTTTCATCACTCATTAAACATCTCCTGTGCAAACTGGAAGAAATTTTCTTGGCCGAAATTACCTGATTTCAGCGCCAACCAGCTACCGCTTGCTAAATCCTGTACCCATGGCACACCAGGGGCAATTGGTGAACCAATACTTAATTGTTCTGTTCCAAGGCTTTGAACCACTTTTCCTGAGGTTTCGCCACCCGCAATAATAAAGGTGTCATACCCTTTCGCTTGCAACAGTGCGACAACTTCACCAAATACCTTCTCGACCGCGAAACTTGATTCCGCTGCGCCATATTTTTCTTGTGTCTGTTTCAATAATTCAGGGGATTGAGTGGCATAAAGCATTGGCGCTAAACCGGTTAGTTGCTGTGCTTGCACCCAATCAGCTAATGTTTTGGCATACTCTGAGTTATTTAAACATTCACCCACATCCAACATTTTTGCAGGAGCAACTTGCTGATAAGCTTGCACTTGTTTGTTGGTCATTACCGAGCAACTCCCCGATAAAACAACCGTTTTTCTGTTTTTACCTGTTGGCTTTTCACCTCGTTGCGTTGTACCGCCCCATGGACATTGGCTATCCACATTCGCTAATGCAGCGCCGAGGCCGGAGCCCCCAGTTAACAGTGGCATGGCTTTAACCGCTTGTGCGATAGGAAGCAAATCATCCATCGTTAAGCTATCAACGACCGCGTAACTCACACCTTGTTGAGCTAACTCGGCAAGCTTTTGGCTAACAACGTCACTGCCTTTTTGAATATCTTCAAGTTTGACTAAACCTGCTTTACCTTTTGATTGTTTTTCCATCACACGCAATAAATTTGCGTCGGTCATTGGGGTTACAGGGTGATGCTGCATGCCACTTTCATTAAGTAGCTGGCCATTCACAAATAAATGACCGTGAATAACCGTTCTGCCGTTCACAGGTAACGCTGGGCAAACTAATGCTAAATCTGTTCCCAGTTGTGCCATTAATGCATCTGTAACGGGGCCAATATTGCCTTTTTCGGTTGAATCAAACGTTGAGCAATATTTAAAGAAAATTTGCTGACAATTCGCTTTTTGCTTCAGCCACTTACACGCATTGGTCGATGCACTAACAGCTTCATCGACAGGACAAGAGCGGCTTTTCAAACTGATCACTATCGCATCAACATCTTGTGGTACTGGTGTGTTTTCATCGGGTTCATTCAATAGCTGAACAACCTTCCAACCGTTTTGCACCATAAAGCCTGCAATATCTGTCGCACCGGTAAAATCATCCGCTATTACGCCTAACTTCACTGTCATGCTTTTTTCTCCGGTAAAGTAATACCTTTAAATGTTTTGATCACCGCGCTGTCATCCTGCTGACCAAAGCCTTCATTGCTCGCTGAAATAAACATTTGATGGGCTGTTGAAGCAAGTGGCAGCGGGAAATTTAATGCTTTCCCTGTTTCCATCACTAGCCCTAAATCTTTGACAAAAATATCGACTGATGATTTTGGCGTATAATCACCGTCTAAGACATGTTGCATACGGTTTTCAAACATCCATGAATTTCCAGCTGCATGGGTAACAATGTCGTACATCACGTCAAGGTCAATACCCGCTTTGGCGGCTAAAGCCATACTTTCTGCGGCAACAGCTATATGCACCCCAGCTAATAACTGGTGAATCGTTTTGACGGTTGAACCTAAGCCGACTTCATCCCCTACGCGATATAAGCGCTCAGAAATAGCGTTAAATACGGGTGAAAGCTGCTCAAATAGAGCTGGTTCACCTGAAGCCATTACAGTCAATTTCCCTTCAGCGGCTTTAATTGAGCCACCTGAAATAGGCGCATCTACAAGCGGTAATTGATATGAGGCAAGGCGCTGAGCGATATTTTTAGTTTGTTCCGCAGCCAAGGTACTGTGCAACACAATAACCGTACCGGGGCGTAGTTGTTCAACTAAAGGCTGTTCACCCGAAAATAAAATGGCTTCAACTTGACGACCATTAACCACCACCAGCAACAAAGCATCAATTTCATGGGCAAATTCCGCTGCATTTTGCCCCACTGCAATTGCGCCTGCGTTAAGTAGGCTTTTGCATGCATCTTGGTTTAAATCAAATCCATAGGTAGGAATGTTATTTTTTATAAGAGATTGTGCGATCCCCATCCCCATAGAACCTAGGCCAATCACGCCAATTTTATTAACGAAATTTCCCATAATGACCCCTGATGTTGTTAATCTTCGTGACTGTTGTGAATTTTCACACAATAAAATTCACAAACACATGACTAATATCACATTTGAGATAATATAAAAAACAAACAATATAAGCATAAATAATTGAATTAAAACAAAATAAATAAAAATCTACCTTAAACATGCTTTCACAGAATAATGTGATAGAAAATGTGACGCTCGTTATGTTTATTCACGTTTAATTCACAAATGAAAAACCTTTGTTTCTCTACTGGGCTATATTCAATGCATCATTTCTATTGACCTAAAACTCAAATTGCTGAAAATAGCCGACTACAATTTTTTGAATAATGCTCCATACTATGGATGAGAGCATAAATTGGCGGATTGCCTAGGAGATAACATGGGGTTATTTGAGCAAATGATGGGTATGGTTGCAGGCGATAAAATGCAACAATTTCAATCAGTAATAAACTGGGTTGAGGAGCAAGGTGGCCTTCAAGGTGTTATCGAAAAATTTAACGAGCAAGGCTTAGGCGGTGTTATTGCATCGTGGATCAGTGAAGGGAATAATTTACCTATCGATGCCAGCCAATTAATGCAAGTTTTTGGAAATGCAAATATCCAAGAATTAGCTCAACAGGTTGGCTTAGAGCCTCAAGCAACCTCAGAAATGATTGCTAAATATCTTCCTCAGTTGGTTGATAGCGCCACACCAAATGGCGAAGTCCCAGAAAACCTCGATTTGGCTTCTATCGGTATGAACTTACTGAAATCTAAATTATTTGGTTAATACTTTCTAAAAAGGCAGGGAAAACCTGCCTTTTTGACACACTAACTAATCGCCATTTTACTGATCATTTCTGAGCTGTTTCGCTGCTTCAACCATGTTAGCTAATGCTTGGCGAGTTTCTGGCCAGCCACGAGTTTTCAAGCCGCAATCTGGGTTAACCCATAAGCGCTCAACCGGAACACGCTTCGCCGCCTTTCTTAATAGCGCAACAATCCATTCCACATTCGGTACATTTGGTGAGTGAATATCATAAACACCGGGTCCAATTTCATTTGGATAATCAAAATCTTCGAATGCATCTAACAAATCCATATCTGAACGTGATGTTTCAATCGTAATCACGTCGGCATCCAATGCCGCAATGGAATCCATGATGTCATTGAATTCGCAATAGCACATATGGGTGTGAATTTGCGTGTCGTCATCCGCAATCGCAGCACTGAGCTTGAAAGCATCAACCGCCCATTTGAGGTAAGCTGCCCACTCGTCTCGACGCAATGGTAACCCTTCACGCAGTGCAGGCTCATCGATTTGAATAATACCGATACCCGCTTTTTGTAAGTCGTCCACTTCATCACGTAACGCTAGCGCAATTTGTTTCGCTATCGTTTCACGGCTAACATCTTCACGTGGGAATGACCAACATAGAATAGTGACAGGGCCAGTTAACATCCCTTTGACAGGTTTCTCCGTTAAAGATTGAGCATATTTTGCCCACTCCACCGTAATGGCTTCTGGGCGACTAATATCACCAATAATCACTGGCGGTTTAACGCAACGTGAACCGTAACTTTGCACCCAACCATTTTGGGTAAATACATAGCCATCAAAGTGCTCACCAAAGTATTCCACCATGTCATTACGTTCAGCTTCACCATGCACAAGGACATCGATATCTAAAATTTCTTGTTCTTTAATGGCTTGCTTAATATGTTCACTAATATTGGTGCGATAGTAGGTTTTATCCACATTCCCTTTTTTGAAGTCTAAACGTAATGTTCTGATTTCACTTGTTTGAGGAAATGAGCCAATCGTGGTTGTTGGCCATAATGGTAAGTTAAAGCGTTGACGTTGGCGCGCTGCTCGCTGTGGATAGGGGCTATAACGTTCTGTATCCCCTTCGCTGATTGCCGCCAAACGCTGAGCCACTGAAGCATTATTCACACGAGCTGATGTTCTACGCGCTCGAATAGGTGCGCTGTATGTATTTAGTTCAGCAATGTGGTTATCTGTTGGCTGATTTAACGCTTTAGTTAACAGAGCAAGCTCTTCACATTTTTGGATAGCGAAAGCAAACCAGCTTTTTACTTCGGCATCTAAACGCGTCTCATCATTTAAGTCAATTGGGCTGTGCAGTAATGAACATGACGTTCCTACCCATATATCACGCTGACCTAAGAGCGGCTTCACCTGTAAGAATTTTTCCCCTAAGTCAGCCTTCCATACATTACGGCCATTAATAATTCCTAGTGATAATACCCAGTCTGCTGGCAGTATTTGATGTAGTTTTTCAATATTATCAGCACCTGCAACCACATCAACATGTAGACCTTGCACAGGGAGTTGCTTAATCAAGTCTACATGGTGACTAATACCATCGAAATAGGTGGTTAGCAGTATTTTTATTTGGCCTGATAGCGCTTGGTAAGCCTGCTGATAAGCTTGCTGCCATTGCTCTGGTAAATCTAACACTAATGCGGGCTCATCGATTTGCACCCACTCAAGACCTTTTTCTGCTAAGCGCGACAAGATCTCCTGATAAACAGGTAATAATTCATTCAATAATGATAAGCGGTCAAATGGTTCCCCTTTCACTTTACCTAACCAAAGGTAGGTTATAGGGCCAATGATAACCGGTTTCACATTATGGCCTAATGCTAATGCCTCATCGACTTCATCAAGCAGCTGTGTCCAAGACAGGGAAAATTGTTGCCCTTTTTGAAATTCAGGCACGATGTAGTGGTAGTTAGTATTGAACCACTTCGTCATCTCACCTGCTGGAGCGGGTTTGCCCGTTGGTGCGCGACCGCGGGCTACTCGAAATAAGGTATCTAAATCAATCGAACCATCTTCATTTTGATGGCGTGGCGGCACATTGCCTAATAACAAACTGGTTGTCAGCACTTGGTCATACCAAGCGAAATCACCAACGGGTAATAACTCAACACCTGCCTCTTTTTGTTGCTGCCAATGGCGTACACGTAGTTGATAACCAGTTTCTAATAGAGCGGCTTGGTCAATCTTGCCTGCCCAATAATCTTCTTGTGCACGTTTTAGCTCTCTTTTTAGACCGACACGTGGAAAACCAAGTGTATGATTTATAACAGACATATTGACCCCTTAAAATATTTAGCCGTCTAGATGTTTACACATCCATAATCAACAGGTACTGTATAAAGCACAAGCGCAAATTTTTCATTGTCACCGTGAAGGTTTCTCATGATCGAACTAAAACATTTAAAAACATTGCAAGCGCTCAGCCAATACGGTTCATTAGCGGCAACAGCAACTCACTTGCACCAGACACAATCTGCTTTATCACATCAGTTTAGTGATTTAGAGCATCGGCTAGGTTTCCGGTTATTTGTTCGTAAAAGCCAGCCATTGCGCTTTACGCCACAAGGGGAAGTCTTATTACAATTGGCGCAACAGGTTCTGCCATTGGTGAAAGATGCTATTCGAGTATGTAATGAGCCTGGGGTTTGTGCGTTACGCATCGCGATTGAATGCCATAGCTGCATTCAGTGGTTGACCCCTGCATTACAACAATTCAGACAAACTTGGCCACAAGTCAGCGTAGATTTTAAGTCAGGGGTGACGTTCGACCCTCAACCTGAATTGCTGTCAAGGGAATTGGATATTGTGATGACCTCTGACATTTTGCCAGATCAAGGCATCCACTATACGCCAATGTTTGATTATGAAGTGAAATTGATTGTAGCGAATGACCACCCGTTAGCCAAAAGGCCGCATATTGAGCCCCATGATTTGGCAGATGAAACACTGCTTATCTACCCTGTACAACGGAATCGCTTCGATGTTTGGCGCCATTTTCTGCAACCTGCGGGCGTGTCACCTAATGTGAAAAATGTCGATAACACATTAATTTTAATCCAAATGGTTGCAGCCAAAATGGGCATTGCCGCACTACCTCACTGGGCGGTTGATTCATTTGAAAAACAAGGGCTAGTAAAAACCAAAACCTTGGGTAGCGGTTTATGGAGCCGGCTGTATGCAGCTTGCCGTGAAGGAGAACAGCGCCAGCCAGCTATTGAAGCGTTTACTGAGACGACGACGGACCACGCCGTGGAGAACTTGTCTTATGTGAAGGCCGCGAAAGGATCCAACGCTTATGCACCCAAAGAGAAGCAACTATCAGGCTCGATCCTATGGTAAAACTCAGCCAATCCGGATGTTGTTGCCAGATAGCAAAATTCACTAATAACCCCGCTGGGACCATCATGTTATTCATAATAGCAAGGGTTCCAGCATCCACTTTGGTTGCGCCATAGTTCCACATAAAGTAGCCAATGCCTGAAGCTGCAATACCCAACCACAGTAAGACGCCCCACTGGAGAGTCGTTGTCGGCATCATCGATTTATTACCAAATAGCAGCCATCCAAGTAATGCAATTAGCGTTGCACCAAGGTAAAACCATGAGAAAGCCTGATGTTGAGGGATTGGATGCACCTCCATCAGACGTTTATACCCCACCTGCCCAATCGCAAAAAAGATATTTGCTAACTGCACAAAAAGTAAACCTAACCAAAAAGATTCACTCAAGTGGTCATAACGAATAATTGCAGCACCGATTACCGCTAATAGTGAGCTAAACAAATAACCTTTACGCAGCTTTTGCCGTTCTAATAAGTCATAAATTAACGTGACATATAGCGGCGTTAATACCGTAAAAAGCAAAAATTCAGCAACAGTAAGGTATTGATAAGCATGGAAGACAAACAGGTACATGATACCTAGTTGGCAAGCGCCCACTAGCATATAGAGCGCAATCACTTTAGCGCTAAATTGGCGCCAACGTAGGAAAGGTAAAAAAACCAGCGAAGCCAGTGCAACCCGCACTAACACTGAAAACCAACTATCTACTTGACCCGCAAGGTATTCGCCGATAAGACTAAACGACGCTGCCCAAAGCAGCGTCGTGATAACAAGTAACCACATAATGCTGTATTTCGCCCCAAACTTAAGAATGTTGGCTAGAATACTCGCTTTTTGGTTTTAATGCTCTTTTTCGATCAAGACGGCTTCTAATAAATCCAAGTCAACCAGTAACGTTTGTAGCGTTTCATTACTGATTTTCTTGGTTGCGCGCAAGTGATAAAGCTCACCACGTTCTGCGCGTAATGCCGTTAAACGGAAACGCCGTTCAAGGTCTTCAACCAGCAAATTATGGTCAATTTCATCTTGTCCTGCGGTACGTCGCCTTAAATAACCCGTCACGCGGGAAGCGACTTCACTGATATCTTCTGAATCGAGTTTTTCATCAACGTCAGCAGATAAACGTTCCTGCATTTTATTTAAACTGACAATCGCCACTTCCGCCATCGCGGCTTTTGCCATGCGAATTTCATTGGCATCCGCTTCTTTATCTCCCACTTTAAAATTACGCAGCAGAAGCGGTAAAGCGACCACACCTGCAAAAATGGAAAATAAGATAACTCCCGCGGCAATAAACACGAGCTGGTAACGAGCAGGGAATGGCGAGCCATCCGTTAAAAATAACGGAATAGAGAGCACACCCGCTAAGGTAATCGCCCCGCGTACCCCTGCAAAAGAGGCTAGCCAAAGCTCACGTACGGTATAGTTCGCAAATTGCAGTGGTCTTTTCTTTAAGAATAAACGGCTAAACCTTTTCATCAGCCATAGCCAACAAAAACGCAATAACAGTAAAGCAAAATAGATAATTGCCACCGCGGCAAATAGCATCCACGTTTCTACGCTTGGGTCGAGATCTGCTTGGATAACAGACGTTTCCCAGATACCGGGCAATTGAAGCCCTAACATGATGAAAACCAACCCGTTAAAGACAAATTCAAGCATCGACCAAACGCTATCAGCACGTAGCCTCATCGCTAATGGAGCGTTACGGATAACCCCCGATTTTGTGATGGTCATACCCGCCGCAACGGCGGCTAAAATACCTGAAAACCCAATATGTTCCGCAATCATGTATGATGCAAATGGCAGCAATAGCATAAATACAATTTGGGTTGCTGGGTCATCACCACTCCAACGGCTCATTAAACGTAACGATTTGCTGTACAGCCAAGTCACGATAATACCTGCGAGTAGCCCGCCAACCGCAACTTTGAAAAATTCAATGGTAACGCCAGAAGCACTAAACACCATGGTTCCCATGGCAATTGCTACCGCAAATTTTAATGCAACCAGACCAGAGGCATCATTCATCAATGCCTCCCCTTCTAGCACACTCATCATCCGTTTAGGGATACGCCCTTTTCCAACAATTGAAGATAACGCAACGGCATCAGTTGGAGATAGCACAGCCGCTAGAGCAAACGCAGCAATCAATGGAATACCTGGCATCAACCAGTAAATTAAATAACCAATCCCAATCACTGTAACCAGCACGAGAACCAACACTAAAATAAAAATTTCTCGACCATTTTGAAAGAACTCGCGTGTTGGGGTTTTCCACCCATCAACAAACAACAAAGGTGGGATTAACAGAACCATAAAAAGTTCTGGGTCAAAGGTGACATGCAGGCCGAATTGAGGCCAAGCCAACAGCGCACCGATAGCAATTTGAATGAGAGGAAGAGGAATACGAATAGGAAGAATTTTAGCGGCTACCCCTGAAACAGAGACAGCTAAAATCAAAATAAGAATAGTAAAGAAAATTTCCATGTTGCCCTTACTGAATTAACCTAGCGACTAGAACCTAAAATTTTGCCTGCCGCCGCATAGTAAGAGATAGCACCGTCCAGACCATGATAATTAAGACTAAGCCAGTAACCAGTGGAAATCATGCACATCCACTTGATTAACCGCCTTCTCTCTATTTTATCCCTAGCCATCCATTTTCGGGGAAAAAATTGAGACTTTATGATTAATTAATACAATAAGTTAAAAAGGTGGCAACATTAGCCACCTTTTTGAAATAATCCACTTTAGATTGCCAGACCTGAAGCGTAAAACACCACTAAAAGTACAGCAATAATCACAGTACCAATATTCAATTTGCGCCATTCGCCTGCGCAAATGCGGCCGATAACCAAAGCAGCAAAGCCTAACATGATCCCCGTGACGATATTACAAGTCAGAACAATGAATACGGCACACAATAAGCCAGACATTGAATCCACAAAATCATCGAAATCAAGCTTAGAGACATTACTTAACATTAAAAGCCCAACATACATCAATGCTGGAGCTGTTGCATAGGCAGGCACCAAATAAGATAGCGGCGATAAAAAGAGAATAAGTAAAAACAGTACGCCGACAACCACGGCGGTTAAACCTGTGCGACCACCAGCGGCGGTACCTGCTGCAGATTCAATATATACCGCCGCAGGAGATGCACCAATCGCACCCGCAAAGATACTGCTTACAGAGTCTGCGGTTAACGCTTTACCGCCATCAATAATTTGACCGTCTTTATCCAATAAATTCGCTTGCCCCGCCACCGCACGAATAGTGCCTGTTGCATCAAAAACCGCCGTCATGACTAATGCAAGTAAGCTTGGCAATACCATTGGCTGTAATGCGCCCATGATATCCATATTGAAAACCAATGAAAGCCCATCATCACCCAATGAAGGCAACTTGAAAAAACCTTGATATTTCACTGCGGGATCAAAAATTAAACCAATAATTGAAATTGCAATAATAACGAGGAGTACACCACCCGGAACACGACGTTTTTCTAAACCAAAAATAACCGCTAAACCAATGAGTGACATCAAAACAGGGAAAGACGTAAATTCACCAAGAGCAACAGGCAGGCCTGCATTTGGGTTTTTGATCACTAAACCCACTCCATTAGCAGCGATTAACAGTAAAAATAAACCGATACCAATACCTGTACCATGTGCAATACCCATTGGCATATTGCGTAATATCCAACTACGAATACCTGTCACAGAAATGATGGTGAACAAACACCCCATTAAAAATACGGCACCTAATGCCACAGGAATACTAATTTGCTGCCCTAATACCAAACTAAATGCGGTAAATGCAGTCAGTGAAATAGCACAGCCAATCGCCATTGGTAGATTGGCCCATAACCCCATCAATAAAGAACCAAAACCAGCCACTAAGCAGGTTGCAATAAAGACCGCAGTTGGAGGGAATCCTGCTTGCCCTAACATGCCAGGTACAACGATGACAGAATAAACCATCGCTAAGAATGTGGTTAATCCTGCAATGATTTCACGGCGAACTGAAGAGCCGCGCGCTGTTATCTTGAAAAATGAATCCAATTTGCAACTGGATGAAGCCTGTTGGCCTGACATGGTATACCTCTGCTGTTAATGGAAAACGAAGATTCTCAAATACTGCTAACAACTAACCTATACGTTGACGTAAACGATTACGTTTTTAAGAAAAAATAAACTAACTGAGAAAAAAACCCAATAAAAACAGTTGCGCAATCGTTTGGCTTTTAAAATAGAATAAAACGTATCGTGAGGGGGGTAATTATCATTCTAAACAGGGGGAATGATCAAGTATTTTTAGCATTTCTTACCCATTTGCTGTTTTTAGCACCCAAATATGCAGATTCTTATGCAATAAAGATTATTTTCAAATAATGATTCTTTTTAGTTACATTTACTTTACGTAAAAATAGCTAAATACCTTTCATATAGTGTCTGTTTAAAGAGGGGGATCATTTTTTTGATACAATCCCAGAATATTTGCTTACAAAACCAATAGCTAAAAACTTATTTACTGGTGGTAATATGCGTCTTCTAAAAATAGAGCTAAAAAAACAGTTCCTATTGTTTTTTATTAAAAAATAAATATCACTTGCTGAGTAAATATATATTTAAGTATATAACCTGAATTATTATCAACTGCAGTTATAGTTTCAATTTAATCAAGTAAAAAACACATAAAACATATTAAAAATGTCAAATAAGAATGCACCATTAATCATATTACAGCGGAGTATTTTACTACTTTTCATTAGTTTTCTTGCTATGTATTTATTACCAGGAATATATAGCCACAGCCCTTGGAAACAAGATGAAAATTATAGTTTTGGTATTATTCAAACTATGTATGAGACTGGTAAATGGTTAGTACCTACAAATGCGGGTGAGCCATTTATGGAAAAACCCCCGCTTTATTATTGGGTTGCAGCTATTACCTCTCATTTATTTTCAAGCTTCATGCCACTTTATGATGCAGCTCGTAGTGCAAGCTTATTTTTTTCGGTGATCAATTTTTCATTTTTTATTCTTTTGGCACGTCGTTTTTTCCAAGCCACAGACTTCACTGATACTCGCATTTGGGTCGCTTTTGCACTGTATGCCTGTGCCCCCGGGATTATCAGGCATAGTCATGATATGTTTACCGATGTTGCACTGATGGCAGGCGCAACCATTGGTCTGTATGGGTTATTGGGGCTGATACAACAACAAAAAATGCGCATGTCTGCACTTTGGTTATCTCTTGGAACCATCGTCACCATGTTGTCAAAAGGCGTTTTCATCCCCGGAGTTCTCTGGATTTGCCTGTTCTTATCTCCCATTTTTCTTGCTCAGTGCCGGACTAAGCAATTTTGGTTGCACAGCTTAACCGCAGGCTTAATCGCCCTTATCACTATTTTACCTTGGCCTATCCAACTCTACCTTCAGCATCCTGATTTATTTATAGTGTGGTTTTGGGAAAATAATATCGGCCGTTTCTTTGGTTTTTCTGTTGAGAAATTAGGCGCAAAAGCTAACCTAACGCGGATCCCTGCAGCGGTTTCCTTATTTGCCTTTCCTTCCGGTTTACTAGCTGTCGCTTATTTTCTAAGGCACCCAATTAAGCGTTTATTTAATTCAAACGAATTTCTGTTAGCACTATTTCCTTTATTAGGCGTTGTTTTCCTACAGATATCAGCTTCTGGTCGCGCACTATATTTATTGCCTTTTATTGCCCCAATGGCCATTTTAGGAACCCAAACACTACTTAGTTTCCCTGAAAAAATCCTTAATGGAATTGCCCGCTTTGCGGCTATTTTATGGTCTGTACTCATTCTTTTTTTATGGGCTTGCTATTTCATCGCCTTGACTGGTCATCAACAAGAATGGCTAGCTCCATTTAGCCGCTGGCTCCCCATGAGCTACCAAATGCCATTTTCTTCCATTGCATTTATCTGCGCTCTGTTAATTACATTGGTATGGTTTTTACACAATAAAATTATTCCAAACCCTATACCACCTACTTTTCATATGATGAAAAACTGGTTATTAGGCTTATGTGCTGTTTGGGGGGTAATTTTAACCCTGTTTTTGGGGTGGATAGACTACGCAAAAGGTTTCGAAGGGGTTTTTGTCGATTTAAACCAGCATTTATCTGGCCAATTTACAGAAAATGATTGTATGGCTTCTGATAATATTGGCGAATCTGAAGCGCCAATGCTCTACTATTACACTGGCGTATTACACCAACGCCAAGACCAGTTTGAAAAACCTGAACAATGCCGCTGGCTAATTGTACTCTCAAAAACGATTAAACCTGCGCCACAAGGCATGGAGTTATTCTGGCACAATCACCGCCCAGATGAATTCCGAGAAAATCTAGTTGTGTATAAAGTTATTGAGTAATTTATATGCGGTGCTCGCTAATTTGAGTAAAGCACCGCAAATCAGCTTATTGGATAACTTGTTCAACCGTTTGGGCGCTGTATTTTTCTCGTGTGAACCATAAAAATACTGTTACAGACAGAACCAATAACACCGGTAAACCTACAGGTGAGATTGAAGTCGCAACCCCAGCAAGTAATGGCCCTGATAAATTGCCAATTCCCCACAGCATAGCGGCAGCTGCATTAGCGATGATCAACTCATTCCCTTTGAAATATTGGCCGATTTGTACCAAAGCAATGGTATAAATTGCCCCTGCAGTCGCCCCTAAAACAAACAACAATACCCAAATTAGATAAGGTTGAGTAATAAGGAAGGGCAATAATAGACTGGCTACAAGTGTGATAATGCCACAAATTCGGTACAGTTTTTCTCTATTCATATGATCTGCTAGCCAGCCAAAAGGTAACTGCATAATGGCATCCCCAGCAAGAATGGCGCTAATCATTAATGCAGCAACCGCCTCTGTATGCCCCATTCCCATACCATAAATCGGGAACATCGATAAAATGGTTCCATCAAAGAAGGCAAAAAATAAAATTCCACCACAAATACCCGGTGCGATTTTTACAAATTGAATAATTGAAAAATTAGATTTCGCGGCATTTTCAGCTAAACGGTCACCGACTTTTTGATCCATTAAAATAAATAGCACCACAGAGATTAAATGGATCAACGTACAAATCAATAAAGGTGATTTATCTTCCACGCCATAATAAGCAATAAATGAAGGCCCAAGTAGCTGGCTTACTGTGAAGACTGTAGTGTAAATTGCCAAAATACGGCCCCGTTTATTTTCAGGCGATAATTCGTTAATCCACGTTTCCCCCAAGCAAATCATCACACCACTCGCTAAGCCCGTTACTAACCGTAACGGAAATAATAACCAAAGAGGTAACGTACTCAATAGTGGTAATAAGCTAATGGCAGAAACAATCGTTGCCAATAGCATTGCTTTTCGCTTACCTGACCAACGCACAATACGTTGAACCACTGGTGCAATTAAAAACATGCCTAATGCAGGTGCCGCCGAAATAATGCCAATATACAACTCATTGAAACCATAGTTATTTAGCCTAAGCGCAACCATTGGAATACTTAGCCCAATAACGATACCAATGACCGCAATACTCATAGTGATAGTAAAAATAGCAAAAGATGGGGAACGACGAAAATTTTGTAAACGCTGATTATCAGAGCTCATGTTGAAATTAACCCGTTTCTTTTTTACAAAAGAACAGATTTTAACTCCATAAAATAGATTATTATGAAAAATAAAAAACCACATCATTACTAGTGAAACTAATAATGTTTGCGGTGATTGTAACACGACTTATATATTCTGCTATTTATCTTTATGAAACTATTTTTGACGTTCTAAATACTTAAAGGACGAAAAAATACCGATAAAGCAGCACAACACCTGATAATAAAATGATGACATTAATAACTTTTAAAAAGCCTTCACGTGAAATTCTTAATGTTATATGCCGTCCAGCCCACGTACCAATTAACATGGCGGGAGAAAACGCTAAAGCAATCAATAAAATATCTAGATTGAGATACACCCCCATCACTAAAAATATCACGACTCGAGTTAGTGTGCTAAACCCAATTAATGTCATTTGAGTGATACGAAAACGCTGTTTATCTTCAATTCGGCTAGATAAATACATGGCATAAATAAAGCCACCACTACCAAATAAAGCACTAAAAACACCACCCACTAAACTAAATGGAACAACCAATGCTTTTGAAAAGGGTGATTTTGCTTTTTTAGAAAAGAAAGCATGGAGTACATAGCCTACAACGAATAACCCAAGTAGTAATACGAGTATATCGGGGCGAGTTTTTAATAAAATCGCAGCACCGACTAAACTCCCCACTATCATTAGTGGAATTATCCATTTAATTTCCTGATAATCCGCATTTTTACCATCTTTAAATAAACTTAAAATCGCGGCAGTTAAATCAATTAACGCCAAAATTGGAACAATCATATTTAACGGCAAATACATTGCTAATACTGGTGTTGCAATCAGGGCTGAACCAAAGCCCGCCATGCCAAAAACCAAATAAGCAAAAAGCAGTGTTGAGAAACAAATCGCCATTTCTGGTGATAATAATTCAAACGGCATGACCTAAACTCCAGACGTTTTTTAACATCCTCACTATAGTTTCTTTCAAATACAGAAAATAGTTTTATTTTTGTAGGGTTTTAAATTTCAAATCTATATCAAAAAACAAAATAGCCGCTTTAAATACAATATACAATTAAGCGTGTATAATTTGCTTCTCTGAGTAATACAGAATTAGCACAATAAATTAAAATTCAGGTAAAGACACATTGTGGATAAAAAAATTAATATAAAAATCGGGCAAAAAATTCGCTTACTGAGGCAAGCAAGAGACCTTTCGCTAAACGAACTATCGCGTATATCAGGAATATCGAAAGCGGCTTTATCCAAACTGGAGTCCGGTGACTCAAACCCACGTATTGATACATTAGAGTCGATTGCTATTGCCCTACGCTTTCCACTTAGCGACCTGTTTACTCGGCAACATGAGGCTTATCCCTATTTCCTCAAAGCCACTCCCAGCGAAAAAGAGTATTCACAACAGTTTAAATTTCGCATTAGCATGGGAAATATCTCTGAAATTTGGCAATTGACCATGAAGAGAGGCGCTATCATCAATAGCCCCGCCCATATGAGTGGAACCCATGAACACATTATGGTGAATTCTGGCTCACTCATGTTACGACTGCATAACGACCAAAATATCGTCTTAGAGGCGGGGGACTTTTATGCTTTCAGTGGTGATTTCCCACATAGTTATCTCTGTATGGAAGGAGAACTTCAAGCAACTGTTGTTATGACCTACTCCCATCTTAGTGATAGCGTTTAAATTACGGCATGTTGTGCATCATAACTAATGCGCAGTGTCCCCTTTTTAAATTTCATCGACTTAATTGAAAAATGCTGAATATTATCTAGCGAAGAAACATGTGTTCCACCACAAGGCATTTCTTCAGTTTGGTCGATATAACTGATCCGTAAATCATCCTTTTGCTTTATTGCAACGGAGCGTCCACTACGAATGCTTTGGTTAACAATATCTTCAATATATTGGCTATCGAGTTCATCAAAAGGAGTAACATCCCCTTCCATCATGCTAAATTCCACTCGAGATTCATCAGGAAAATGATGGCCTTTTTGTGCAAGCCAGCCAAAACGACGCAATTCCCAATTCAACAAATGACCGGCGGTATGAAGAGCAGCGTAGCGCTGACGTTTTTCTTTGTCCACCCTTGCAACCACATTATTTTCTTGGCTAAAAGTAACACCTTCAGGTATGTATCCTACAATTAGCCCACCCGATTGTTTCTTAATACGAACAGGTATATCATTCACCCATGCTGTATCCATGGGTTGTCCGCCGCCTTGTGGGTGAAAAATGTTATCTTTTAAAGCTATCCAATGACCTTCATCATCATGCCCTTGTACCAGTAGGGATGTTTCAACTTCATACTGATAGGTGTCCGACAAATAGATATTATTTTGCATAATTTTATACCTGTTTATTATTCATATTGCGAAATACAAACCTGCAATACATTCAGAGAATCATTATTCAGTAGCTGATTTTATATCATCCTTGTTCGTTTTAGGAAACCCTAAATTATCACTATAATTAAATGTAAAAGAAAATAGCCCATGCAATTGAATGGGCTATTTAAGTCATAAAGTTTAATATCAGAATTACTGCAAATAATTTTCCATTGTTTCGAAAAGACGCAAATCATCACTAAAGCGTACTTCCCGAACATCTTCTAATTTTTCAACTTGGTTAATCATTTGCGACAAGCGCTCATCTTTTTGTACTAATAGCCATATACGGCTCTCATCTTTATCTTTAATCGGCATACATAGAATGCCATCAACGTTAAATGCTCTACGGGCAAATAAACCACAAATATGTGACATAACACCTGGGTGGTTACGAACAATTAGCTCTAAAGCAATCGGATGATGTTCAAATACCATAATTACGCTCCAATCATATCAATGTTAGCTGCACCCGGCGGAACCATTGGATATACCTTTTGATTAACATCGATCAAGGCATGGATCAAACATGGACCTTTGGTATTCATTATCGCTTCTAATGCCATCTCTGGGTCTGCTTCATTATTTAAATCGCAAGTTTGCAGACCAAACCCTTCCGCAATCTTGATAAAATCCGTTTGATACGGATAAGCTGCAGCAAATATGCGGTTTTCAAAAAATAAATCTTGCTGTTGATGTACCATTCCTAACGCTTGGTTATTCATTAAGATGATTTTGATATTCAGTTGATGCTCCGCTGCGGTTGCCAACTCTTGAATATTCATCATCAAACTGCCATCACCGGAAAAACACACAATGGTTTTTTCGGGCTTTGCCAGCGCAGCACCAATGGCGGCAGGCAGACCAAAACCCATGGTACCTAACCCACCTGATGTCAGCCATTGACGTGGGCGAGACAGAGGATAAGCTTGGGCTGCCCACATTTGGTGCTGACCAACATCCGTTGTCACAATCGCATCTTCGCCTGCTGCACGTGCCGTAGACAGAACTAAACCATAATGGTTTAACGGGTTATCAGCCTCGCTAAAATTCAATGGATATTTCTCTTTTAATTGATTAACTTGCGCCATCCATTCTGTGCGCTCATTACGTTCAACTAAAGGCAATAACAATTCCAATATTTGACCCGCATCAGCATGAATGGCGATATCTGGGCGCTTAATTTTGCTAATTTCTGCTTTATCGATATCCACATGGATAATTTTTGCGTTAGGGCAAAATTTCTCAGCTTTCCCTATCGCTCTATCATCAAAACGCGCGCCAATCACAATTAACAAATCCGATTCTTCCATAATCATGTTAGTACTTGCGGCAGCATGCATACCTAACATCCCTAAATATAAGGGGTTTCGCATCGGGATAGTACCAAGTGCCATTAGTGTCATGGTTGTCGGTAACGTTGCTTTTTCCGCAAATGCAATCGCCGTTTCTGTGGAATCGGAGCTAATTACCCCACCACCAAAATACAGTACTGGACGTTTCGCGTTATTAATCATTTCAGCCGCTTGTAGCACTTTTTCCATGTCAAATGCAGGGGCTTTATCTTTCGGTAATACTTCTGGTATTTCAGTTAGTTCAATTGTGGCTGTTTGAACATCTTTTGGAATATCAATCCAAACAGGTCCAGGGCGGCCTGACTCTGCAATACGAAAAGCATCACAAATCACTTGTGGCAATTCATTGATATTACGAACCAAATAGTTATGTTTCGTTACTGGAATCGAAATACCATAGGTATCAACTTCTTGGAAAGCATCTGTACCAATCATTGATGAAGAAACTTGAGCAGTAATACAAACCAGCGGGATAGAGTCCAGCTTTGCATCTGCGATAGCGGTCACTAAGTTTGTCGCACCAGGGCCACTTGAAGAGATACAAACCGCGGCTTTTCCCGTGGTACGAGCAATTCCCTGAGCTATAAAACCTGCACCTTGCTCATGACGTGCCAGTATGTGGCGGATTTTCTGGCTTTGACCTAATGCGTCATAAAAAGGTAAAGCCGCTCCACCTGGAATGCCTGAAACGATAGTAATACCGTGCTTTTCCAGTAAATATACGATTAATTCCGCACCCGTAAAGCGGGTTTTATGTGGTGTTGTGGTGCCCGATTCGCTCATCATAATTATCCTTTGCTAGCCTGCGGATCCGAGCGAGAGGTGATAAAAAACCCCGCTCGGTTTGCGCCGGCGGGGTTTCTAAATCTGCGTTGATTTGTACCCGTTACGGCGCTAAGCCCACGACCACCACCACACGCACGACCACCGCGGCACATGGCGCGGTTAGTAGTAGGTTTGAGTGATTAGTAATCATGTTCACGGGATTTTCCTGTTTAGTCTGTCTAATTTATTGATTGTTGTTTTTCAGTTTCTTTTCTTAAGAAAACATAAATTTCTCAGGATGACAATCATTTTTTCTTGTTTTATTCCAAAGGAATGGTAATTGCGACATTCATCACACACCACTCTAATGGAGATATTATCTACAAAAATAAAAAAATACAGCATTAATCGCTATTTTAAATCACCCAAAAAAACCTTGACTTAAAGTCAACTTCAAGTTGTATCCTTTGCTCCAATCAAGGGGATTGCGCCTTGATGGAAATATTAACTAATTGATTTTTAATTAATAAATAGAGGGATATATGCCAAAATCCGTTTGGTGGTTAGCCATCACACTTGCATTATTTATCACAGGAAATGCTATTGTCCTTTCTGTAGCAGTGGTTATTGGCGAAAAACTGGCTACCAACCCAACTTATGCAACAATTCCACTGGTAAGCCAGTACGTTGGCTTAATCCTAGCAACTATTCCGATCGCGTTTTTAATGCAAAAGTATTCGAGAAGAGTAGGCTTTATTATTGGTAACATCGGTGGGTTAATCGGCGCAGGCTTTTCTATTCTGGGCGTGATAGAAAGCCATTTAATTTATTTTTCTATTGGACTGTTTTTTACTGGGATTGCTATTGGTACTGCACAACAATTCCGTTTTGCCGCAATTGAAGAAGCCCCCATTTCTTTACGAGCAAAAGCCATTGGCCTAGTTATGAGTGGAGGCATTGCCGCAGCCTTAATCGGCCCAACATTAGCTATTACCACCCAACGATTTTTTACAGAATACCCGTTTGCAGGGCCGTTCATCACGTTAGCCGCCATTTATGTAATCGCATTTATTCTATTATTAATTGTGCCATTAAAGAAAATAGTGAAAACGCCATCGGATGAAGTGTTAGTCAAACGCGACTACAGTGCATTGTATTCACAACCTATTTTAAAATTAATCGCCATTGTTAGCGCGGTTGGATATGCCATTGTGGTTTTCACCTTTGCCTCGATACCGTTATCTATGAAACAACATGATTTCGCCTTTTCCTCTATTGCAATTGTATTTCAATTCCATGTATTAGGTATGTTTGCACCGTCATTTTTCACTGGAACATTAATTCATCATTTAGGGACAAAACGCATTATTTTCTGCGGTATCATATTGTTAATTTTATCAGCGACTATGAACCTGCTAGGTAACCATTTTTACAATTATTTGTTGGCGGGTATTTTTGTCGGTGTCGCCTGGAATTTAATTTTAATCAGCACTACTAACCTATTACCACATACCTATGAAGCTCATGAACGCGCTAAAGTGCAGGGAATGACCGATTTTCTTATCTATTTCTTCGGTGGAATAGGTAGCTTAGGAGCAGGGGTTCTTTTCTTCACATTCGGTTGGCAGACGATGAATACCCTATCTGTCGTCATCTCAGCCATAATTTTAATTAGTTTCTGGAAGCTAAAGAAATATATCCCCAGCAACCAATGAAGAGCTTTACCATAGTACCGTGTTTTTATATTCAAATGGCGTAATAGTTTCATCTGTTGCTAATCGATATCATTATGAATATATCTCCTTAAGATAAACTCTACTGGCTATAAACTAATTAAAAATCGGTGTTTTGTCTATTTTACAAATTAACAAACTGTATTCGGTTTTGTTTACCATTTATTTATTGGCTATTGACTTAATGACGGATAAGATTAAAAAGTAACTAATAGGAAGATATTATGTATAAAGAAATCCCTGTTCCCTGTAATGGGAAATACACAGAATTTCAATCTACAGTTGTTAATGAAATATTAGTTTGGATTGAAATGAACTTAACCAGTCGTTTATTACTCGATGATATCGCACTCAGATCAGGATATACAAAATGGCATTTACAAAGAGTATTTAGAAAAGTCGTAGGTATGCCTTTAGGTGAATATATTCGCCGAAGGAGAATTTGTGAAGCCGCTAAAGACCTATGTTCCACCGAGCTTCAAGTTATTGATATTGCATTAAAATACCAATTCGACTCCCAACAATCTTTTGCAAAGCGATTTAGAGCTTATTTAGGTACGTCACCGTCAATCTATCGCCTATCGGGTGAAAGTCAAAATGACCCATTACTACTGGAACCTAAAGTAGCTTGATACGCTAATATGAAAATAAAATTTATATTTCCTTTTTTAATAACACTACCAATACAAAGCCCCATGTAAGTTAACTACTGGGGCTTTATTATTTCCCATTTAGTTAAGAAAACCTTAATTTAAAATTAATAAAACCTTAAGGTTTTAGTTTTATATTTACTTTACTATCTTAATAAAAAAATAATAATTTTTTGGGTATATAATTTTATACATTTATCTTTATTAAAAAATAAAGGCTTCACAAGGAAGCCTTTATTTTTTGTGCATTCTAATCAGCCAATAAATTAGAACGGAATATCGTCATCGAAATCCATTGGTGGTTCATTAGTTTGTGGAGCAGGTGCTGGTGAGCGTGCGGCTGGAGCTCCGCCACCACTAAATTGTTGTGCTGCTTGTGGCTGTTGAGGTTGGCCCCAACCGCCTTGGCCGCCTTGACCTTGTGATGCTGCATCACCGCCACGGCCACCTAGCATTTGCATTGAGCCGCCGATATTCACAACAACTTCTGTCGTGTAACGGTCTTGACCACTTTGGTCTTGCCATTTACGTGTTTGCAGAGAACCTTCGATATAGACTTGTGAACCTTTTTTCAGGTATTCACCTGCCACTTCCGCTAATTTGCCGAAAATAACCACGCGGTGCCATTCGGTTTTTTCACGCATCTCACCGGTTTGCTTGTCACGCCAACTTTCAGAAGTTGCCAGAGTCAGGTTTGCCACAGCTCCGCCGTTAGGCATATAACGGATTTCTGGATCTTGTCCTAGGTTACCGATAAGAATTACTTTATTTACGCCTCTGCTGGCCATTTATTACTCCTGATGCATTGAATTTTAATCTCTGGATTAGCCGTGAAGTTTACCACGACAGAGCTGATTTGCACCAATATTTGAAATTAAGCTTGTTAATTTGCGAAACGCTTTCCAGCTTTTAGTGAAATTCCATAGTGCTTTTGTCAGTATAGACACAAAATAATACACACCGCATCTATCTTTTCGATAAATTCAGATCGCTGTTTTTCTGTTTTTCTGTTTTTCTGTTTTTCTGTTTCACCATTAAAATCTTACTCTAAATAGTTCAAGCAGTGGCTAGGCGGCAAGCGAAGATATCGTAGGGAGCATACAAAAGTATGTGACCTACGTAGCTGAGAGCAGCCAACACCGCCACTGTTTGAAATATGACGAGTAAAAATAAAGCGAAGATATCGCAGCGAGCATACAAAAGTATGTGACCTACGTAGCTGAGAGCAGCCAACAACACCACGGTTTGAAATATGATGAGCAGAACCTATTCTAAATAGTTCAAGCTGTGGCTAGGCGGCAAGCGAAGGTATCGCGGGGAGCATACAAAAGTATGTGACCTGCGTAGCTGAGAGCAGCCAACACCGCCACTGTTTGAAATATGACGAGCAGAACCTATTCTAAATAGTTCAAGCTGTGGCTAGGCGGCAAGCGAAGGTATCGCGGGGAGCATACAAAAGTATGTGACCTGCGTAGCTGAGAGCAGCCAACAACGCCACGGTTTGAAATATGACGAATAGGAAATACTGTATATCCATTCAGCCATAAATATGTGATAATAGTCTCTTGCGATTGTTCAATATCAAATCATCCGGGAAGTGGTAAATGGATAATATCGAAGTCCGCGGCGCACGCACGCATAATCTGAAAAACATCAATCTCATCATCCCTCGCGACAAACTCATTGTTATTACTGGGTTATCTGGTTCAGGGAAATCATCTTTAGCTTTTGATACCCTGTATGCAGAGGGTCAGCGCCGTTATGTTGAATCTTTATCTGCTTATGCTCGCCAGTTTCTTTCTTTAATGGAGAAACCGGATGTCGATCATATTGAAGGGTTATCCCCTGCAATTTCGATTGAACAAAAATCCACTTCACACAACCCACGTTCGACGGTCGGAACCATCACAGAAATTCATGACTATCTGCGGCTATTATTTGCACGTGTTGGTGAACCTCGCTGCCCTGATCACGACATACCGCTTGCGGCTCAAACTGTTAGCCAGATGGTCGATAATGTTCTGGCTCAACCCACCGATCGCCGAATGATGCTACTTGCTCCTGTCGTTAAAGAACGTAAAGGGGAGCATGTTAAGTTACTCGATAACTTAGCCAGCCAAGGCTATATCCGTGCCCGAATTGATGGGGAAGTTTGCGATCTATCCGATCCACCAAAGCTCGAATTACAGAAAAAACATACGATTGAAGTCATTGTCGATCGTTTTAAAATTCGTGATGATATTGCTCAGCGTTTAGCCGAATCCTTTGAAACCGCACTAGAACTCTCTGGCGGTACCGCAATTGTCGCGGATATGGATGATGCGAATGCAGAAGAACTGGTTTTTTCTGCCAATTTTGCCTGCTCTGTTTGCGGCTACAGTATGGTGGAACTTGAACCTCGCCTATTTTCTTTTAACAACCCTGCAGGGGCCTGTCCAAGCTGTGATGGCTTAGGTGTTCAGCAGTTTTTTGATCCCGAAAGAGTCATTCAAAATACTGAAATCTCACTCGCAGGTGGTGCAATTCGGGGTTGGGATCGCCGTAATTTTTACTATTTCCAAATGCTGATGTCATTAGCTGAGCATTATAAATTTGATGTGGAAGCGCCTTATGACACTCTGAGTCCTGCCATTCAAAAAATTATTTTATATGGTTCAGGCAAAGAAACGATTGAGTTTAAATACCGTAATGACCGTGGCGACATCACTGTGCGCCGGCACCCTTTTGAAGGCGTGCTCAATAATATGGAACGCCGTTATAAAGAAACAGAATCAACGGCTGTCCGTGAAGAATTAGCGAAATATATCAGCAACCGTCCATGTGTCTCTTGCCATGGGACGCGCTTACGTAAAGAGGCGCGCTTTGTATTTGTTGAAAATACAACATTGCCCGAAATCGCAGATTACAGCATTGGCCACGCAATGGAATTTTTCCAAAATCTAAAACTCACAGGCCAGCGCGCTCAAATCGCAGAAAAAGTTTTAAAAGAAATTGGCGATCGCCTGAAATTTCTCGTCAATGTTGGGCTTAATTATCTGACACTTTCACGCTCTGCTGACACCTTGTCTGGTGGCGAAGCACAACGCATTCGTTTAGCAAGCCAAATTGGAGCAGGTTTAGTCGGTGTGATGTATGTCCTTGATGAACCTTCAATTGGCTTACACCAACGTGATAATGACCGCTTACTTGAAACCTTGATCCACCTGCGTGATCTAGGAAATACCGTGATCGTCGTTGAACATGACGAAGACGCGATCCGCGCCGCAGACCATGTGATTGATATCGGCCCGGGTGCTGGGGTGCATGGTGGGCAAATTGTTGCCCAAGGAACACTGGAAGATATTGTCGCAAACCCTGATTCACTCACTGGTAAATTTTTAAGTGGTGAGCGCAGAATTGATATCCCGCAGAAACGCGTTCCAATTAATAAAGATAAAATGCTGACGGTGTTTGGGGCAAAGGGTAATAACCTGAAAAATGTGACGTTAAAAGTCCCTGTTGGGTTATTTACCTGCATCACTGGCGTGTCTGGTTCAGGTAAATCAACACTGATAAACGATACGCTATTCCCTATTGCTCAACGCCAATTAAATGGGGCGACAACCATCACCCCTGCCCCTTATTTAGATGTAGAAGGTTTAGAGCACTTTGATAAGGTCATTGATATTGACCAGAGCCCAATAGGCCGTACACCACGTTCGAACCCTGCCACCTATACTGGTGTGTTTACACCTGTGCGTGAACTATTTGCCGGTGTGCCTGAGTCTCGGACTCGTGGTTATAACCCAGGACGTTTTAGCTTTAACGTTAAAGGCGGTCGTTGTGAAGCTTGCCAAGGTGATGGGGTTATCAAGGTTGAAATGCACTTCTTGCCTGATGTGTATGTCCCTTGTGACCAATGTAAAGGCAAACGCTATAACCGCGAAACGCTAGAAATTAAATATAAAGGTAAAAATATCCATGAAGTGCTGGATATGACCATCGAAGAGTCTCGTGAATTTTTTGATGCCGTACCTGCCCTTGCCCGCAAGTTACAAACGCTGATGGACGTTGGTTTATCCTATATCCGCCTCGGTCAATCAGCGACGACGCTCTCTGGTGGTGAAGCACAGCGTGTGAAATTAGCTAAAGAGTTATCTAAACGCGGTACAGGGCAAACTATCTATATTTTGGATGAACCAACAACTGGCCTGCACTTTGCTGATATTCAACAGCTCTTAGTCGTTTTACATCAGCTTCGTGACCAAGGAAACACCATTGTGGTGATTGAGCACAACCTTGATGTCATTAAGACAGCGGACTGGATTGTCGATTTAGGCCCTGAAGGGGGTAGTGGCGGCGGTGAAATCTTAATTGCAGGCACACCAGAAGAAGTGGCTGAGTGTGAAAAATCTCACACCGCACGGTTCTTAAAAACGATTTTAGAACGCGGCTACTAAGTAGAAAGGCCATTAAAAAATAAGTAAGAAGATTATCAGGGAGCATTTTGTTCCCTGATAATTATTACGATAGCTAAGAATTATTGGCTAACGGCAGCAAATGCTTCAACAATGCGTTTAACATTATGGCGATTGACACCTGCCATACAAACACGGCCAGTTCCAACCAAGTAAACCGCAAATTCGTCTTTCAGGCGAGCCACTTGCTCTTTAGAAAAACCAGTGTAGCTGAACATGCCGCGCTGCTTTAATAAGTGATCGAAATTTTGATTTGGTAATGCTTTTTTTAGCTCATCGACCAATACCGTACGCATGTCTAAAATACGTAAGCGCATCTCTTCCACTTCCGCTAACCATTTGGCTTTTTCAGCGCTGTTGGTTAATACCGCAGCAACAATTTTTGCACCATTAGATGGCGGGCTAGAATATAAACGGCGAACACCCGCTTTTAACTGGCCTAACACACGGTCACGTTCATCTTGGTTTTCACAGATCACAGAAAGCCCACCTGCACGTTCACCGTAGATACCAAAGATTTTAGAAAATGAGTTACTGACAAACACGGGTAAGCCAGCTTTAACCATCGCTCGGATAGCATAAGCATCTTCATTAATGCCTTCTGCAAAACCTTGATAAGCAATATCTAAAAATGGGATCAATTTGCGTTCTAATGCTACCTTAGTGACTTCATCCCATTGTGCAGGAGTCAGGTCGGAGCCTGTTGGGTTATGACAGCACGGGTGCATTAGGATGATGCTATTAGCAGGCAATTGTTTGAATGTCGCTAGCATCTCATCAAATTTAACACCTTTGGTTTTTTCATCAAAGTACGGGTAGTAATGCACTTTTGTTCCCGCACCTGAAAAAATAGAGGCATGGTTTTCCCAAGTTGGGTCACTGCACCACACTTCGGAATCGGGATAATATTGATGTAAAAAATCAGCACCAATTTTTAACGCACCAGAACCACCAATCGTTTGGACGGTAGCGATACGTTCCTGTGCAATTAGCGGGCAATCCTCACCAAATACTAATTTTTGTAATTCAGTACGGTAATCTTTCAAACCTTCCATAGGCAAATACAGTGATGCGCTTGCAGGCAGTTTATTTAACGCCGCTTTTGCCGTACCGACTGTCGCCAGTTCAGGGGTTTTCCCGTCACCATCATAGTAAAGACCGATACTCAAATTAATTTTATTTTCACGAGAGTCTTTATTAAATTCATCCATTAACGACAGAATTGGGTCGCCCGGATAAGCATCAACATGTTCGAACACAGGACATCTCCTAATCATTATTTTACGCTAAATAAACCAAGCGATGATTTGCCATATTTAGCGCCATTTTTACGTTGTTATCTGAAAATAACCCTTTGCTGGCTATTCGTCTACATATTCCATTGCAACTCTAGAGGTTAACTTCGTCAGTAACTCATAGTTGATAATGCCTGTTTGTGTGGCAATTTCTTCAACCGGTAGTTGATTTCCCCACAAAATAACGTCATCCCCCACTTTATCATCGGCATTTAGTCCCAAATCCACCACTGTCATATCCATGGAAATTCGCCCAACAATAGGCACTTTTCGCCCATTAATTAACACCGGTGTGCCTGAAGGTACGTTACGTGGATAACCATCACCATAGCCGATTGCAACAACACCAAGCAGTGTGTCTTTGTCACTACACCATGTTTCACCATAACCTACACATTGTCCTGCCGCATGCTCCCTAACCGCAATTAATGTTGATTTTAGTGTCATCACAGGAAGCAAACCGAAGTCTTCTGCACTTTTCCCTTCTTGTGGCGAAGCGCCATACATCATGATCCCTGGACGAACCCAGTCATAGTGAGCTTCTGGCCAAAGTAAAATTCCTGCGGAGGCGGCAATGGATTTCTCACCCTCTTTACCGTCAATAAACTGTTTAAAGCAGGCAATTTGTTTTTCAGTTGTCGGTAAATGGGGGGCATCCGCTTGGCAAAAATGACTAACAATATTGATAGGGAGCTGAACTTGCTGGCAGCGTTGTAAACGTTGATAAAAGCCTTCGGCATCTTTAGGAAGTATGCCAAGGCGGTGCATACCTGTATCCAGTTTCATCCAAACTTTAAGAGGATAGGGTAATTTGGTAGCTTCTAGCATTTCAAGCTGTTCTATACAGTGGATCACGGTGTCAATCTGGTGTTCTGCCATTAACAACAAGTCAGATTGTTCAAAAAAACCCTCCAGTAAAACAATCGGTTTTATCACACCGTGCTGCCGTAATAGTAGCGCCTCATTGAGTCTTGCCACACCAAAGCCATCCACCAGCTCTTCTACTGCCTGACCAACCCCTACTAACCCATGACCATAAGCGTTTGCTTTGACAACTGCAATCATCTGGCTATTTGGTGCAATTTCTTTCACCCGTTGCAAGTTGTGTCGCAGAGCGCGGCGGTTTATCAATGCGGTTGCCGCTTTCATTGTTTCCTCGTTCTTTTTCTCTAAACCCGCTAAAAATTAAGCTGCCCTTTGGCAGCCCAATATATTCTCTATTTGTTATACGCTAAAAAATATCAATTTCCATTCGATCTTGTTTCTGTATAAAGAAAAAATTATTCAAACTAGTTTAACTTTAATACTCTAAATAGTTTGCATTGTCGCTAGGCGGCGATTGAGCTAATCCAAGAAGCATACATAAGTATATGATTCGCGTAGCCGAGTGCAGCCAACACCGTGACAGCGCAAAATATGACGAGTATTTATGATGAGGATTTAGTCCTCATCATTATAAGCTGGCCCTGCATAATTATCGAAGCGCGACCACTGCCCATTAAACGTCAACCGCACCGTACCAATCGGCCCATTACGCTGTTTACCGAGAATGATTTCCGCAACCCCTTTGAGCTCACTATTATCGTGATAAACCTCATCACGATAGATAAACATGATTAAGTCCGCATCCTGCTCGATAGACCCTGATTCACGTAAATCCGAGTTAACAGGGCGCTTATCGGCACGTTGCTCAAGACTACGGTTTAACTGCGACAGAGCCACCACAGGTACATTTAATTCTTTCGCTAGCGCCTTAAGTGAACGTGAAATTTCGGCAATTTCTAACGTACGGTTGTCAGAAAGAGCAGGAACTCGCATCAATTGGAGGTAGTCAATCATGATCAAACTTAAACCACCATGTTCACGATAAATACGCCTCGCACGTGAACGAACCTCTGTGGGAGTCAGGCCCGAAGAGTCATCGATGTACATATTGCGCTTTTCCATCAAAATACCCATCGTGCTTGAAATTCGCGCCCAATCCTCATCATCAAGTTGCCCAGTACGAATACGGGTTTGGTCAACACGGGATAATGATGCCAACATACGCATCATGATTTGGTTTCCTGGCATCTCTAAACTGAAGATTAAAACAGGTTTTTCTTCCGTCATCGCCGCGTTTTCGCACAAGTTCATTGCAAAAGTGGTTTTCCCCATCGATGGACGCGCGGCCACAATAATTAAATCAGAACCTTGTAAACCTGCGGTTTTTTTATCGAGGTCTTGGTAACCTGTTGAAACCCCAGTAACACCGTCGTGCGGTTGTTGGTAAAGTTGCTCAATTTTTTCAACGGTTTCAGACAAAATGGCTTCAATACCTTTTGGTCCCTCGTCTTTATTCGCTCTTGACTCAGCGATTTGGAATACTTTGGTTTCGGCTAAATCGAGGAGATCTTCACTGCTTCGCCCTTGTGGATCATAACCTGCATCTGCAATTTCATTAGCGACTGAAATCATATCCCGAACAATCGCACGTTCGCGGACGATGTCTGCATAAGCATTAATATTCGCCGCACTTGGCGTATTTTTAGATAGCTCAGCCAAATAAGCAAAACCACCGACGCTATCCAACTCACCCTGCTGTTCTAGTGATTCTGATAAGGTGATAAGGTCAATAGGTTTGCCTTGCTCAAGCAAAAATTGCATCTGTGAGAAAATGGTACGGTGGGGGCGGCTAAAGAAATCAGCGTGGGTCACACGTTCAGAAACGGTATCCCAACGCTCGTTATCTAACATTAACCCCCCTAAAACAGACTGCTCCGCTTCGAGAGAATGTGGTGGAAGTTTTAACCCTTCCATTTGGTGGTCTCGTGGGGCATCCGTTTTAAAATTTGATGAGGGTTTTTTAGCCATACATTAATATCCAAGTCTATAATTAACGATCTGCGCTTAGTATACGCCAATCTTATTTTTTTGTGGTTTTCTTTGCGTCTTTGCGCAAAGTAATCACAAGATAAAATACATCACTGAAAGCACAAACCTATAATTCTTCTGATTGAAACATGGCGTTATGATAAAACGATTGTTATTGTAATTAAAATGAATAGTCCTTATTGGAGATTGTCATGGCAAAACGTATTGAATTCGCGCAACATGGCGGCGCTGATGTACTTAACTTAGTAGATTATTCCCCAGCAAACCCAGCAGATAATGAAATTCAAATAGAAAACCGTGCTATCGGGATTAACTTTATCGACACCTATGTTCGCAGCGGTTTATACCCTGTTGCTAAGCTACCAAGTGGCCTTGGTACAGAAGCGGCAGGTGTTGTTGTGAAAACTGGTGCCCATGTCACAGGTTTCAAGCCCGGTGACCGTGTCGTTTATGCGCAAGGCCCTCTAGGTGCTTATAGCGAAGTCCATAATGTTCCTGAAAATGCTGTAGCCCATCTCCCTGATGGCATTACGTTTGAACAAGCCGCAGCCAGCTCATTAAAAGGCATGACGGTTTATTATTTATTCCATCAGACATATCAACTGAAACGTGACGAAGTCTTTCTGTTCCACGCCGCTGCAGGTGGCGTTGGGTTGATAGCTTGCCAATGGGCAAACGCGCTAGGCGCCAAGATGATAGGCACGGTGGGTTCTGCAGATAAAGCGTTAAGAGCCAAAGATGCCGGAGCATGGGAAGTCATCAATTACCAAACAGAAGACATTGCAGCTCGCGTGAAAGAAATCACTAATGGCGAGAAAGTGAATGTGGCGTATGACTCAGTGGGCCAATCCACATGGATTGCTTCTTTAGACTCGCTCAAGCGTCGCGGCTTAATGGTGAGTTTTGGTAACGCTTCTGGTCCTGTTACCGGTGTAAACTTAGGAATTTTAAACCAAAAAGGCGGATTATACGTCACTCGCCCATCACTTGGTGTCTATGTGACTAACCGTGCTGAGCTAGACCAAGCTAGTAATGCCTTATTTGATATGATTTTAAGCGGAAAAGTGAATGTAGATGTGCCGCAATCACAAATTTTTGCTTTAAAAGATGCACAGAAAGCCCATCTCACTATCGAATCAAGAAAAACCCAAGGTTCGAGTTTGCTTATTCCGTGATAAATAGCCCCCTTAATTAGCCAGTCATTTTTGCTAGTTAAGGGGCTTTATCTATTTTTAAGATTTAATTCTAGAGCTTAAACAGAGGAAGCTATGTGCCGATAAACATAGACGCCAGATATAAAAGAAATCATTACTGCTACTGACATAAAATAATAAATAACAGTTGTTGAATCGCCAAAAAAGTATATAACCATTCCAATAAAAGGGAGCACAGACTGATTAAGCAATACAATAATAGATGAGACTCCAGCAAAATAATTTGACGGAATACATTCTATACGTACCATTCGACAAATATTTCCTGTAAAGACTTTACCAATAATAGAAATTGCGTAGAAACAAACGAATATTATAAATGATGAAGGATATGATATTAAAAAAATCGAACTCCCCGTAATAATCAGAACCGCGCTAAGTAGAAGTTTTTTCCGCTGAATAAAGTGAGTTAATGAACTATAGAGATAGGTTCCAGTGACACCACAAAGGCCAGCCGCAACATCAATAAAACCGAAATACTTCGCAGGAAGCCCCATTTCTTTGTCAATCAATGCCGTACCACTCGATTCAATAATGCTATCAAACATATTATTACCAATGGCGAGTAATACGGTTAAAAACAATATTGGTATAGAAAAAATATAGATAAAATGGTGTTTGAACAGCCCATTTTCCTGACCTGAAACATTCTGATTATCTTCATGCTTCATATTGCTCAATTCTTTTTTCTTTAAAATAAAAAAAAGAGCATTAATAATATAAAGTAAAAGTGGAATGATAAGTACTGTACGAATCCCATAGTCGATAATTATCATGCCAATCAATGGACCTACTATCATTCCAGAAAAGTCCATTCTTGATATTAAATTAACATGATATTCCTTTTTGTAACTTATTAATGAGATAATTTTCTCATAAGAAATAATAGTTTGAGAGTTTCCTATTGATATTAGGCTACCCACAATACCAAATGCGACTGCAATTATTAGGTCTGAAGAAAAATCATTGAAAGCTAAAAATAGACATCCTATTGATTTGATAACATCAGATAAAATAGAAAGTGGGCGTACTCCAAGTCTATCAATGTATTTACCAATAAGTGGAATAATTAATATTCTTGGTAACCACCATAGAGCATAGGATAAACCTGAATATTCAATACTACCTGTTAACTGGTAAACTAGAACTGGCGTGAGAAAGACCATAAGGCCATCCGCAGTAAGTACGCAAAAAAGCATTAAAAAGAATAGGTTGCTCATAACTTATATTTTTATACCTTCTCCTTCAATAACACTTTAACATATCGACCTAACTTATCATCAAATACCACTACTGATTTAGGTGTGTTGTGCGTGGGTGCCTCTCTGACTATTTCCTTCTGCTTCTCAATCAGAAACTCATAGTATTTTTTATCTGCTTTGATATTATTTGTCTTATAACTCATATAATTTAGATTTTTTATTGGCCAGTCTATTACATCATGACCAGGAATATATTCTTTATCCTCACTGATATAAATAATCGGTCTATTAACAGTAACCACGCCAGCCATATTCATCAGGGCATGCGCTACACCACATGGAATAACTAATTCCACATTAGGCAAAGGAGTGAATGTTATTTCATCTTCAACGAAAATAGTATCCGAACCTTCCCTCATATCAACTAGCTTTAGTGTAATTTGATGTTCGGCTTTACCCAGAAAAGTTAAATGGTCTTCTTGGCCCAAATGTAATCCATAAGAATCAAAATCGTAATGTTCATAACCATGTTCTACAATATACATCGGTGACATTCTTGTCAGTGGGACAATTCCACTGTATTTCCCTGTTTTGACTGATGGAATTTCTTTAAATTCAACACCAATAATTATTGAATTAGGTAGAACCAAAACCTCATCATCATTAATTTTCTCTCTGATACGTACATTTATTTTGCTTCCATCATCTAAGTTAAGCTCTCGAGTTTCAAAATGTTGAAATTTGTGTTTCATTAAATTTTTATGCTGATATTCAGCAATACGATGATAAACAATATCAGCTGCTTCTTCTGTCATTGGAAAGTAGCCAGATACCTCTAAAGGATGAACATTTTCTGGTATATTTATAACATCATTGTCAGGAAACCAAGTAAGGTCAGGTCGCGATAATGTTTCAATATCAGGAAGAAAAAGTGCATAGGAATTAATTGTGAATATATTTTCCAGATTATGAAATGTATGAGCAATGCCAGGTGGAATTACAAGTGTTTTTGCCGAAGATGGAGTAATATTAAATTCCAATGACACTCTGAATGTGGGGGAATTTGCACGGCAATCGATGAATTTTGCAGTTATGATTTGCTCTGTATTTCCGATGAAAGTCAGCGTATCTTGCTGGCCTAAATGAATCCCATACTGACCGTATTTAAATTCATGCTCACCATGATAGATAATATTTATAGGGTAGGTAGTAACGAAAGGAATAACATATGAGTCTGACTTTCCATTATTAACTCTCCATCGTGAGATCCAATGTAACCCTGTAATAGTTATTTTTTGGTTGAGATCATTAATTTCATCCATATAAAACCTCATTTAAGGTGGCAGCCCTAACCTACAGGCCGCCAAGATAATTAAATATTGACCACTTCTATGTCATAACCTGCACTTTCTGCACTTTTTATTAGTTCGCTTAGGCTACTTGTATTAAGTTGATAATATTTATCATCTGCTGGTGCATTTTTGATTCCAGCCAGATAAGCAAGCTTATCTAAAGCAACAGTTGCCACAGATTTTGTCTGTAGGATCATGTCAGTAAAACTATTTCCTTCTGCATTTATTACTTCAACACTTTTTGGAGATTTGTATAGGCGGGCTATATTTTGAATTTCGCTCATATGAGCTCCTTACTTTAGATTAAAAAGTATATAGGTATGTTTATGTCATGAAGGTGAAATGAAACATTAAAAAAACATTTCATTAACACTTATAGCATCGACATTTTTATTCTGTCAATAACCAATTAGTTTTTTAATCCAAAAAACACCAAAATTTCGATATTAATATTCACATATATTTAATATGAAATTATATAATAAACATAGTAACAAATATCCATTCAAGAAATAGAACTTACCATTCACTAGATCTTTTATATTCAAGAAATGTCATTGTAGTCTGCGATTGACGATAATTGGCTTTTACATAATCGATTCTCTCGATGGAATTTTCGCCAAGGAAGCCCATCAAATAAAGAATGAAATGAGTAAAGAAAATAGAGAGGATCGCTGCATATGTCACCCCTTTTCAAAGACCTAAGCCAGCGAAAGCTGGCTTAGGTGTTGGCAACGTGCGAAATCAATAAGATATTAGTATTTCAATGAATTACATAACCGTATGCATTTAAACATTCCTATACTTGTTCAATTAAGATCGCACTCAAACTGAACAAATATTATACAATCCATAAAGTTACATAAAGTAACTGTAATTGAGCTAGAGTTTTGCCTTTACGAGTAATTTATACTCACTCACCACGCGTCACAAATTCGAGAGCTTGCTCAACAACGGCTAAGTCAGCCCCTTTTTTATGCGCATTTTCACTTAAATGACGACGCCACTGACGTGCGCCGGGGATACCTTGGAAAATCCCTAACATATGGCGGGTCATATGGCCTAAATAAGCGCCTTTCGATAACTCTTTTTCGATGTAAGGGTACATCGCTCTAACAGCGTCAACACCATTAGTGACAGGAAAGTGCTCACCAAACAATTGGTTATCAACCGCCGTTAAAATAGACGGGTTTTGATAGGCTTCGCGCCCCACCATGACGCCATCTAGGTGTTGAAGATGCTCTTTTGCTTCTTCCAGCGTTTTGACTCCACCATTAATCGCCATGGTCAAATGAGGAAAATCACGTTTTAATTGATAAACTCGCGGGTAATCAAGTGGTGGGATTTCGCGATTTTCTTTTGGGCTAAGGCCGGACAACCATGCTTTACGTGCATGGATAATAAACATTTCACAACCGCCTTTATCAGAAACGGTTTCAATAAAATCACATAAAAACGCGTAGCTGTCTTGCTCATCAATACCAATACGAGTTTTTACGGTTACAGGAATAGAAACCACGTCTTGCATGGCTTTCACACAATCAGCAACAAGCTGTGCATCTCCCATTAAACAAGCACCAAAACGCCCATTTTGTACGCGATCTGATGGGCACCCCACATTTAGATTAATTTCATCATAACCACGCTCTTGTGCCAATTTGGCACATTGGGCTAATGCAGCAGGGTCGCTACCACCAAGTTGTAAGGAAACAGGATGTTCCTCCTCACTAAAAGCAAGATAGTCCCCTTTTCCGTAAATAATCGCCCCTGTTGTGACCATTTCGGTATACAGCAAGGTGTTTTTGCTTAATAAGCGATGAAAATAACGGCAATGGCGATCTGTCCAATCGAGCATAGGGGCAACGGAAAATCGGTTTAGGTTGGTGTAGCCTTGTTTTGAGGTATTTTGATGCATGGTGGTCTTGTGTATTGAAATCAAATGGATAGCCCCCAAAAGTAAGGAGCCAAGCAAAAACAGCAGGCTATTATAACATAGAGCGAATTAAGTGCGATGATGACGAAAATGAGCGGCTGAACTCAGTTAATTTAACGAAATAACCCCCGATATGAGCAATGTCGTATCGAGGATTTTTAAACCAATTATGTCATTTTAATACCCAGTTACGCACTATTTTTTCGCAGAAAGCAGTGCATAGCTGGTCATTAAGTTGCGGTAATCAGGGATATGGTTTGAAAACAAAGTGCCTAACCCTTCCACATCATTACGCCAATCACGGTGTAATTCACAAGCGGCACCAAACCAGCTCATCAATTGAGCACCTGCTTTTGACATTCTATCCCACGCGGCATCACGTGTAATCGGGTTAAATGTACCTGAGGCATCAGTGATCACAAAAACTTCATAGCCTTCTTCCAGTGCAGATAGTGCAGGAAATGCCACGCATACTTCTGTCACAACACCGGCAATAATCAGCTGTTTTTTACCTGTGGCTTTGACAGCTTTAACGAACTCTTCGTTATCCCACGCGTTGATTTGACCAGGGCGAGCAATGAAAGGGGCATCAGGAAATGTTTCTTTTAATTCAGGAACTAACGGGCCATTAGGACCATTTTCAAAAGATGTAGTCAAAATAGTTGGTAAGTTAAAATATTTTGCCAAATCGGCCAGTGCTAACACGCTGTTCTTGAATTTATCTGGGTCTTGGTCACGAACTAGCGATAACAAACCCGTTTGATGGTCAACAAGTAATACAGCTGCATTATCTTTATCTAGGCGGTTATATTTGAAACTCATATCAACGACTCCTCAATGATTAGAAAAGTACTCTATGTGGGTTCAGATAAAACAAAAGTGGTATTTAATCTGCTTATCGCGCCTAAAACACCACTTTTTATCAAAAATATTTCAACAAGATGAATTCACACAATTCGTTATTTAGTTTCTGCGCTCATTGTGACAAAATTCCCCATACGAGCACTGGTAATTGTATAGCTATCTGCGCCCGCTGCTTTAGCTTTAGCTGCAATTTTCGCTTCTGTTGAAGCTAGCGTATCACCTGTTGCGGTGATTGTTGCTGCTGATGCACCAAATGCGACAAAAGATAATACAGAAGCTGCCATCAAAGTTTTTAACATGTTCATAGTCTAATTCCTTCATTTTTTATTCGATGAGACAACCCTTGTTGTCTGCGATGAAGGCATCATATCGACAATGTTATTTAGGTTAAAGCTAATAATATAGCTCAATTTATTCAAATTAACTGAACAATGTACTTTATCTGAAACTCACAATGGAATAAAATCGAAAGATATAATCAAGCAGCCTTGTGGTATGCTTTCCCAAAGTTGGTTTACTTCTCGCGCAACCTTTAATAGGAACTGTATATGCCACTCAATAACCGAACACTCCCTACATTTAGGTACCACCCGAACCCTATTGAAACAGAAGCTTTTCTGACGGATAAAACAGTAACCTGTGATTGTTGTAAGCAACCTACTGATATTTATTATGAAAGCCCGTTTTATTCTACTGAGGATATTGATGCTTTGTGTCCTTGGTGTATTGCTGATGGTTCTGCCAGTGCAAAATTTGATGGTGAGTTTCAAGACCCTGCCAGTGTTGAAGGTATTGATTGCGAATATGACGAGGACGGCGAGTTTTCACATACTCTAAACCCCTACCCTACTGAAATGTTTGATGAACTAATTAAACGAACACCGGGCTATCAAGGGTGGCAACAAGAAATTTGGCTCGCACACTGCCAAGAGCCTTGTGAATTCATAGGCTATGTTTACTGGGATGACATCAAAGATAGACTCGATGAATTTGTTTCCCTTGAAAATGATATCGCTGATTATGGTTTTTCAATTTCAGAGCTCGCGAATATTCTCCATCAAGACAGCGCTGCTCAAGGTTATTTATTCCGTTGCTTACATTGCAAAAAACTACGTTTGCATTTTGATTTTAGCTAATTTATATCAACTAAATCGCGTGAAGAGGCTTATCTTCACGCTCTCATCTTCAACTATTCATCAGTTCAATAATTTGCTCCGCTAATTCTGGCGTTGCGGCTGATAGCAAGCTTCCCGCAAACATGGCTTGCTTACGCTGTCCATTTAATGCACAAACTTCCCCGCCCGCCTCTCGGATACACGGAATAAGCGCCGCACTATCCCAAGGTTTCATAATGGTATCAATCGCACCATGAATGCGACCGCTGGCAACCATGGCATGCTGATAAGCGTCATTAGCAAAAATGAAATCCCTTGCTTGGCCCACAACCGCATCCAAATGATAAATTTGCGACCCTTCTCGGGAATTATAATTACTATTATGAATGCCTGATGCGCTTACCACTGCTTCTGATAATGATTTAGGCGATTGGCTTTCGAGTTTAAGCTGTCTTGGAGCCTGACTAGCTGTTTGCACCCAGCACCCTTCCCCTTGTGAGGCAAAGTAGAGTGTGGATATCGCGGGAAAACTAATCACACTAAGTAATGGTTCCCCATTTTCCACATAAGCAATTAACGTACTAAATAACGGCACTCCATAAATAAATGCACGCGTACCATCAATCGGGTCAATTACCCAACCAGAACTGAATTGCTGCTCACCGACAAAGCCAAACTCCTCACCTAAAACAGCGATATTCGGTGTTTTTTGTGCAAAGAATGCCCTAATTTCTTCTTCAACTCGGGTATCCGTTTCCGTAACTACGGAACGATCGGGTTTATAATCAAACTTTCCCGCCCCTTCAAAAGCGTCTACTGTCATGGTTTTGACTAATTTAGCAGCTTCGAGTGCAATATCTAACATGACCAAGCTCCCCATTGAAAAAGAAAATGAGTATAACGGATAGGTTATGGAATAAAGGCGCTAAAATGCCTTATCGACCAGAGATAAAGCACCAATACAACCTAAATTTGTTTAAGAGAAACTTCACCAAATGTCATAAATACCAAAGTATGCCCCGCAATTCCACGGTACACCCCTTGCTGATTATTGAGTTCGCAAGCCAATGCCGTTAATTGCCATGCGTCATACTCCTCAATTTGACTAATGCGGGCGGTTAATAATGCGTTGTCTTTCCGCTCGCCATAAGCTTTCACCGCGATTGCATCTTGTGTTAAAGCGCTGTCGATAGAACTGTTTGCCCAGCTCCACATCCAACTGCCTTGGCTTTGGTCATAAGTACCAACAATTTGAACGGGCGCTGTTGCCATTATATTATCAGGCGCATGAAAAATAATGGTTCCTTCGTCTTGGTTCACTGACCAATCGGCTTCATCTAATTTCCATGTATCACAATGAAATTGGTTTTTGGCCTGTAACGCATTCATGCTACGTTCAATTAATGCCTCATAGGGCATTTGTTCTATTTCATTATCCATTTATTACCCAATATTTTTTAATGCGTCGATAATTAACTGCCAAAATTTATGATGGTCTAATTTAACAGCAACTTGAGTATGGCAATTTTCAGGCGCAGGATGGCGGAAGTCAGCCACTGTCATGCCTAACGTGTGCGTCCCAGTCAGTTCAATATTTACAGGCACTTTTTGTGTGGTCATTACGCTAGGGTCAATAACATAAGCAACCGCACAAGGGTCGTGTACTGGCGGAGCATCAAAGCCTTGAGCTTGCTTGTACATTTTCCCAAAAAAATCCAGTAGTTCGACGACAAATTGCGAACAATCACTACCAATCGCAGCAATTTGCTTCACTACATCAGGAGTTGCTAGCGCTTGATGGGTAAGGTCTAAGCCCACCATGGTTAACGGCCATTTTTCATTGAAAACAATATGAGCCGCTTCTGGGTCAATTTTGATGTTAAATTCAGCTACCGCACTCCAATTCCCAACATGATAGCCCCCTCCCATCAGCACCACTTCTTTAACTCGTTCGACAATGCGAGGCTCAAGACGAGCAGCAAGCGCAATATTCGTTAATGCGCCAGTAGGAACTAAAGTCACCGTTTTAGGCGGGTGAGACATAATGGTTTCGATAATCAGTGAAACTGCATGTCTTTCATCAAGCTTCAATGTTGGTGTCGGTAATACAGGCCCATCAAGCCCTGATTCCCCATGAATATCAGGCGCAACTTCAATTTCCCGAACTAAAGGGCGTACCGAGCCTGCGGCAAATGGAATACCGCTAATCTTCGCCATTTCAGCGATAGCTAGTGCATTATGAGTGACTTTTTCGAGGGTTTGATTACCAGCAACGGTTGTTACCGCCAATAATTCAATGTCAGGGTTACCATAAGCCAGTAATAAAGCGATAGCGTCGTCATGGCCGGGGTCACAATCGAGGATTATTTTTTTGCTCATACCTTACCTTATTAAAATTGGAGTCAGAAATGGCACTGACCCCAATTTAACCAGCTAGCAAGGTAAAATCTATGCTTAATATCTGAATACTTAGAAATTTATTTTAAAACATGCGCATAGACACGTTTTTTCTCACCTTCATTTTTCGAAATATACACACCTTGTAACTCAGGAGCAAAGCCCGGTAATGCATTAATACCCGTTTCTAGTGCTTTGAAATAACGCAGTACTGGCCCCGACCATACTTCCCCAGGTACGACACATAATACGCCCGGTGGATACGGTAATGCCCCTTCAACGGCAATACGCCCTTCCAATTCATCTAATGGCAATAATTCACAGTTACCACGAATAAACTCTAAATGTGCTTGTTGAGGTGCCATTTTCACTTCCGGGAAGTGAGCTTTACGGAACATCTCTTTTTGCAGCTGTTTAATATTGTCATTAACGCTGAGTTGGTGCATCTCTTGGCATAAACGGCGTAATGTATAACCCTGATAATGGTCTTGATAACGCTGATAAACCGAAGGCAATACATCTTCTAATAACGCATCTTCATCCAGTAGCTGTTCGAAACGGACTAAATGGGATACTAGCAGTTCCAGTTTTTCACGGGTTTCTGCGGGTGTTAACAAAAATAAAATTGAATTTAAGTCACATTTTTCAGGGATCACGCCGTGTTCACGTAAAAAATGCGCCAAAATCGTCGCAGGCACGCCAAAAGCGTCATATTCTCCACTTTCGACATCAATACCTGGCGTCGTTAGCATCAATTTACAGGGGTCAACGAAGTATTGGTCCTGTGCATAACCATCAAACGCATGCCAACGTTCTTGCGGTATGAAGTTAAAGAAGCGTTGCTCAGCAGCGATTTGCTCTGTTGGGTATTCGTGCCATAACTTGCCATCAACGATTTCAGGAACAAAAGGCTTAAAATAACGGCAGTGCTGAAGTATCGATTTTCTTACCTCAATCCCCACTTTCACGCAGTCCATCCACATCATTTTGCCTGCATCACCTTGGTGAATACGTGCATTGACATCTAAAGAGGCAAACAAGGGATAAAATGGGCTCGTCGAAGCGTGCATCATAAAAGCATTGTTGAGTTTTTTGTGTGAAACAAAGCGCTCTTGCCCCTTGATGTGGTTATCTTTTTTATGGATTTGTGACGCTTGTGAGAAACCAGCCAGTTGTTTATGAACTGACTGAGTCACCATAATACCGGGGTCATTTTCATTTAATTCAAGTAGCAATGGCGAGCACTGGCGCATCATTGGAATAAATTGTTCATACCCCACCCACGCAGAATCAAATAAAATGTAATCACACAAATGGCCAATTTTATCAACCACTTGCCTTGCGTTATACACAGTACCGTCATAAGTTCCAAGTTGGATCACCGCTAAGCGAAATGGCCGTTGGGCTTGTGCTTTTTCAGGCATCACTTCTTGGATAAGCCCACGTAAATAACTTTCATCGAAGCAGTGCGCATCAATACCGCCAATAAAGCCAAAAGGATTACGTGCCGTTTCTAGGTAGACCGGTGTTGCCCCCGCCTGTATCAGCGCCCCATGGTGGTTTGATTTATGATTATTACGATCGAACAAAACTAAATCACCCGGTGTTAATAGCGCATTTAGCACGACTTTGTTGGATGATGAGGTGCCATTTAAGACAAAATAAGTTTTGTCCGCATTGAAAACTTTCGCGGCAAATTTTTGTGCCTCTTTCGCTGCGCCCTCGTGGATCAATAAATCGCCCATTGCCACATCGGCATTGCATAAATCGGTACGAAACAGGTTTTCACCATAAAATTGATAAAACTGCTCCCCTGTTGGGTGGCGACGGAAAAATTGGCCGCCTTGGTGCCCCGGACAGGCGAAAGTCACATTATGGCCCGCAGCATAATCCATCATTCGAGCAAAAAATGGCGGTAATAACTGCTCAAGGTACTGATTTGCAGCATCGAGCAATTGACGACTATTTTCTTCACGAGCAGCCGGGGCTGGCGGTAATAGCGCCGTTAAATAAGGTGGTAAATTTTCATCGGTTGGCAGCTGTTTATCACTAATGATAAACAGCGGAATACTCAGCTGACTCTCAACAACTCTTTCCCACAGCCCTTGGTTGGCATCTTGTTCAGATAGCACGACAGCGGCAATATTGTTTAACTGTGCATCGCGAATATCTACCCACTGAAATTCATTAGTGAAATAGATTGCGATCCCCTGGCTACATGCCACATTGATTTTGTTCATAGCAGTCTGGCTCTTAGTTAGCTGAGGAAAAGAGGCGGACAATATACTTGATAGATCAGGGAATTGAAATGACTAGCATGGTAAGAAAAGAGGGCAAGATTTGGAAAGTCGAATATATTTTATAAGCCACTGGTTAATAGCATAAAAATTCTATCTCATCACAACCTGCTCCCCCATACTTCAGGCCGTCATAAAGATAATAAAAAGATAAATTAACCAATTAACCCTGTGAACACCACAAATTAATCGGTCAATTTATCCGTAATGGGATGTTAGTTGTTTTTTTCCACATACAAAGTCTGTGATGGGAATGCAAAGTCCGCATCGTGGCGTTTAACTATCTCAATGATCTTCAAATACACCGCTTGCTGTGCGGCTAGCCATTCAGCCCAAACCGTTGTTTTGGTAAAGCAATACACCATAATATTTAACGAAGAGTCGGCAAAAGCATCGAAATAAACAAGTAAGGTTTGGCTGGTATCGATATTCGCATCTTGTTGTAACATCGTGCGGATATCATCGACAATAGCTCCAATTTTGTCTGAATCTTCGTAACGCAAACCAATTTCAGTTTTGATACGTCGGTTAGTCATGCGCCCCGGGTTTTCCACACTAATAGAAGAAAAAACCGAGTTGGGAATGTATAGCGGACGGTGGTCAAACGTAATAATTTTAGTGATCCGCCAGCCGATTTCAACCACCGTGCCTTCAATGTTTCTATCCGGTGAACTGACCCAATCACCAATATTGAAGGGCCGGTCAAAGTAGAGCATTAACCCAGAGAAAAAATTACTCAGGATATCTTTACCGGCCATACCGATAGCAATACCGCCAATCCCGCCAAACGCCATCAAACCAGAAAGGCTCATCCCAAAATGCTCGCCAAACAGCAGTACCATAATGACAAATATCGCTGTTTTAAACACGCGGGCAACAATACGTGCCGAAGTGGGGTCACTGCCTTTTTTAATCTGTGCTTTTTCTAGTCGGTTCGCTAGTTGGAACAGTTTTCGCATTAAAATCAATGCAATCAATGAGATGGTAATAAAATTAACCAGAGAAGTGGAAATAAAGGTTAAATCAAAATCTTTTGCGGCCATGTCTACATATTGAGCAATAACAATAACCACGCCACACAGCACAACAGTTTGAATCACATTGATCAAAATACTTTTGCGCTTATGTTTATGCTTACGGCGTTTATGTACAATCTCAAAAGCTAAATAGATTGCGAGAAAAGTCGCAATTAAGGTCATACCAATCGCATATTTTTCAAGTAATGCTTCTATCATTTCTAACCGCCCTAAAATTTACCTGATAGATCTTATTTTTATTTGTTTTACTGTGTATTGTTTTTCGTTATCTTGTTATTAAGATAACAATTATAAAGATAATTTTCCCAATAATTATCAGGTACTTTTTAGATTATCCAATAATGAATAACAACCTATTTTCCCCAAATGATAAAGAAATAAAAAATGTCCATGCGCTTAGACCATACCAACAGTATAACTATTTTGTCGGTAAAATCGCTGACTGGGAACAGGTATGGAGCCTCGGTGATGGGAAAAATCTCGTTACCGCATGGAATGATGAAAAATGTCTTTTTCTCCCCCTATGGCCTGCCAAAGCATTTGTTGAGTTGTGTTTAACGGGTGAATGGGCAAATTTTACGCCAATGCTATTTACCCTTAAACACCTGATGACAGAAATTCTGCCTGATATGCATGAAGCAAATATTAAGGTTGCATTGATGATGCAGTCTGATGGGGAAAAAACATTAGTTTATGATGCTGCGGCGCTTCTACGCGATTTAGAAGAAGAATGTCAGCAATATGAGTAAAAGGCAGCAATGTGCTGCCTTTTTAAAGTAAAAAACTACTTTTCAACACCAGTAGTGACAGTAAATTCACGAGTTTGCCCTGCCTCTAACCAAATCAGTGTTTGGTTATTTTTCGCCGCAAGGAAACCTTCTGGACGACAAGTTGCAGGGAGTACAAATGCGCCAACTTTTTGGTCACCATTATACAAAATCCAACGAGTTGCATAATTTAGCTCATTAGATTTAAAACGCGTTACATACGTATCTCCTGCGGGTGAAACCATTCTAAACTCAGGCGTTGCGGTATATTGACTAAGATCATCCATAAAAAACACAATTTCAGGGTCACACATTTGTGGCTGATTAAGCTGATTTAATGTGACTTTGCCAGATTTCAACGCTTCATTAAATGCGAGCCATTTTTCAGTTGGCTGTACATGCCCCGGTATTGATTCACGCAATTTAATCGCATTTTCGGGGATATTTTGTGTCAATGTTGCATTCTCCACGTAAGCATAATTCATATGGCACATATATTGGAGAGGCATAGGCACCGATGCTAAATTGGTGACTGACATATGAATATCAAATAATGCACTATCTGAGTTTAATTGCACTGACGGTGTCGCACGATAATGATGACCAAAACCCATCACATACTCATATTCGCCGACGACTTTTAAACTTTCGCCAGTCAGTTCAAGCCAAGCGCTATCCATTGCTGCACAAGGCATTTCCCCATGTAATGGATGTGAATCTTCTGGTGAAGGGCAACCATTACTGATTAAACCTGAATGGAATGCAAAGCAACCGTAGGTTTCAACTACCGTTGGAACACGTTTTGGCGCTGAAAACATATTTTCCATTTTCAGATTTTGGCCACAAAATTGTGCATCCCAAATCATTTGTCCTAAAAAAGGTAAAATCGTTAAATACCCTTGCTGATTTTCAATTCGTAGCCCTTCCACGCCAGTTTGGTAACGAAATGCAGTGGCAGTAAATTGGTTATTTTTTAAAATAAGCGTCGGGTTTTCCGTAAATAAGCTTTTGTGAAGAGGTATCAATGTATTCATTTTCATACTCACGGTTTAATAAGATAAATGGAATTGGGTAGCTCACACTACCCAATTTGAGCACTATTTTGCAGCTTGTTTGGCTTTAAAGCGGCGTTCACCAACGAAGTAAATACCGACATACACGAAGCACAGCATGGAAACGAGGAATGAAAGTTGTAATGAGTGCAGCATATCTGCGACATAGCCTTGAACGGCAGGAACAACCGCAGCACCGACAATCGCCATCACAATGACCGCCCCAGCCATTTCGGTATGCTCATTATCAACGGTATCCAAAGTACCTGCATAAATGGTTGCCCAGCAAGGTCCAAACAAAATACTCACCATGACCGCTGCATACACCGCAGTGAAACTCGGAATAAACGCAACATAAATCAGGAACAACGCCCCAATCACCGAGTAGATAATTAGGACTTTTTCTGCATTAAAGCGAGTCATTAGAATATTGGCGATAAACTTCCCAATAAAGAAACAGGCAAAGCTATACACCATAAAGTTTGAGGCATCGCGTTCGTTAATATCCCCCATCTCTAATGCGAGACGAATGGTAAATGACCACACAGCCACTTGCATACCGACATATAAAAATTGGGCAATAATTCCTTTTCTAAAGCGGCTATTTTTCGCTAAATATTTTAAGGTTTCTACCGCGGTTGGGCGTTTATGATCTTGAGTTTCTGCCACTTTACATTTAGGAAACTTGGTGATAAGGAATAAAATCATTACCACAACCAATACCATAATCATATAACGGTAAGGTTCGAGAGTATTTTCCAACATGGCTAAACGGAATTCATGAATTTGTTCCGCATTCATTCCTGCCATTTGGTTTTGTAAACTATCCCCCTCGGAAAATACCAGATACTTACCTAGCAAGATCCCACCCGCTGCGCCAATTGGGTAGAAAGTTTGGCTAATATTTAAACGCAATGTCGCGTATTGTTTAGGCCCTATCATTGAGCTATATGTATTTGCTGCGGTTTCAAGGAAGCTTAAACCAATCGCAATGGCGAAAATAGCTGCCAAGAACATGGTGTAAGTCGCCATATGAGACGCAGGGAAGAACATACTGCAACCCGCGATGTATAGGATCAGCCCCACCATAATGGCATATTTATAACTGGTTTTTTTGATCACTAACGACGCTGGAATAGCGATTAAGAAATAACCACCATAGAATGCACTTTGCACTAAAGCAGAGGCGAAGTTACTGAGTTCAAAGACACTTTTAAACTGTGTGATTAAAATATCATTTAATGCTGCTGCACATCCCCACAATGGGAACAGGCACGATAGTAGGATAAATTGGAATAGAGGAGTCTTACTCAGGTAGCCATCCGGTAACTGAGTGATGTTCTTAATGTTCATAGTAACCCTTATATTTTTATAATTTATACCCGATGAGTGGCTATGTGGCTCTGATGACCACTTAATTATTCAAAGGGTATATAGCTACGTTGGACTATTATTATTTAGCTATTCATTAGCTGTGTTGATTTGCACAAATTCATTAAATTGCTCAACACTTGGATAAGAAGATTGAGTCCCTTTCCCTGTCACACTGAAGGCCGAAAACATCACTGCTTTTTTCAGTGCTTCTTCAATATTCCCCGTATGGACATAGTAATGAGAGAAACAGCCGATAAAGGCATCCCCTGCACCACTGGTGTCAATGGCATTCACTTTAATTGCGGGTATATGTAACTCACTGTCGCGAGTCATCCATAACGCCCCTTTATCTCCTAATGTCACGATGACATTTTTTAACCCTTTATCCAGCAAAGACTGTGCGGCACGACGGATGTTATCCATCGTGTCTACTGGCATATTGGTTAAAATTTCTAATTCCGTTTCATTAGGTACAAAGAAATCACATCGGCAAGCAAAATCGAGATCGAGCGTACGTTGCGCTGGAGCTGGGTTGAGCAACACTGGGATCCCATGTTTATTGCCGAATGAAATTGCGTGATAAACCGTCTCAAGCTGGACTTCTAATTGCAGGACGATCAATTTACATTTTTTCAGATCTTCCGCTGCGCGATCGATATCTTCAGGTGATAAAAATTTATTCGCCCCTTTGACGATCAAAATGCTATTTGATGAATTTTGATTAACAAAAATAGGCGCGACACCACTTGAGGTACAAGGTACTTTTTCCACATAACGAGTGTTAATACCGTAAGACTCAAGATTGCGGATCGTATTATCTGCAAAAATATCATCGCCGACTTTGGTTAACATGATCACTTTTGAATTTAACTTAGCAGCAGCAACCGCTTGGTTCGCACCTTTACCACCGCAACCAATTTTGAAAGCTGGCGCTTCTAACGTTTCGCCTTCTTTTGGCATTTGATCGATATAAGTGATCAAATCAACCATGTTTGAACCAATAACTGCTATATCCATAATGTCCCTCGTGTTAAATAAATCACATAATGATATGATAGTAACATTATCATGTTGCAAAAATATCATTTGTGATTAGGATCTCGAATAACGAATGATCAAGTGTTATATCTACCACATTTCCTCATTCTTTGTTGTCTATCCCACATTTATATAGGAAAGTTGAAAATGCAAGACTTAGCAAAATATATTGATCACACTTTACTTGCTGCGAATGCGACTGTCAGCGATATTACTAAACTGTGTACGGAAGCTGCTGAACACCATTTTGCCTCTGTATGTGTAAACACAGGTTATGTTCCTTTAGCCAGCGAACTTTTAAAAAACAGCGACGTTAAAGTTTGCTGTGTGGTAGGCTTTCCACTAGGGGCATGCTTAACTGAAGCCAAAGCATTTGAAGCCGCAGAAGCTGTCCGCCGTGGCGCTGATGAGGTCGATATGGTTATCAACATTGGCATGCTAAAAAGTGGCGACTTAGACTTTGTCCGTCGTGATATCGAAGCGGTATTTGCAGCCTGCGGTAAAGCAACATTAAAAGTTATTTTAGAAAACTGCCTATTAACTGATGAAGAAATTACACAAGTTTGTGAAATTTGCCGCACAATTAAAGTCGGTTTTGTGAAAACTTCAACAGGTTTCAGTACAATGGGTGCAACAGAGCACCATGTCGCCCTGATGCGTAAAGTGGTTGGCGATGAAGTCGGTGTAAAAGCCTCCGGTGGTGTGCGTGACCGTGAAACCGCAATTAAAATGATTGAAGCTGGCGCAAACCGTGTAGGTGCCAGCGCGAGTGTATCAATTGTCACAGGAACGGCGACCAAGCCGAGTGACTACTAAGTGATGGGGCGCGGTCTAACCGCGCCAATTTTGTGCATTTAAAAAGGATTGTAGGGTGATAGAAACTAAACAAAAAGAACGCCTTCGCCGTTTAAGTGAATGTTTAAAGCGTTCAGGACGCATTCATTTAAAAGAAGCCGCTAGAATACTCGAAGTTTCAGAGATGACTATCCGACGAGATCTCAGCGCAGACACAGAAGGCCCTATTCCTATGTCACTCCTTGGCGGCTATATTGTTTCTGTTACCCAACCAGCCAACTTAGCTACCCAAGAGCCGCAAGCCGATGTTTTTACCCCAGACCAGACCGAAGAACTATATATCCCTAATCTTGCCGCGAGTATGGTGACAGAAGATGATGTGATCTTCTTTGATAATGGCATTGAAATGGCCACCTTGATTTCACTCATCCCCGAAGAGATTAATTTCACTGGCATTTGTTACTCACATAATGTTTTTCTCGCCCTTAGCCAAAAGAAAAATGCCACCGCGCTTTTATGTGGTGGGGAGTATCGCCCTAAAAGTGATTCTTTTTACAACCCTTCACTCCCTTCATTACTTGATTCAATCAACCCTAAAAAAGCCTTTATTTCAGCGGCTGGCGTGCACGGAAATTTTGGCGTAACTTGCTATAATCTCGATGATTTACCAATGAAGAAAAAAGCGATGGAAAAATCTATCCGTAAGATTTTACTCGCCCCTTATAACCTGTTCGATGAAGTCGCGACCGCCAATATGGGGGAATTATCACAATTTGATGTGATAGTCACAAATAGGCAGCTTTCTGATGAATATGAAACATATTGCCGTAATGGCTTTGTGAAAGTGATTTATTAAAATCGCCAATAGATTTAGCGGACAATATCTTGCCCGCTAACATTAAATCTTCACGGTTAAATAGTCTTCTGCAATTTCTGTTGCGAGGAACACCGATTGGCACTCTGCAAGCAATCTTGGTATATCTTCACTCACGTAACGACCACTAATATGGGTTGCGATAAAACGCTTAACCCCTGCCGCGCGTGCTAGCTCAGCCGCTTGTACCGTAGTCGAGTGGCCACGCTCATTGGCTTTTTGAGCAAATTCAGCCTCTAAGGTGGTTTCATGGATCATCACATCGGCATTTCTCGCAAGCTCCAGTGCTTGTTCTGTTGGTTGAGTATCACCAAAAATCGCAACGACTTTACCGGGAATAGGCTCACCAAGGTAATCAGCCCCATTCACGACTCGCCCATCATCAAGAACGATGGTTTCACCCGCTTTAAGCGCTTGCATCCAAGGGCCGCGAGGAATATTGTCATTGGCTAATTTGACTGCGTCTAATGCACCACTTTTTGGATGTTCTTCAATACGATAGCCGTAGCACTCAACACGGTGGTCAAGAGCATAAGCCGTCACAATTAACACCCCATCATCAAATAACTGCCCAGCTTCAATTTCAACGATTTCCAACGGGTATGTCATATAAGACACACTCACGGCTAATACCGTTTCAATATAGTGTTTTAACCCTTTTGGACCATAAACAGTCAGTGGGTCTGTTGCCCCACCCATTGAGCGGCTACATAACAAACCGGGTAGACCAAAAATATGGTCGCCATGTAAATGGGTAATAAATATTTTCTCAATTTTTGGCGTTTTAAATGGGCTATTTAAAATGCGATGTTGTGTCCCTTCTCCACAATCAAATAACCAGTAGCTTTTACGGATACCGACTAAATTTAATATCATACTGGTGACATTGCGCTCTTTTGTCGGCACCCCAGCACTGGTTCCTAAAAATGTTAACTCCATAACTTCCTCATCTAATTTGTTGTTTTTATTATGGTAAGATTTTTTCCAATAAAAAAATCATTTATTTTAATCTGTATAGTATTCCGTATTTTTTGATTATCAACCAAAGCCAGTTATTCCAAATATTTCCAATATACAAATCGTATTTCCATATTCATCCGATCAATTCACAAGCACTGATCATTGTCTGCCCTGAAAATAGCGATATTAATATTTATATCAGGAATATGTTCGATGAATCCCCCTTCGTCAAAATTGAAACCTAAACTACCGAACAGTTTGCTCCTCTCTACGGCAATTTGGTCTACGGCTATTTTGCCAATGGTGCCAAGTTATGCCCAAATCGTCCATTTAGACGATTTACCTACACTCGGTAGTCAGGCCATTCAATTTGAAGGAACCCAACCCGAAGATAGTACTGAACGTTTTTTAGCGGAATATGGACAAAATGCCGCAAACTTTGCTTCTGAAGAAAAAAACACCAAAAATCTGGCAGATATGGCACAAGATTACGCTCGCCATAAAGCCGCAAATATGGCGACGGATGAAATAACACATTGGTTATCCAAAGCCGGTAATGCCAGGCTAAATATTAATCTCGATAAAAAATTGTCAATTAAGACATCTCAATTAGATTGGTTAGTACCTTGGTATGAACAACAAGATTTGTTGTTATTTTCTCAGCACAGTATTCACCGCACTGATGGCCGGCTACAGACCAATAACGGTATTGGTTTACGTCATTTCCAACAAAGTAGCATGATAGGGGTAAATGCTTTCTTTGATCATGATTTATCCCATTACCATTCGCGCTTAGGGTTTGGTGTGGAATATGCTCAAGATTACGTTCGAATGAGTGCGAATAGCTATTTGGGGCTATCGACTTGGCGCAGTGCATCCAAATTAGCCGATGATTATAACGCACGCCCCGCCAACGGCTGGGATATTCAACTTGAAGGTTGGCTACCCACGTATGCGAATTTAGGTGCGAACCTAAAACTGGAACAATATTACGGAGATGACGTCGCTTTATTTGGCAAAAATGAGCGCCAGAAAGACCCAATGGCGGCTACCGTCGGCGTCAATTGGTCTCCATTTCCCCTGCTCGCAATAAATGCAGAACATAAAATAGGCAATAGTGGAACAAATGAGACAAATGCTAAAGTGGCGTTTAATTGGTTGCTAGGAAGGAGCTTAGCGCAACATCTTGATACTTCGGCGGTAGCGGCCACTCGCCATATTTCCACCAATCGCTATGATTTTATTAACCGTAATAACAATATTGTGTTGGAATACCAAAAGAAAAGCTTAATTTCATTATCATTACCGAAAGTTATTCAGGGTATGACAGGAGAAGAACTTTCTATTATCCGCAATTTAACCACGAAATACCCGCTAGAAAAAATAGTGATAGAAGCCCCTGAATTGATAGCCGCTGGGGGGGAAATACACCTTAATGGCAGAGAAAGTTCAGTAAAACTACCGTCTTATAAAATTGCCAATCATTCATTTAAAAACTCACAACTCAATCTTTATCGCTTAACCGTGACGGCTTATGACATTAACGGAAATGTTTCCCCACAAGCAGAAACGTTAATTGAAGTTACCAACACAGGCGCTCTCACTATCACCCATAAGAATACCGCAAAAAGAAATAATGCTGTCGCTGATGGTAAAAATACAAATATATTCACTGTAGTAATTAAAGATACTCTTGGCCACCCAGTACCCAATGCGAAAGTCAATTTCACATTGCCTGCAAATCTTAATTCTATTAATCAAAAAAATACGGGATATTATTCATTACTTAATCATTTTATGTGGAAGGCTCAGGCAGAAAAATCAGTTTCTGAACAATCCCATAGCATCATCGCTAACAGTAAAGGTGAAGCTTCCATTCAATTTACTAGTTTGGTATCAGGAAGTTATGCAATAAAAGCAAATATTGAGCATGGTACAGAAATTAATGAAATATATAACTTTAAATCCGATATTAGCCAGTCATTTATTGGTAGCGTCGATATCATTCAAAACAATGCAGTGGCAGATGGGATCAGTAAAAACAAAATTAAACTGCATATTGTGAATAATAGCCGACAAAGCATCGCAGGAGCACACGTTCACTTTGAAGCAGCAAATGCCATTATCTCACCAATTAAATTGACTGATGAATATGGAAATACAGAATTAGAAATCAGCAGCTTAGTCGAAGGTTCTATAAATATCATTGCCACCCTGAATGGCGATAGTCGAACAATACAAGTTAACTTTCTAAGGGATGGATCTGCGATAAATATTCAGCCGAGTATTGGGACTCTTTTTAAATCTACAGTAAATGAGAAAAATAGTCCTACACGCACACCGTTAAGTTTGCTAAGGGAGCTATTTCAAAATATGGGATAACACTGCTAACAATAAAATAGACTTAATTTAACTGCCCTTTCAGCGTCACAATTTGCCCCTTAATAGGGGCTTTCTACTATAAATTTTTTCAACCGTTCCCCTTCAACCCATCCCAATCCAATCCAAATTTAGCGAGATACTTTCGCAGCCTATCTGCATCATTGGGCTGTTTTTTATGTTGCCGCGAAACGGCAAACAGCTCACGCCCCGCTTCGGAAAGGGTAGATGAACGGCGACAAACTTCCAGCACTGTTGCCAGCTGTTGCTGGTCGAATAAATCAATTTCACCAATTTGCTTTGGTAATGTATTGGTTGATTTTGACTGCCATTGGGCTTGCAAACGGCCAATTTCTTCTTCGGCCACCGCTTTAGTAATACGCCCGCGTTCGGCAAACGTTGCCATCCGGCTAATGGATGCACCCAACTCACGAAAATTGCCACGCCACAGGGCCTGAGAGGAACAGGCAAACTTCACATACACATTGCGAGCTTCGCTATCAAAACGAATTTGGCTTTGTTGCTCTTGGCAAAATTTGGCTAATTCATAATCAATATTCGGTTCGATGTCTTCACGGCGGTCACGCAAGCCCGGTAACGCAAACGTCCACATATTGATACGGGCAAATAGGTCTTCACGAAATTTGCCCTCCTCCACTTGCTGCGCCAAATTACGGTGAGTCCCTGCAATTAATTGAAAATCACTGTGAATTTCTTCATCTGAACCATAAGGGAAAAAGCTTTTTTCTTCGATGGCTTTCAATAGCATTGCTTGTTCATCTAGCCCAAGTTCCGCAATTTCATCGAGAAATAAAATACCGCCATCCGCTTCTTTCAGTAATCCACGCCTTGGGTTGATTGCCCCTGTGAATGCCCCTTTTACATGACCAAACAGCGTTGACATAGCGTTATCACCACGCAAGGTAGCGCAGTTTACTTCCACAAAGCGCCCTTTAACTTGGTGGCGACTTTCACGCAGTTGATAAATTCGCCGAGCTAAGAAAGACTTCCCCGCCCCCGTTGGCCCATTGAGTAAAATCGGGGCTTTAGAACGCAGTGCGACACGTTCGATTTGCTCAATCATGGTATTAAATGCCGCGTTGCGGGTGGCAATACCCGATTTTAAAAACGAAACCTGCTGTTGCTGCTCTGTTTGGAAACGGCTGGTGATATGGGTATAACGGCTTAAATCAAGGTCAATCACGGTATGAATGCCGATAGGGTCTTTTTCTCGCCCTTTTTGGCTCGGTGAAGTTTGAATTAATTTGGCTGGTAAATAATGAGCTTCCGTTAATAAAAACCAACAGATTTGCACCACATGGGTACCCGTAGTGATATGTACAAGATACTCTTCATTATCAGTATCAAATTGATAATGCGAAGAAAAATCCAGTAATGAGGTATAAACCTCTTCAAAATCCCACGGGTCAGCAATATCCACCTCATGCAGTACCACTTCCGTATTGGGAGAAGCTTGTTCAATATCCTCTTTCACCCGGTGCGCCATGCCATAGTCATTCACCTGATGCAGTAATTCAAAACGACCAATATCCAAATCAGGCTGTTGGCAAAGACCAACCGTTGGCCGCCATTTTGTCCAGCGATTGGCTTTTTTGCCTCTTCTATCGAGTACTGTGCCCAATACACCAATCACAACCTTACGTTTCTTGCTCATAGTATTTATATAAATTTATAAGTTACGATATAAAAAGATAATAAATAGCATAATCCATTTACCACGCCAATGTTACCCACTTTTCTCTTAATATTATTTTTTACTTATTTTTCAATGTAGTAGAAATATTTATTTCATTTTAAAAAAAGTTGGCACGCTTCTGGCAATACTATATTCATCCACTGCCGGAAATTGTATGAACTGCAAGTTCAACCGGTGCAGACATGGTGGCTTAGCCACTACATGGTCTGTATGCCGCCGTCAGGAAGATACCTTGGTAATAGCCTAGCTATCAGGTTCGACTCCTGAAAAAAATACAAATCCAACTGTATAAAACTAAGCAGAAGTTAAGCTTAAAACCGCCACTCGAGAGCTTTGCCGAGTGATGAGCAGAAATTTAGACAGCCAATTTTGGCACTCTACTTTTCCCCTCACCACTTCGCTTTTTTCTTCAGTGCCGGATAAATATTGAAAAAGGAAAAATAATGAAAAAAATAAATATCGCTCAAGGACAAATCGCATTGACCGCTAAAAATGGGGATTTTAAACAATTACTGACTGCGGGTGAGCACCGTTTAAACGATTGGTTCAATCGATTGACTGTGTCATTGTTCACACTTGATAACGAACCTATTGATGAAAAACTAGCAGACCACTTACGCCAATTTCACCCTGATTGGGTTGATGACCACTGTATTGACATCGCTTTGACTGATGACGAGATTGGTTTTATTTACTTGCACAATAGTTTGACAGAAATATTGCCACCAGCGACCCGTCGGTTGTATTGGAAAAATGGCAATAATTTAAAAGTGGAGCCGCAGTCGCTAGAAAATAGCGTTATTGACTCTGCATTCGTTGCACGTCTGATGGGTAAAAAACGCATTAAAGGCAATGAGTTGGCCTTGATTAGCCAAGTACCTGCATGGCATGTCGGTATGTTAAAAATTGATGGTGAGATACAAGATTTATTACAACCGGGAACTTACGGTTATTGGAAAATCAACCACAAACCGGAAGTTGAGATAATAGATACCCGTTTACAATCATTAGAAATTAGCGGACAAGAGATTTTAACCAAAGACAAAGTCACATTACGCATCAACCTGTGCGCCAACTGGCGCTATCACGATATTTTACTGGCGTTCTCAAAATTGAGTCAGCCTGTAGAGCATTTATATCGTGAATTGCAGTTTTCAATACGAGAAATCGTGGGGACTCGAACCTTAGATGAACTATTAGAAAACAAACAATTAGTCGATGAGCTGATGTTAGCTCAAGTCGCGCAATGCGTGGTTGAATTTGGCCTAGAAATTGACAGTATCGGTGTAAAAGACATCATTTTGCCGGGAGATATGCGCACTATTTTATCCCAAGTCGTTGAAGCCGAAAAATCGGCACAAGCTAACGTGATCCGCCGCCGCGAAGAAACTGCCGCGACTCGTTCACTGTTAAATACCGCAAAAGTAATGGAAAACAACCCGGTTGCATTGCGTTTAAAAGAACTTGAGACCTTAGAAAGTATCGCACATCGAATCGACCAAATTTCCGTTTACGGTGGATTAGATCAAGTATTAAACGGATTGGTAAAAATTAAGGAATAACAATGAATAACAATAAATTTAATCAATTAATTCAAGAAAATGGCGTGCCTGTAAAAATGTGGACCAACGGCGTGCCTGTAGACCCGAAAGCGGTAACACAACTACAAAACACCGCTAAAATGCCGTTTATTTTTAAGCACCTTGCGGTAATGCCTGATGTACACGTTGGGAAAGGTTCGACGATTGGAAGTGTGATACCAACCAAAGGGGCCATTATTCCTGCGGCAGTCGGCGTGGATATTGGTTGTGGAATGATTGCCGTGCGAACGTCCTTAACCGCATCGGATTTGCCGGATAGCTTGCAAAACATCCGTTTTGCTATTGAGTCGGCGGTTCCGCACGGTCGAACTACACATCGACATGGACGTGATAAAGGGGCTTGGCATCGTACACCAGATATTGTCGATACCCACTGGGCACACTTGGATGAAGAGTTCAAACGTATCTGTGATAAGTACCCAAAACTGCGTGGAACCAATCATTACAACCACTTAGGAACATTGGGAACGGGAAACCACTTTATTGAACTGTGTTTGGATGAACAAGACCGCGTGTGGGTAATGCTACATAGCGGGTCACGTGGTGTAGGAAACGCGATTGGTAATCTGTTTATCACATTAGCGCAAAAAGATATGCAACAGCATATCGCCAATTTGCCGGATAGAGACCTCGCGTATTTCGAAGAAGGAAGCGTGCATTTTAATGACTATATGGAAGCGGTAGGTTGGGCGCAGGACTTTGCTCGCCATAACCGTGAAGTGATGATGCACCGCGTTCTGGAAGCACTATCACGCGAAATTCCAAAACCGTTTATCACAGAGCAAGAAGCCGTAAATTGCCATCATAACTATGTGCAAAAAGAACAGCACTTTGGTGAAGAGGTACTGGTAACCCGAAAAGGTGCCGTGTCGGCTCGAAAGGGCCAAATGGGGATCATTCCAGGGTCTATGGGAGCAAAAAGTTTTATCGTGCGCGGTTTAGGTGACGAAGAAAGTTTTTGTTCCTGTAGCCACGGCGCAGGACGCGTAATGAGCCGGACAGAGGCGAAAAAACGTTTCTCTGTAAGCGACCAAAAAATGGCGACCGCCCATGTTGAGTGCCGAAAAGACAGTGATGTGATTGACGAAATACCGATGGCATACAAAGACATCGACGCAGTTATGGCGGCTCAATCATCACTGGTTGAAATTGTTCATACCCTACGCCAAGTGGTGTGTGTGAAAGGGTAAATATAAAAAGTAACAGGAGAAAGCATGGAAACTGGCCATGAAAGTGTATCCGTGCTGATGAAAGAACGGATAGGAAATACACTCAAAGAAATAGAAGAAACTCATCACGTTAAAATACTGTTTGCGTGTGAGTCCGGAAGTCGCGGTTGGGGCTTTGCCTCCCGCGACAGCGACTATGATGTCCGATTTATCTATGTTCACAAACTTGCTTGGTACCTAACGCTAGATAAAAAGCGCGATGTGATAGAAAAGCCAATTGATGATGAGCTGGATGTATCGGGTTGGGAGCTATCTAAGGCATTGAAATTAATGCGTAATTCTAACCCTGCATTAATAGAGTGGTTGCATTCACCCATTGTTTATTTTAAGGATGAAGCATTTTTTGCTCAACTGGAGCAACTGGCTGCGCAATTTTATTCACCATTAAAATCACGCTATCACTATTTATCAATAAGTAAGCGTAATTTACATACTGACTTTAAAGGTGAGCGCGTTAAACTGAAAAAATATCTTTATCTGCTGCGTGCGGTATTAGCCCTGCGTTGGATAGAAGTAAGTAAGAGCATGCCACCAATGGCATTTTCTGAATTAGTCGCGGCCACAGTTACCGATAACAAGGTACTCACAGAGATAGATGAATTGCTGGTTATTAAGCACCAAGCAGTTGAAAGTGATTATGGCGCGAGGCGACCAGCTATTGATAAGCTCGTTTTGGAAGTTATTGCCAACGCAGAGCGAATGCAATTTCCTGAGCCCGCTTGCCGTGACAGCCGATTATTAGACGAGTTCTTGCGTACAATTGTGCTAGCAACTAATTGACTATCATGATTAAAAAAAGACCATCAGAACATTTTTGATGGTCTTTTTTCAAAGGCAATGTCAAACACGAAAGAAAAACGGATTTATCGCCAGTTCGGGTTTTTGATAATGGAATATTTACCCGCACCTAAAAATGCCAATGCAATACCACTCAAGAAGAAATACACGATACTTTCAATCGCCCATGCGCCTGTTTTATCAAGCACGAATGTTTTATCTAGCCCAATCATCAGCCATGCAATCACCATAGTGAAGGCAACTAATAATGCAGATGGGCGAGTTAAAATCCCTAAAATAATGAAAATAGGCGCAACAACTTCACCTAAAATTGTTCCATAAGCGATAAATTCAGGTAAGCCATAAGAAGCTAGCAGCGCTTTAATACCACTCGCCCCTGTCATTAATTTACTCATACCATGAAATAACATGAGCCCACCGACGGAAAGACGCAATAACAACCTGCCAGCATCTTCATGGGACAACAAACGATTTAATAAATTGACCACTTTATACCCCCTATGGATATCCAAAAACATCATTAAGTAGTATGACTTAAAAATGCATTATGGCTTAGAAAGGTAAAGTAAGAATCATTTTAATTTGCATTTCTTATAACTAAATCAATTTTCATTTAATTAAATTTTGTTAACTTTTCACCCATTCAAATATTACGTTTAATTAACCATTAAACAGTCAAATATACTGAACAATATTATATACATGACTTTACAGTAACCAGCGCTAATTCCGTTAATGCGTTATAAAACGGGCTACATGTTGTTCGATTTAATTGCTGAGAAAACTGGGGTAACCAACTCCCAAAATGGTCATTTAGCAATTCTTTTAATGCTGCCTCCCTGACTTGTGAAGCCAAAACTGCCGCTTGAAATAACATTAAACCAACATGGTCAGAAGGCTCTGGATAACGCGTCTGAATTTTTAAACGCTCTCGTTGTAAAAACTCGCTCAGCGCCAGTGTCGAAGAGCCCTGTAATACGCCTTCAGGGTCGAGGTATACCGAGCCCCATGGCGGAGCAGGTAATGCTTCAGGCCCAATAAATAAATTTGTCCACTGAGTATGCAGCGTCGCTATTTCGATGCTTAGCGATGCCGAGATGCGTTCGCTAAGCTGAGTACTGATTTTACAAGGCCACTGAGATGCAAAGTCATTTAGCTTGAAGAAACTTATCGCATAATGGCTTGCATCATCATTTGGAGAAAATAAATAGCAAGTGCCTAAGATATTAAACGCTGCTGCATAGTGTGAAAAATGGATCATAAAAAAGGTAATTTCCTAAGCGATAAACTGTTATTTATTTACAGATGAATAGTATAGAAACAGTAACGCAGCATAAATTCAGCAATTATGGCAGCCGCAAAACCCACCACTAAATACCCTTTGCTGCTCGAAGTCATAACCCCACTCGCAGTCTGTCGCATATGGCGAAATAATCCATATCCCAATAAAATCACCGCCAGTATTCCAACTACCCAGCTAGTGATACGCAGCGACCAAATCCTTTGGTAGGCATGAATAGAGTCGATAGGAAATGTAATCGATTCATTATGATAACTCGTGCTAACTAAGTAATTTTCATAGGCAGGTTGATAAACTAAACGGGCTAATAAGCTAATGCCAATAACCGCCCATAGCACCCATAACCCACGCGTTGAGACTTGAGCCGCTGGCGAGCCTGCATGGAAGCGCAATAACAAATTGATTAATAAATAATACCCAGCAGCTCCCGCAGTTAACATCGTGCCGTAGAACATCAAATAAGTATTATCATTCATCCACGTTAACATTGATGTATAACGATAAATTGAAGCCATGGCATACACATCACATAACCCAGCAATGATAGCCAAACCAAGCAGCAGAAACGACAATTCCTTTTTGAACCATAGCCACAAAAAAGTCAGCCCAAGAAAAGTAAAATAGGTTGCAGTGAAAACCACTTCACGGCTTAACCACGATGAAAAGATATTTAACAAGGAATTAGGCGCATTCAAAGGAACCCCTAAGTGGGTGATTGAAGACAGTAAACCTACCCCCGCAAATACACAGGCAACAAACACGTATTGCTGCAAAAATTGTGTATTCGTTTTATGAGGTAAAACCGCTGATAATTTTTTCGCAAAAAGCGCTAACATCACACTCAACCCAATGGATGTTTGCATTAAAAATGTGAATAACAATAATGGCCATTCATTCATTTGGCTTCTCCTTGTGAGTTTTGAGTGCGACCAGCCCCAAGATGTGGGTGGATCACTAAATTGGGATGGGTAATCGATGAGTCTGGCAACCCACGGACATCCGCCAGCTCGCCATAACGTTGTCTGAGTTCATCTATTGGGCCGAACTGAATGGCCCCTAATGGGCACGTAGCGACGCAGACGGGTTGCTCCCCTTTGAGTTGCAGGTCGATGCAAAAATCACATTTCGACATTTGCTTGGTTTCAGGGTTCATTTGCGGTGCGCCATATGGGCAAGACCAAGCGCAAGTTCCACAACCCACGCATTTGTCTGTATTGACCATCACGATGCCATCCCCTTCACGCTTGTGCATCGCCGTTGTCGGGCAGTTTTTCACACACATTGGGTCGGCGCAGTGGTTGCAGGAAATGGATAACGTATAAGCAAAGACGTTATTCACCAGTCCTCCCGTACCATTTTCAATAAACTCACCGCCAGCGACTTCGTATACGCGACGATATTTGCGCCCCACATCAAGATTATTTTTGTCTTTACAGGCAACTTGACAGGCTTTACAACCTGAGCAACGTGCAGAATCAATATAAAAACCAAGCTGTTTGCTGCTTACAGCGGGATAAACGTGAAATTTACTCATGCTTTGCTTACCTCCACCAATAAGGTTTGATGAGCATTTCCATGTGCCATTGCTGTGCTACGGGCTGATGTTAAAACGTTAGCGCAACCACCTTGGTCAACGCCATTTTCATCAGGTTGCCACCATGCTCCTGCTTGTAAAGCCACCACTCCGGGCATAATCCGCTGGGTGATTTTGACGGGCACCATAGTGATACCGCGGTCGTTATTCACTTTGACGCGCTCTCCATCCGTAATATTTCGTTTTTTGGCATCAATGGGGTTGATCCACAACTCTTGGCGCTGTACCTCTTGTAGCCACGGGTTAGCAAATTGCGTTGAATTGGCACGGTTACGGCCTTTCCAAGTAATCAACTGCAATGGATATCGGGAAACAAGTTCATCTTCAGGCCCTTCAATGGCAGGCACATAATGGGATAACGCAGGGATATCCACATCATTGCGTTCATAAAGACGCTGAGAGAAAATCTCAATTTTTCCAGATGGCGTTTCAAATGGGTTATTATCGATATCGTTAATATTTTTCTCAAAAGCGACATGGCCAACATGGGGTTTGTGCTTTAACAAATGACGACGTTTAACCAGCAGCTCATCAAAAGTTGGAATGCCATCTTCAGCGCGTTTCTGATGGGCATCATTGACTAAATGCTCGATCCACTGTTTTTCTGTACGCCCTTCACTGAATTTCTCACCAACGCCGAGTTTTTCAGCTACCTCTCGCAGCCATTCATAGTCACTACGGCGCTCAAACTCAGGTTCAATCACTTTTTCCGATAAAATAATGTAGTTGCCCGTTCCCCATGTTCCCCCCACATTCCAACGTTCTAAGAAGCTGGTTTCAGGCAATAAAATATCGGCATACTTGGCGCTGGGTGTCATGTATAAGTCACTGTAAACGATAAACTCAACTTTACTTTCATCTTCCAGAACTTTAGCAGCATGCAAAATATCGGGGTTCTGGTTAGTCATATAGTTACCCGCTAACGAAAAAATCATTTTGATTTCCGTATCGAGTTTTTCCGCGTTTTTTAAACCGTTATCTGGCGTAACTAATGCTTTATCTTCACAAGCTTGCACCCAATTGGTGATATTGATTTTCGCTTTAACTGGGTTTTCAAATAGGCTCGGGCCCGCTAACGTTTTACGTAAATCAGGGGTCACAGCCATGCCATAGCCCGCAGCCCAGCCCCCTTTTACGCCTACATTTCCGGTAATTGTGGCTAACAGAGTGGCCCCTCTGGCGGAACGTTCACCACAGATGTGACGTTGAGGCCCCCAACCTTGCATTAAGGCCGCCGGTTTTGTATTGGCATATTCGCGAGCCAGTTGACGAATGGTATCAGCGGGGACTTTGGTGATAGGTTCTGCCCATTCAGGAGTTTTCACCACACCATCTTTTTTCCCCATTAAATATGCCACTAATGACTCATTTTCAGGGATGCCGTCGGGCATCTGGTGCTCATCAAAACCAATAGTGAATTTGTCGATAAAAGATTGATCATGCAGGCCTTCGCTGATGATCACATACATCATGGCATCCATCATCGCATTATCTGTTGTCGGCAAAATGGGGATCCACTGATCCGCTAATGACGACGCGGTATCCGAGTAACGTGGGTCGACAACAATAAATTTAGTGCCATTTTTTTTCATTTTTTGGAAATAATGATTCGTGTGACCAAAAATGGTTTCGTTCGGGTTATGTCCCCACAAGATCACCAATGGCGTATTTTCTAATGTGTCTAGCGTGCTACCACTTGCTGACGTGCCATAGGTATAAGGCGTAACCGCCATGGTATTGCCATTGCTCACTGAGTGGTAATTTTCTAAAAAACCACCCGTGATATTAAACAACCGACGCAACATATTGGCACCGGAGAAAATTCCCCCAGTCACCCCAGTACTGAGACTAACAAAGCGCGATGCAGGGCCATATTGGGCGTTGATACGCTGCATGTTGTCAGCAATCAAGGTTGTCGCTTCTTCCCAGCTAATTCGCTCAAAGCGCCCTTCTCCACGTTTGCCCACTCTTTTCATTGGGTATTTCAGGCGATTTGGGTGATAAACGAACTTCCGGTAACTGCGGCCACGCACGCAAGCACGCATGATTGGCATCTCTTCGTCTAAATCGGCATCTGGACGGGTACTAATTCGTGTCACCACGCCTTCTTTAACGTGTGCTCGAATATCACATTTGCCACCACAGTCAAAACTACTGCAGGTGGAGACCACTCGCTCACCTTCATTTTGCAGCGTTGTGGTTGGGATGATATTCGGGTTTTCTGCTGTCGATGCAACAGTATTTGTCGCAATAAATGGGACAGCCATGAGCGCAGAGCTGCCTTGAATAAACCGACGACGGGTTAGGGGTTCAATCAGACTCTCACTACCCGCCTGATCGTAATAATTTTCCATGATAACTCTACCTCTGGCATACATTAGGTTGCCGCGATAGGGTAAACATTTCCCTGTTTACCAACTTTCGAAAAACCGCCAAACACATTGGAATTCCAGCCAACCATGAAAAACATGTGGTTATATCAATAAAAATTGCCTATATTCAGAAAATATATGATAACTTTTGAATCTCAGCCAAGAAAAATTCCTATGCGAAATATTCCTCTGAAAACTGTCGATGCAACTCCGCGTGATGTTTTAGCTATCGGAACAGACTATTTACCAAACGTGCTGCTTGATTCTCACGTTCACCGCCGTGCCCAGTTTCTATATGGTGCGACAGGCTTGATTGAAGTGAGTACCGCAGATGGCGAGTGGGTCATACCGCCTGATAGTGGTGTTTGGATCCCCTGTAATACACCTCATGAAACGCGCATGTTGAATGTCAGTACGCGTAGCTTATACATTGAGCCCAAAGCCGCTCCACGTAGGGGAAACAAATGCGAAGTACTCAGGGTTTCCCCCTTACTTCGTCAGCTATTGCTTGAAGCAGTTGATACCCCAATTGAATATGATTTAAATGGTCGTGATGGTGTGATGTACCAATTGATTTTGTATGAAATTGCACAAGCAGAGCCCCTGCCTTTCTACGCCCCCATCCCACGAGATGAACATTTAGCCCAGTTGTGTCGGGAATTCCTAAAAGCGCCACAAATCACCTCATTACCACAGGAGTGGGCGGCAAAACTACATAAAAGTGAGCGCTCATTTAGCCGTTTTTTTGGTGCTCAAACGGGGTTATCTTTCTCTGACTGGCGGCAGCAAGCTTGCTTATTAAGTGCGATTACCCATATTTCTGCAGGTAAATCCATTACTGAGGTCGCATTTGATTTAGGCTACAGCAGCGTTGGGTCTTTTTCGACCATGTTTAAAAAATGGTTAGGGCAAAGTCCATCCAGTTTTATTCAGAGAATTAGTGGATAACACCTAACCATTCAAAAATTCAATTTAGTCAAATGTGGCAATTAACCATGCAGACCCTTGATAACTTCCTGCGTCTGCATTATTTCCTTGAATACGACTACGAATATAAATAGTGCGATTTGAATGAATTCCCACACGAATATCTGTACCTGTCGCGCCGGTTTGTTCATCCACAATGTCTAACTTACTGTAAATCGTTCTATTTGAAGCATCTTTCATTGGCAAGCGCTTTTGTGGGTCGCCATCTGTCACATAGTCTAACCGTAACCTTACCTTCGTTAAGGCAGCAAATTTGCACGTGTATCTGATACTTTCCGTCACCAAGCTATCGTAATGAATACTACTTAATTGACCGTGTCGCAAATTGACTGTGCTAGCCTGCCCAGAGCTCGTTTGCGTGGAGCACATTGCTTTCACATTTAACTGAGAAGCGGCAAGACGCATTGGCACTGTTGAGTCAGATAAAGGCCAGCTATCAAAGGGTGGCACTGCTTTAGGCTCAGTAAAAGCGCGAACATAGCCCGCTAAATCCATTGCAGGAATAACCAGTTTTCCATCAATAATTTGCTCATTAATAAAAAATGTAATAGTAACTGGAAATTGACTGGTAAACTCTTGGGCAGCCCTAACAAGCCCCACATAAGCATATGAGCACATTCCTGCATCAATATTTATCCAATTCATTATTGGAGTTTCCACCGTCATCACTAAATTGTTATTGATCCGGTAGGCTGTTTTTCCATCAATCGTGACTCCCGCAGAAGCTACATACATAAACAAACGATGAAATGCCTGTGATGAATGAATTCTTGTATTGCTGCTCCCCCATCGTCTCCCAACACAATCAACCAAGCCAGACACACTCACTTGAGCACTATTACCATCAATAACAATAGGGTTTCCTACACGATAATAATTTTTGCCATCAGAACCAACTCGTGCAACGGGTTCAATAACACTATTACTATCGATCCGAATTGAATAACCTGAATTGGAATTTTGTATTCGAGATGCATAATCTGCATGAGCATTCATTCCATACAAACTAAGAATGGCCACCAGAAAATACATTAATAAGCTAGATGGTTGTTTAAAAAACTCTCCCTTAAAAAATAAGGGAAATGGTATTTTCACCATAGAGCTAGAAACCGCCTGAAACAGGATTTGAAAATTAGACATAACCGATATTACCGCCTTAATAGTAAGTGACCGAAATCATGGCAATAGCACTAAATTTTCCAGCACGGAGTTGGCTCGCTGGTAGGGTATTGACTAGCTCAGCTTGTAAAATAATTCGCTGTAAAGTGGCATCTATTTGTTCTGGAAATATTTGTTGAATTTGATTAACTTCAAGTGGATGAGCCACACCACCAGTTATATTATTGATATTAATGCCAAAGCCATCAGTACTAGTGGATAAAATACTTTTTCCTTGATAAACCATAGTGTTACTATTTTTGGGGTTAATCATAATACCGAGTGATTTATTCCAATTACAGCCAGTTAAATACAATGGAAATGTATGGGATTGGGAAATATCATCAGAGTTATGCGGTAGATTAATCACCCCAAAATTGATTTTTAACGGTGTACTGTTATCTTCGCTACGCAGGTGGCAGGCTGGGTCGACTAACGTCGCACTCACATCGATTAAAACATCCGACTTAGACATAAATGGGAGGAATAAAAAACACAAAACAAATTTAGATAACCAATTGATCGTATTCATTACTCATACTCCAATGAAAAAGTCGCTGAGCTTGAGAAAACCCCTTTTTTTGCTTCATTCAACGGATTTTTACGCACAAATACACCAAATTCCAATTGTTGACTCCCATCCGTAACCGTAACAGGTGTTACCTCAATCGATTTATCCCAAGTAACAAGTGCGCCTTGCTTATCAACTACACCAAGCAGTACACCACTACTTCCATCCGTTCCAAGGTAATTCCCTCCCTCTACAGTGACTTGTTTTGGGCTTTTCCAGGTAATCTTAATCATCTTATTAAGGTCGGCTTGGCTGCATTTTTCAATCGTGATAAAAAATGGTGTAATATCACTAGGAATGTTGTCATTAATCGACTTCAAACGTATATTTTCAATTTTTACCCGCTTATTGATGGAATCAGCCGCTAACTGACAGGTTTTGTTGACTAAAATGCCGCTAAATTCCACATCTAGGCTTTCCTTACTCCAACCAAAGATAGGAAGTACAAGGATTAAAAGTAAAATTGCCTTACTCATAAACCACCTCCAACCGTAATAAATTCGATTTATGCATTGAAACAGGTGGGTGAATAAAATTATTACCGTTTAATAAATTCATTTTCTCTATGGCCGTAACATTTCCATTCTGCACATCATAGAAGCGTATTTGTGCGGGCGTTGTTTGCGTTTTATCCGCAGAAAATGCACCGCCTGCGCCACATTGAGTCAACATCACCGCTGAGGTTGATAGTTTTAAGTGGCAAGGCGAATTGAATAATCGAGCGCTCACTTCTAACCATCCACTATTTAAATCTTCATAATGTGATTCATTCACCGCAGTATGATTTAAAAGTCCGTTCGCTGAAGCCATCACTCCTATCATGCCACTGATGAAAAATAGACCGATAAGCATATGTTTTATCAATGCATTACTCCTTCTATTATTGATGCTAGGCATATATCCCCCTCAGCTAACTAACGTTCATCCACCACTGTGCAAACGTCTTGTTGGCAATGAAAAGCCAAAGTCGGTTTTCCGCCATAATCGTTGATATAGGTTAAATGAGGTCTTGTTAGTGGCTGGGAAATAAACTCTTGAGTCGATTTAGGCGGCACCATCACCACTTCAAATTGGCTTTGTTCCGACTGTTTTTGGTTATTACCTAAGCCAATAACCGTCAAATTGAAAGGCGTTGAATTATTGAGCTGATACCCTTTATTCGTTTTCATTAATGTGACCTTATGTGCCCAGTTTGTTTCTGACTTGGCTAAAATGGACGGAGGTCGATAAAAAAGCTTCACTCGCGATTGCAAAGCAATTTGTAAGGTATTCGCATCATGAGATTTAGGCGGGACTTCTCGCAAATTAAAATAAAATACGGATTCCCTATCTTGCGGTAACTGACTAAATAAAGGCGTCAGACTCAAGCGAACTAAGCTTTGGCTATTCGGCTCTACGCGTTGTAGTGGCGGCGTAGCCAATAACGCTCCTTTTGTTAGCTTCTTACCTTGTTGGTCTTCAATCCAACTTTGTGCGAGATACGCCTCTTCTGGGTTATCATTAGTTATCTTGATATTAATCGATTTCACATCCCCAGGAAAAATAATCCGAGTTCGATCCAGGGTCACTGCTGCGTAGGTATTAAATGATAATATAGGTATGACAAGCAGTACTCTCACAATCCATTGATAACAAATATCTAACTTCCACATAATTAGCCTCACAATCATTTACTTGATGATGAATAAACTGAACGGACCGCTTTGGCTGAAGAACATGGCAGCAACAACAAATCCGTAAGCTCATTTAATTTTTCAGGTAGAGATAACTCGCACTGTGGCTGGTTATTCCAATACAACGACAACTTTTCTTGAGGTGATACCCCCACTAGCCACGTCACACCGCCTTCACCCACTAGCCCTACTTCTTGGTTATTTTTATTACGTACACTGGCGCCAAAAGGTGGGTGCTTTCCATCTGACAAAGCAAAAACAACAAATAATTTATGCCCCTTCATCACCGATAAGCTGCGATAGCCTATGGCACCTTTGGTTAACGTAATATCTGTCGAGGGATCGAGGCTTTCGATATCATCGGGTAACTGGCTGGTATTAATTGAAGCAGTTGATTTTCGATAACTATTCACATTGGGAATAACAGCCAACCCAAATGCATTGGTTTTAATCACCCCATTATCGAGAGGAATACCGCTCACGTCGGGGGTTTCAACCATAAGTCGTGTATCACCATGCGCTGAGCGGTGCAGTGCCGCCCCTTTCGAGGTTAATGTGAGCCCACCATTGATTGACCCGCCAATGCTGTGGTATTGATCAGGCACATAGCTCGCATTTATAGATGTACTTGCTTGAGAGATATCTCGTGAATAAAAGCCACTCAAACTCACTTGATTATCAATATGTTGGCCGTGGTTATAACCAACATTGATATTGTAATTATCTTGTTCCCCATAACCACTATAGCCAACCTGATGATTAAATTGATTATTACCCGCTGACCGTGAGTAGAGTTCAGAAAATGTGATGCTATGACCGCGGAATAATGGTACTGTGAGATAGAGATTAATTGCATCTTCTTCATTGCCATTGTCCCGTTCAGTACGAGTTGCTGATAATGATAAATTTGCGGCATTCTGGGACAGAAGAGGAAAATTTAAAGGCGCATTAATGTATAAACCGTATTGCGTTTGTGAATCGTGCTGCCAATAAGTACTATATTGATAATTAAGAGAAATATTAAAATCATCAAAATATTTATTTAAATATAATTGATAATTTTCTTTTGCTGCCTGAGTACCATAACCTATTCTCTCTTCATCCATAAATTGCGTTAGTGTTCGGTATTCTTTGTCGGCAAAACGGTAGCCTGCAAAGGTAATATCTGTACGTAGCTCATCGAAAGATTTTGCGTAATTAACGCGATAAGAGCGGCCTTGGCGTCTTTTATCTGAAAAATCGGCAAAAGATTGTGTGATATCAAAAGAAACCGCGCCTATTGAAAAAAGATCCCGTCCGATCCCTAATGCTGCACTTTGGTAATAACCATTAAGTTGAGTTCCTCCATATAATGACCATGCATTTGAAACACCATATGATAATTCACCACTTACAACAGGCTCACCTGTCAAATGCCGATTGTCATAACGCGTCTTTCCCATTGCGACTTTATAAATAACGCGTCCGGGACGTGTTAAATAAGGTAACGAGGCTGTACTAAGACTAAACTTGCTCTCCTCCCCATTTTCTTCACGTACAGTCACATCTAATACACCACGGATCCCACTATCAAGTGTTTGAATACGAAATGGTCCAGGAGGCACTGCCGTTTCAGAAATAATGCGTTCTTGGCTGCGAACAATTACAATCGCATTAGTATTTGCAACACCAATAATTTCAGGTGCATACCCCACTAATTTAGGCGGTAGCATGCGGTCATCACTTTCTAAAGAAAAACCAGTATATTGCCAAGATTCAAAGATATCCGAATAAAAATAATTTTCTCCCAACGTAAAGATTGAGGCACTATCTTTCAATGAAGTAAATGCATAAAGACGAGTAAAATCAAAGTTATGTTTTTCTTGAGGATAATCCCCCCGTTGCTTCTGATAAGATGTACTGTAATCACCACGTAGGCGCCAAGCCCCCCAATTTACCCCTGTGATTCCATTACTTGATAAATAGATTTGCCGATTACTATTCGTTTCCTTGGTTGCAGAAATATTCGCATTGTAATCAATAAATGCGCCACCTATTCCTTCTTCCCATAAATTAGCAGGAACCCAGTAAGGGTCGCGATATTCCATCCATATTTGCGGAATAGTCATTTTCAGCGATAAGGTGCTGAGCTCTATGGCTGTTTGAACGCCTGATAGCGCAGAAAAATCGAGGCATTTTCCACTATGAGAAAGTGTCACTTTCTCCATCGCAGAACGCTTTAACCCAATTAACTCAAGGATATCAGGAGGAATACAAATAGTTTGTGTCGCTTGGGTTGATTCGCCTGCAATAGGCTTATTTTCATAAACGGAGATATTGCGGGGTGCCCCTAAACGTTGCCCATTAACAAAGAGAGTAAAAACATAATCCCCCGGTAGCGTATACCCTGCTACCGAAAACTGGCTCATATCAATATTTTGCATATCATCTGCATCTAAAACATCTGTATTAAATTCAGTTGCAAATGCTTTCCATCCTATAAAACTCGGTAACAGAAAAGCAATGAGCCAAGCTAGCTTCAATTTTTCGTTAGTTTTGAACACCATGCTCTATACCATCCTAGCTATACCAGATTAAATGCAATAAGAGTTCATCTTCAAAATGAAGCTCATAAAAACATATTCTTCGTGCGTGTTATTGGTAATCGATGAAAAAGCGGATCAGCCCGTAATAACGGCCCGCTTGAATCGGCTGTCCGGTTAATTCCAAACGTAAGAAATAGCGAAGGAAAAGGCTGTATCCTGATTTATCTTGATACAACACATTGTCAGATAATGAATAAACCTTATTAGGCTGTAATCGTATTTTTGAATTGTCTAATACCGATACGCCTAGCCCTTCGGAAGCACCTTGTAGCGTAAAAGCATCAATATATTGCGCACGTTGGCCGACAAAGCGTATTTTCCATGTTTTTAGGTCAATGGTTGAATAAGCACTACCACAATCTTGTAGCTCGATAATAAAAGGCTGATCATGCATTTCTCTTTGCAAGCTATTTGACAAAAAAGCGAGAGCCAAAGAAGAAAAATCAATAGTTTGATAGCGATTTTTCAACGTTATTGAACACGGCGCATCGATAACACTGCCTTTAAGTAATGTTCTTGCATTGACGTTGTAGGGCTTAATAATTTTGGGGTCTGCATATGAGTGAATACTAAAAATAAGCATTATCGACAAGACTATTATATTCATAACCCTTTGATAACTAACCATGCCCCCCCCTCTAGCGAATCAATATTTAACCACCAGTCAATTCTGGCGGTTAAACCATTTAGTTATTGATAGGTAATACGAAAGTTTGTTACTGCGCTGAACTTACCTTCCGATACACTTTTCGTTGTATCAACAGCTTTTGCTAACGCTTTGAAAGATAATACGTTATCTCCTTTTTTATTGATGATACGTGAAAGCACATCTTTAGCTTTTCCAAACTCAAATCCATCAATACCAATTCCTACATTGTTGGTATTACCCGCAGAAGTAGAAAGTAAAGTATTTGCTGCATCCGCATAGCTTTGCCCTGTAAACACTAATTCCATTGATTTAACAGCAATAGGTTTTCCAGCTGTATCAATATCAAAGTCAGTGAAATCACACCCAGTAAATTCAATATTAAATTTCACCTCAGCCACGCGACCATTTTCCAATGCTCGACGAGATAATTGTCCAAAATCAATAACTTGCTTTAGTGAGGATTGCGCTATATTACAAGGAGTACTAACAACGACACCTTCGAAATCAACTGTACCTGTGTTGTCGGCAGCAGAATTTGTTGAAAAAATACCAGCTATTAATGCAGTAAAAATAAATAACCGAGATGATTTTGATAAATAGGGTGCAATATTTAATTTGGTAAATTGCATATATTTTTCCTTTCAATTAAAAAATTAAACTACAATAAATACGCCATTAAATATTCAATAGCGTAAATCTAATTTCGATATTTAATTCAATTAAAGAGGACATAAAACTAAGCATCACCATATGAGTGATTTTTTACTCCAACCACATACCCAATTGAAAATTATCTTTTTTTTGATTCCCCATAATAGTAGAAAAGTGATCTTTCGATGAGATTAAAAAATTCATTTTGTATTCTTATATCTGCAATTTCATTCGAATGATTCACTAGGACTTTGAAAAAAAATTCTAGCCAATTTCTTTCTAATACGCCCAAAAGAGTATTCAATACTTCAACATTAATACCGGTTTCCCCTCTTTCATAACGAGAAACCTGTTGTTGACTTATTTTTAGTATTTTAGCTAGTTGGTACCCTGTTAATGATTTATCAATTCTGGCTTGTCTTAAAAATAACCCAACATCCCGACGTAATAACGCATTTGTTTTTATCATATTAATTCCAATGAATAAAACTCCCATTTGAAATTTTAAATGACTCGTTACGAACTTAAGAATCAGTTTGTTTTTACATCTAATAAAAATAAAGAATAATTTAATTTAAATATAGGTTTATTAATTAATTCTGTAAATACGTTTGTATCGATCGAACTTATATAATTTGATAGCTATTTCCTATTAAATTATATAACCCATGTAATATAACTTAGATGAACACACAATAAATATTAAAAATCAAAAGGTTAAAAACAAATAAATCAAGATAATAGCAAGGCGGATTAATTAAATATAAAAATATTAACATGCAGAAAATAACGAAATTAAAAGAATAAATTAAAGCTTCTAATTAAAATAAATCAATCCACTGGATTTACACAAAAATAGAGTTAAGCAATAAAGTCAATACTAAAACTCATAAATAAAATAAAGATAATCATCAATTACTATTTAATTTAATATTATTATATTAAGTTACATCCTCAAACGTTAATATAAGAAAAATTAAAAATAAAATATCCACTTACTGCATTCTTTATGCATTAATAGCATTTATTATTTAAATACCTAACACCTTGTTCAAATATCCGTTAAAGTAATGTTAAAAAGGACTCCAAAATGATAGCAAAGTTTTATAGTTACCAACCACAGCAGGGTCACGGGCTACCCCATGACCCTATCCCATCACTCATTGGTCCTAGACCTATTGGTTGGATATCAACCTGTGATAGTAAAGGTAGAACCAATCTAGCTCCTTATAGTTTTTTCAATATTTTCAATTATTCACCACCTATATTGGCCTTTTCGAGTGTTGGTAAAAAAGATTCAGTAACTAATGCCATCGAAACAGGGGAGTTTGTTTATAACCTTGCTACGCTTTCACTCGGTGAACACGTAAATATGAGTAGTGCCACACTCGCACATGGTGAAAGCGAATTTGCATTAACGGGGCTATCCCCCCTCCCTTCAACACTCGTTTCACCGCCTCGTATCGCTCAAACACCCGTTTCAATGGAATGTGTTGTCACACAATATCAGCAACTTAAACGGGCGGATGGGCAACTATTGGATACTTGGATGGTGATGGGAGAAGTCGTCATGGTGCATATTGATGAATCAGCCTTGAATAATGGCTTATATGATTGTGCTAGCCAGAAACCACTATTGCGTGCTGGAGGGCCAGCTGATTACTATTGGATTGAACAGCAGCAAAACCTCAAAATGTATCGACCTAAGTGACCATAAATCTGAGTAATAAGTCTCCTCCATAAGTTTATTACTCAGGTATGTTACCTTTATGGATAAAATTTACAGATTAACCGCTCGCTACTTGTTGGATAAGAAAAATGTGCCGTAATTAAATCAAACTGCGTTTCAGATGTTTGAAATGGGTTTTCCCCTGCTAAATTACGAGCAGCAAGCCTTGCCTTACACTCATCATTACTTACCTGCAATACATGAAATACATAAGATACATCAGATGATTGCGCCAAAGACATTAACCATTGACGCTGTATTGGTGTGTTGGCGGGAAAATCCATCACGATATTATTCCCAGCCTGTATCAATTGCCTAATATGGCCTTCCAATACCTGTTTTACTAAAGCACTTTTTTCGACATAGTGAGCCAATTCAGTAATTTCATTAGGATAAAGAGCGGCAAGCCATTCATCTTCACAGAGCAAAATAGTACGAGGGAGGTTAGCCAGTTGTTTCGCTAATGTCGATTTCCCAGAGGCAATTTTCCCACAAAGAAAATGCAAACGAGGTTGTTTTTTTAATAATGGAGATGCTTCTGTTAAATTCATAAATAGTTCCTTACTGAATAATTAACCAGATAAGGACAAAAAACCCGCCTTATCTGGCGGGTTTAGGATGTAGCTTATCCCCACCACTATGTGATGGTAATAATAATGCTTAAGCTTGCTACAACCTGTGACATATAAATTTCCTAAATTGAATTGTAACCAACCTATCAGAACTCAATACAAGCCGTCAAATTCAGTTGAATTACAATAACAAAAGACCTGAATAAATTCAGGTCGTTTGTTTTCGCTAATTAATGTTTACCATTTTTATGGTGATTCAGAGTCTCTTCTTTTAAATCAAGTTCATCACGTAAACGGTGATACACCCTTTCATTGATATTTTTACTTTTACGCATTTGATATAACGCGTCGCGTTTCGCTTTTAACGCCGACTTAGACATTTCGCGTTCCATATTAATCATCTTATGTAAATCATAGACATCTGACTCAGTTTCATCCGAATTATCGAGTCGTCTGCCATAAATTTCTAATAGTTGCGCCCCAACTTCAGTACGCATAGCAATTTCATCCATATCATCCGATGGGTGGTTCATTAATTCACGTAAATGTGCCATCGCGGCTTCATTTAAAGCTAAACGCGCTCGAATTTCGTCATTATCATAAGGTAAGTCTTGTACTAACCCTTTCGTTAAAATAGGCAGTGCGATACTGGCAATCAATAGTGAGCATAAAATCACCCCCATCGCTAAGAAAATAGCCACGTCACGATTCGGGAATAATGAACCATCTGGCATCAATAAAGGTAACGTTAAAATACCCGCTAACGTGATCGCTCCGCGCACACCTGCTGTCGCCATTACTGCCATCATACGAATATGCATAACATCCGCTTCTTTACCGCGACGGCGTTTATGGAAGACGGTTAAAGTCATCGAGATCCACACCCAGCTAAACCGTAAAACTGCCAATGCCACAGTAATAATTGCCACATAAACAAACAGCATCCAAGGATGGCTCGCACCCGCGGCCTCTGCTACAGCAGGCATATTTGTCCACATACCCGGTAACTGTTCGCCTAACAAAATGAAAATCATCCCGTTCAACGCAGTTTGTACCGTATCCCACACCGCTTTACTTTGCATACGTGTAGCAGCTTGCATGCGACCTGCAATTTTTTCATAGTGCATGGCAATACCGGCAACTACTGCCGCTAAAATACCGGAAACATGCAAATGTTCAGCTAATAAATAAGCCGTAAATGGCATCAGTAAGCTGATCATAATTTGAATTGCAGGTTCTTCCCCAGTACGCTTAACGAGCAGTTGGTTTAACCAGCCAATTGCCCAAGCCACCAGCAAACCAATTAAAATTCCGCCAAATGCCACTAATACAAATTGCCCAGCCGCTGAAGCAAGGGAAAATGTACCTGTTAACGCAGCGACCACTGCAAAACTAAAGCACACCAGACCCGTTGCATCATTCAACAATGACTCCCCTTCCAAAATATGCGCCATTCGAGATGGCAATGGGGAATTGACAGTCATGGCAGACACGGAAACGGGATCCGTTGGCGATAAAATGGCCGCTAACGCAAAGGCAACAGCTAAAGAAATGGCTGGGATTAACCAATGTATAAAGAAGCCCATACCAATCACTGTTACAACCACTAAACCTATGGCTAGCGACATGATCGGTTTAATTTCTTGAAATAAGGCTTCTTTAGGAATACGCCATCCATCAAGGAATAATAAAGGAGGAATAAATAAAAATAGAAATAGATGAGGTTCAAATTCAACTGTAAAACCGTATAAAGACAAGCCAGCCCCTAGTGCTATCTGGATCAGGGGTAATGGAATAATATCTTTGAGCAGTCGTGAAACAAAAACGCTCACAACAACGGCTAATAAAAAAACGAGTACAAGTGTCACTACTGACATTGATTGCTCCATGTTTAGCTAATCATTAATTATCAGTTATGAAGTAAATAGATAAAATGAATCAATGTAAAGTGGCAATTAATCAATCGATACAAAAATAATAAAATTAAGAAATAGCCTATCTATCATCAGGTTGCAAAAATTACCACTGACTTAAATGCCCCATAAGAAACTTATTTATCTATTTGATAAATAAATATTTAAACGCAATATCAATAATAAGTTATGTATTGCCATCAAAAATAGAACTAAACCATCATTAATCGACTATTTTGTTGTTTCTTTAGATAAATTTAGGCTACCTGATTTTTTTCTTTTTAGCTTTTTTTCATTATTTTTATCGGAATTGCTTTTATCTGCAGTATTGGTGTTTTCTATACTATGCCGCTCAATTAATTCTTGTAGCACTTGCTTAAGAATCTTACTTTTACGTAGCCCCAAGGGAGCTAAAACAACTTCTTCGTGTTGCTGAGCTGCAATAAGTAAACCATCAACTAGTGACATTCCACTTGATGTCACACTGACAAGTGTTATGCGCTTATCACTACCATTATGGTTACTGTGGCGAACCACGTGCCCTTGCTGTTCTAGCCGTTGTAGTACGCGAGTAATTGTCGGTTGTTTACTGACTGTTTTTTGTGAGAGCTCTGTAATCCCCATCGAGCCATTACCTGCTAGTGTGGATAACACTCTCCACTCTAATATTGACAAACCTTTTTCTTCAACAATGGCATGAAACTCAGATGAAACCAACATCCAAGCCTGCCCCAATAGGGCAGGCAAATAATTATCAACAAAAACCTTTGAGTTTGCCATTCGCTCCCCTTGATAACATCTTGAATTATTGCATTTGATTACAACCCCTCAAGAGTAGCAGAAGTCGGCGATAATTCAGCTAAAACTTTCCACTTAGCAATGAACCAAACCCATCAACACGAGTTTCTAAACCCAACTTTTTTAACATCATATAGGTCGTCGCCACCGAAGAAGACAGTACAGGTAAACCAACTCGGTCTTCAATTAATTGTATTGAGGGTAGCGAAGGCATTTGCACACATGCAGAAGCCACAATTGCATCTACTTGGGTATTGAGTTTTTTCGTAATTTCCACTGGTGCTAATGGGTTTTGTCGGCCCACATCTAAATTATCTGGAATTTCCAATGAAATACTATCTACCACTTCAATGCCTTCACTTTCGATATAATCAATCACTAACTGCGTCAACGGCTTCATATAAGGCGTTAAAATAGACACTTTTTTAGCGCCCATTACATGTAAGCCGTCAACTAATGCCCCAGCGCTAGTCACTACAGGTGCTGGATGACCGTTATCTACCGTACGTTGAAACAAACGTTTTTCTGAAATGCGATGATAACCTTTCCCCATGCTCATAATCGCAACTAAACAGGCATATCCCAGCACATCAACCGCAGCATCTGACAATTCAATAGCGCAGCGGTCACTATCGGAGTCCATTTTTGCCAGCTCCTCTTTGGTAACTTTTTGCATACGCATACGGCTTGAATGAAAGGTAAAGCGCTCCGCAAACAGAGCTTCTCTTGCCCGTAATATAGCCGGAATTTCTGTTTCCATCGTGGTATTTGATGACGGGACAATCTGCCCAATACGATATGTACGTGCTAAACTCATATCTCCCTCTCCCCAAATGACTCACCTGATTCTGGAAATACATTTAAAGCTTCATCTTCTTGCCCATTACCGTGAAAACGTGCTGCCGTTAATGGCCGGCGGTTCACCTGTAAATCAAAGATATCAAAACGGTTATAATGCCCTGTAATATCATGCATTTGTCGTGGTTGAATACAGCGATTTAAATCAATTTCACCGTAAACAATCCCTTCTTTGTCAACCAATGGTTCGCCTACAACTCGTCCATCAGGCCCGATAACTCCTGAGAAAGCGCTATTTGGCCGAGCCAGTAACTCACGTGCTTCTGGGTGAGTTGCAGACATTGCATCCATAATCTCTTCTGACACTGTCGAACAGGAAACAATCGTAAAAACTTTGCCTTCGAAACAGTGGGCAGATGCGCGTAAACGAATCGCTTCGGCCATGTCATAGTCTTTTGGTGCAACGGGTAAGGCGATATAGCTCGCAATATGGACTAACTCGCCTTGCGCCAATAGAGCAAAACGCGCCAATGTATTGGTGTTTTCCCCACAGGCCAACGCCCCAAGAGGCCCAATACTGGTTTGATGAACTTTTAGTGAAGAGGCATCTCCATTTGCCCACGTCAGTTTTTCTGCCCATGTTGGGACTAATTTACGATGGCGCCCCAGAATTCTTCCTTCATCAGAAATCGTCACTAATGTATTATATAACGTAGCGATTCCATTAGGGTTCCGCTCATTCACACCAATTACAACATTGATGTGGTGGCGTGCGGCAGCTTGAGCAATTTTTTGTATTTCAGGCCCTGGGACTTCAATGGCAGATTTGCACAGTTTTTCAAACCATGGACTGCCATCTATCGGGTTCATCACCCAACTCCAATAAGGGTAACCAGAAATAAAAACCTCTGGAAATGCAACCAATTTCGCTCCGTTATCCGCCGCCTCTTCAATTAAACGACAAACTTTATCTACCGTAGCATTGGTATCGAGAAACACCGGAGCGGCTTGTACCGCAGCGGCTTTAAACGTCTGCAAATTAAGCATACTTCCCCCTTAAACGGCGACAACTGGATGGCGCAATTCACCAATATTCTCAACATATGCTTCAATCACATCCCCCGGCCAGACCCATTCTTGAGGTGTTCTTCCCGCCCCTACCCCTTCAGGAGTGCCTGTTGCAATAATGTCACCTGGTTCTAATGTGATCCCTTGGCTAATATCTTCAATCAATGTATTCACATTAAATAACATGTGGCGTGTATTTGAGGATTGTTTGGTTACACCATTCACCTTCAAGCTTAAATCTAAGGTATGAGGATCTGGAATCTCATCAGCAGTGACAATGCATGGCCCAAATGGTGCATAGGTATCTTGCCCTTTAGAATAAATCCATTGCCCAGCACGGCGGCAATCACGCGCACTCATATCAATCATCAAGCTGTAGCCAAACACATAATTAAGAGCATCTTTTGCCACGACACTTTTCGCACGAGTGCCAATAATCACCGCCAACTCCACTTCCCAGTCTAATTGTTGGGTAATTTTGGCGTTATGTTCAATGGCATCTCCCGGCCCAATCACTGTGGTTGGGGGCTTAGAAAAGATAACGGGTTGTTTTGGAAGATCTTTTGAGGTGTCTAATGTACGGCTGGATTCCGCCACGTGTTCAACATAGTTTAAGCCAATACCAAAAATATTTTTACGTGGGCGAGGTATCGGCGCCAAAATTTTCACATTTTGTACAGGCCACGCAGTCCCTGCTGGGAATTGCCCTTGATATGTATTCAGAAGTTCTGTACCAACACGCACACCTTGTGGGCCTAAATCGATAAAGTCCAACATATTATCAGGCAAGTACAGCCCTTGCTCTTGTGCCAGAAGGGCTAAATCCACTACTTGTTGATTAACAACTGCTCCTAAACGGGCTGCCGCGGTCACATCAGAACGATAAGTTATTAAGCGCATTTTCTTTCTCCTTGAATGAGGTGATTGCCTCACTCACTTCTTCACGTAAATTGGAATAATAAAATTATTTATATTAATCAATAAGAAATATAATACTCACCTAGGTAACGACTTTCTGGTGACCGTCATTTTCTACTAGAGCCTCTTCATAATAGAGCCCCAAAGAGTGCATTACGGGTAAATCATTAAAGCAAAACAGACAAGCATCTTCGGTTTGTGAGGTATTCACATGTTCATGGAACATCCACGATGGCACACAGAAAATATCACGCTCTTGCCAATCAAAGCGTTGCCCATTGATCACGGAGTACCCTTGCCCTTTCGCTACTTGATAAATAAAACTTCCCGTATGGCGATGAGCTTTACCAACAAAGCCCGGACGCAGTAATTGCATACTCGCTCCAATGGTTGGCATCACAGGTCCTCCTGTGAGCGGGTTAGTGTAGTGCATCAAAACATCATCAAATACTGAGCCATCCGCTGCCTTCGCTGCACGGCACAACGCCTCGTAGGTTGGCCCCCATTGGTATTTAAATAATGGTGAATAAGGTTTATCCCAGCCGATATCGTGAGGACGTAATGCGGTTCCTCCCCACATACCAACGGGGTAATCGATAGGTCGTGTTTGTGCTTGATGTAAGTCAGGATGCACTTTGTAAAACCCAGCTTCCATGGCATTGACTAACGGGATATCCAATCCATCTTGCCAGATACAAGGTAAACCATCTTCTGCAACGCCGTGTTCATGCCATGTCCCATTCGGCGTCAGTACAAAGTCGTTGGCTTCTAGCATCATTTTTTGCCCTTCGACAATGGTATATGCCCCACGCCCTTCCATAATAAAACGCAATGCTGAGGATGAGTGGGCATGAGCCGAAGCGGCTTCTCCTGGGTGCATGACTTGTAAACCTGAGTACAGCCAACCTACTGCAGCAGCCACTTCTTGGCGGCCGGGATTATTCAGATAGATTACGCGACGCCCCGCTTTTTCTGGTGTCACCAGTTCAACTGAGCGCAACACATGTTCGCGTAAATCACGGTAGCGCCACAACACAGGAACTGAGCTTGATTTGGGTTGCCACGGTTCAATCTTGTTTGCGACCGTCCATAATGCACCTGTCTTCAACGCATCTAGTTCTTGGTAATACGCCACTAGCTCAGGGGTATCTGCCACATCGGCACGCCCTGCCACATTTTCTCGGTATTGGTCATGGGAGTGTGTACTCATGCTATTTTCCTCTTTGTTTGCCAAAGCCTTTAACGCGACTTCAAGGATTGAACGAGTTGCTGACGCCCATATTCATACGGTGCCGGCCAACGAGTTTCCCACCCATAACGCGCACATTCATGTAAGACCCATGCAGGGTCAGAAAGTAATGGCCGAGATAAAGCACATAAATCCGCCCGCCCAGCGGCAATAATGCTGTTGACTTGGTCAGCATCAGTAATAGCACCTACGGCAATAACCGGTATTCCAGCTTCATTACGAATACGGTCTGCCATTGGTGTTTGGTACATCCGACCATAGACCGGTTGCTGTTGCGGTGACACTTCACCTGAAGAGCAGTCAATCATATCTGCGCCCGCTTGCTTCATTGCACGGCCAATTTCCACCGCGTCATCAACCGTAGTCCCGCCATCCACCCAATCCGTCGATGAAATACGTACACTCAAAGGTTTTGACCACACCTGACGCACAGCACTAATGATGGCTAACGGAAAACGTAAGCGATTTTCTAACGCTCCACCGTAGTTATCTGTACGCTGATTAGTTAATGGAGAAATAAAGCTCGACAGCAAATAACCGTGCCCGGCTTGCAGTTCAAGCCAGTCAAAACCAGCCGTTTCTGCTCGTTTTGCTGCAGCAACAAATTGGTCAATCACCGTAGTCATTTGTGCCTCGGATAGCTCTACCGGAGTTTGTGAGATATTCGGTAAATAAGGCAACGCTGAAGCAGAAACTAACGGCCAGTTATCTGCATCCATTGGGTGATTTTCTTTCTCCCACCCTCGCTGAGTTGAACCACGACGCCCTGCATGGCCTAATTGAATGCCAATTTTGGCATCCGTTTTTTGATGAATAAAATCAGTCACACGTTGCCAAGCAGTAACTTGCTCGTCATTCCAAATACCGACACAGCCTTTTGTCACACGGGCATCGGGGGCTATAGCCGTCATTTCAGTCATCACTAGACCCACACCACCTAATGCGCGGCTTCCCAGATGTACCAAATGAAAATCATCGGGTATACCCTGATTAGCGCAATACAACAATGTTGGTGACGCGACCACGCGGTTATTAAGAGTGATACCTCGTACATGATAAGGTGTCAGCATAGGGGGCACTTTTGCCTTTGAAGTCACACCTGTTTGTTCCGCAAACCACTGCTCATAGTTTTCCAACCATACAGCATCACGCACGCGCAAATTTTCATGAGATATACGCTGTGAACGCGTTAAGAGAGAGTAGGCAAATTGCTCTGGCGCTAAATTTTCATAACGACAGACATTTTCAAACCATTCTGTCGAATTGCGTGCCGCATTCTGAATTTTCAGAACTTCGACACTGCGAACCTTCTGGTAATGCTCAAGCCCTTTACGTAAATCACCCCCTGAAGTTTTCAAGCTTTCACACAGCTCGATAGCATCTTCTAGTGCTAATTTAGTTCCAGAGCCAATAGAGAAATGGGCGGTATGAGCGGCATCTCCCATCAATACTACGGGAACGTCTTTACCTTGTGTGGGCTGCGTCCAATGCACCCAATTTCCACAAATGACCCGAGGGAAGCGGATCCAAATTGCGGCACCACGTAAATGCGCTGCGTTAGCAATCAGTTTTTCACCATCAAGCCACGGCGCAAATAGTTTTTCACAATAAGCGATGCCATCCTCTTGAGACATTTGGTCAATACCGGCTTTAAGCCAGGTTTCTTCCGTCGTCTCCACAATAAAGGTCGATAACCCTTCTTGAAATTGATAGGCATGAACTTGAAACCATCCGTGCTCATTTTTAGCGAATAAGAAGGTAAAGGCGTCAAAAATCTTCTTTGTACCTAGCCAAACAAAACGGCAACGACGTGGGTCAATATCGGGTTTAAATACGTTTTCATAACGCGTACGCACCGTACTATTAATGCCATCAGAAGCGATAAGCAAATCAGCTTGGTACTCGCGAGCAATCGCTTGGTCATCCGTTACTTGGGTTTCGAACACTAACTCCACACCCAACTCCACACAGCGGTCTTGTAATATATTGAGTAACTTTTTACGCCCAATGCCGATAAACCCGTGGCCACCACTGCGGTTACATACACCTTTAAAGTGCACATCAATATCATCCCAGTGGCTAAATTCCGCAGAAATAGTTTCAGCAGAAACAGGGTCCGCTTGGCGTAAATTACTGAGCGTGGCATCAGAAAATACTACCCCCCAACCAAAAGTGTCATAAGGGCGATTACGTTCCACCACCACTACACGGTTTTGTGGGTTTTGTAATTTCATCAGCAACCCGAAATAAAGCCCTGCGGGACCACCGCCAATACACACGATATTCATGGAATTTCTCCTTTGCTTACACTGGTTGCTGAGCGGTTAATACCTGATACAAGGCGTCTGGGATAGGAATTGCTTGATGCGTTTCTAATGATGTTGTCACATAGGTTTGCGTCACTTGCATGCGCAGTACTCCATCAACACTGACACAGCGTTGATGTAACGTCAGAGACTTGCGACCAATACGCTGTACATGTAGCTCTAACATCACGTTATCCCCCATTTTGCTAATGGCCTTGAACTCCGCTTCTAGGTGTACTGTCGGCAAGCCAAAGCGTTGTTCCATGATGTAACCCGCAAAGCCTTGAGGGACTAATTCATCAACCCAACGTTCAAGTAAATTGTTAAACATCACGAAATACTGGGGGTAAAACACAATCCCTGCGGGGTCACACTCCGAAAAATGAATTTTATGTGGCTTAGTAAATATCAGTAAACTCATGATGTTATCCTTAATTCATCGCTAAACGTTGACGGCATTTTTCCAATTCTTTCCCATGTTCATCGGCCAATGCGGCTTCACGTAGTTCACGTAAATTAATGGGGGTGAGTTTGTTACCTTGCTGCGCAACGATGTCCATTAAGATTTTAAAATTACGCAACCCTCTCGCATGAGTGTCGCTATACCCCTTAACCACGCGTTGACATTCGGTAATTTCGGTTGCAAGTGCAGGGTTAGCTTTCGCTGCTTTAATTACAGCAGCTAACCACTTTTCAATGCGCTGCGTTTCTAGTTGATAACGTAACGTCGAACGTCGGCCTTTTCGCCATGCGGCTAATAGATACAACTGTAAAAAACCTAATAAAGAACTGGTAGTTATCGTGCGCCCCTTTTCGGTCATTTTGCGAAGCGCTTTGTGTAACCAATGTGGACGCATTAACCAACGACCTAAATTTTTGGGAAGCGTTTCGCAAATTTCTTCAATTCTTGGATGCATAAATTCATTGATCTCCAATAATTGATTATCTTTTGCCTGTACTTCATTGCGAACGCGAGAAAAGCGGCTATCACGAATTTTAAGATCAGCCACTCGGATGGTGTCTTCATAGGACATCCAAAGGGCTAAGTGGCGCGCAAGCGCACGTTGCAAACGCTCATCTTGCCCGCCATCTTGCGCAAAGAGGTTATTGAGGCGATCCAAATATAAAGTGGCATAGGCAGGGTCTTGGTAGTCTATAAGTCGGCGAGTCCCTTCAGTCACGAGATACTGCACATGAGGAGAGAATTCATGTTGGATACGAGCTAATAGTTGCGATACCTGCTTATTTTTTGGTGAATATACGGTGTTCTTTGTGGACTCCGGCTGATATGCATCTTCGGGTTTAGCCGCTTTTTCTGCTCCTAATGTAAACGCTCGCAAGCTTGGCTTTACGCCAACACCTCCACGTACAATCGTTTCTTCAAATTGTGCGCGGCTAAATGGCAAAACACCGGAACCAAACAGCGCACCAAATAAAACAGCACTAATCACACTGCCACTTTCTTGTGCTGCTTGTGCCATATCAAAGTGAATAAACTGACGCGCAGATGCCGCAGTGTGGCGAATTAATGCTTGGCTATCGACTCGCCCATCACCCATGGCTGATTTTTCCGCGATAGAGTAAACACGGTGTGTTGAACTGATCAATGTTGTGCGCTCTGGGGTAACAAAGCCGCGCTGTACTGCTCTGCCTGCTTCCATTAATTCAGAGGCCAAAACAACATCAACATCACCGGGCATCGGCATAAGCGCTAATACAGGAGAAGGCGTTTGTGGGTTATCAGCACCTGGGAATAATTCCACATAATAAATTGTTGCCCCCGTGCGCTGTGCCACGCCAGGCACTGAAGTCGTTTGAGCAAAATAACCGTTTTCTTCACCTAGGTTGACAACCCAGTCGGCAAGGACTCCACCGCCTTCGCCGCCCATGGCTAAAATGGCAATTTTAATCGGCTGTAATGCGACTTTTGTTGATGGTAATGCAGTTGATAAAGAATTCATGCATCCCCCTTAGAAACTAAATTGTTCACGACGACGTGCGTCACGACGCTGTAAATAGCCAATAAACCAACCGCGTACACGATGGCGCAATTTGTCCCAACCATTAGGGTTAGTAATAATTTGAGCTTTAAAAAAAGAAGGGCACAAGACAGCAGCGTGAGAGACTTCACCACATAGCCCACAACCGACACAGCTATCCATCACTGTTGCAACCGGGTCTGTTCTTAATGGGTCTTGGCTTGGTTTAATTGATAAAGACGGGCAACCAGATAAACGAATACAAGAGTGATCCCCGGTACAGGTATCAGGGTCGACACCAAAACGCTCACGTACCACTCGTTTGCCTGCGGCAACATCACTACGCACTTTTTTCTTTTCGCGGCGTTGTTTGTTCAACATACATTCGCTTTGCGCAATCAGAACCTTGGGCCCTTGCTCATCGGTTGTTAAAGCTTCACGTAACGTATTTGTCATGGTTTTTAAGTCATAGGTGTGTTTAATGGTTTTCACCCAATTAACACCCACCCCTTTCACCGCTTTTTCAATTTCATGACCAGTACTACGGGTTGGATTCAACGCTGTCGAAGAGAGAATATCTTGCCCTCCTGTCGCAGAGGTATAGCTGTTATCAACCACAATAGTTAAGTTATCACTACGGTTAAAAACACTATTGGCAATACCACTGGTTAAACCGTTATGCCAGAACCCCCCATCTCCCATCACTGAAATCGCACGTTTCCCAGCCTTTGCATTCAAAGCCGCAGCCCCTGCGCCTCCTAGCCCATAGCCCATGGTGGTATTCCCCAAATTAAAAGGCGGTAGAATAGAAAATAAATGACAGCCGATATCCGCACTCACATGATGTTCGCCTAATTCACGCTCCACCAACTTCATCGCAGTAAAAATAGGCCTTTCGGGGCAACCTGTGCAAAACCCTGGTGGGCGCGCATGGACAGATTCATCTAATGTTGGCTCTGCTGCATTCACGTATTCAGGTAAAGATTCTTCAGATTTTTGAGTGGCAATATTAATCGTTGGAATACGAATCTGTTTTGCAGCCACTTTGACTTGTGGAGCTATCTTTCCATAGCATTCAAAAAACGAACGTAAACCCGCAAGCACTGTTGCAGTATTATATTCCCCCGCCATTGGCAGCATATCCTTACCATGCAGGGCAATATCAATCTTGCGTTGACGCAAAATATTCGCCACATTTTGCTCAACAAAATTTGGCTGGCCTTCTTCCAAAACTAGAATGGCTTTTTTATGACGACAAAAGCGTTCAAATTCATCGTCAATCAATGGATAAGCCACATTCATCACATATAAAGGAATCTGGCTATTACCAAAAACATCCGCTAGCCCTAGCTGATTTAATGCGCGGATCAGCGTGTTGTAACAACCGCCTTGTAGCGCAATTCCAACATCATCCGAGTCTTCTGAAAAAAATTCATTTAACTCATGTTGTTGAATAAATTTAATTGCAGCGGGCCAGCGAGCTTCAATTTTTTCTTTTTCATGTAAGAAACTAGCAGGGGGTAATACTATGCGACTGACGTCTCGAGTTGGGTTCTCAAGCGCATCTTTGACGGTAAATTTAGGGCGCTGATTATCTGCGCAAACAAATTGCCCGTGAACGTGACAAGAACGAATACGCATTTGTAACATAACGGGTGTATTACTGGCTTCAGAGAGCTCAAAACCATCTTTCACGGCTTGAACGATAGACGGTAAATTGGGCCGAGGGTCAAGCAACCACATCTGCGATTTCATCGCAAAAGCATGGCTACGCTCTTGCATAATAGAAGAGCCCTCACCATAGTCTTCACCAACAATAATTAAAGCACCACCTAACACACCACCCGAAGCTAAGTTAGCTAAGGCATCAGATGCGACATTCGTCCCCACTGTTGCTTTAAAAGTCACAGCTCCACGTAGTGGATAATTAACTGAGGCTGCTAAGGTTGCCGCTGCAGTTGCTTCACTTGCGCTATTTTCAAAGCGAATACCATATTCAGATAAAATATCTTGTGCGTCAGCAAGGACATCCATCAAATGGGAGATAGGAGCACCTTGATATCCCGCAACATAAGATACACCCGACTCTAATAGCGCTTTTGTAACAGCAAGGATCCCTTCACCACTGAAGGTTTCACCTTGCCCTTGCCGTAATTTTTGAACTTCTTGTACAAACGATCGCTCAGCCATTTTAACCTCACCAATCAACATCAGAACGTTTTTATCTTTTTTGTGTTTATTATTTGTATATCTTTTGTTAATAACAGGTCAATCCATGATTAATCATGTAAATTAGATTTATGCAGAGAGTGGATAAGGCTTGCAGATAAGGGACAAATAGTGAGTTAAAACAACTAGAAAATTAGTTTTTCCGCCAAATAGCGTAGAAAAAAAAGAACAATAAAATAAATAAAAAATACTGAATAGCATGTTTAAATAGAAAATAGGCCTCACAAAAGCAAACAAATCAGAAAAAAACATCGCCATAAAATAATTAATTAGAGCATTACATTAATTAAATAAGAAAAAGATAGGTAAACATAAAATTTAATATGAAAAATCATATATATTTTACTGTTATTGAAATAAAAATAACTTTATTTTTTATATTGTTATCGCTATCACAACAACCGCATAGTTTCTATTTTTTTGCAGTTTTAGGATAGTTTCTGCATGTTTTTATCTAGGTAAGAAAATTTGTTTATGTTATGTTCAACTCATGACTAGTTAAAAAATAGTCAATAAAATGTTAACAAAAAGGAAGGCTTCATTTGACTTAAATGGAAAGCATTCCTCCCTAATATAATAAGTCATTGCAAAATATTATAATAAATTGAATTTACTGAGAAAAACACATAACAAGCAATATTAGTCGGGCCCTATTTTGGTTATTCTATAAAGCAGGGCTGGCAAATCATTTTGGAGGAACCTCCGATGTTGAGCAACTCGTGGTCCCATTCATCTGCATCTCAGATTGAAAATCAGCTCTGTTCTTCAGAGCGTTTATTATTTACCTCAGCTGACCCTGAAGAGATTAAATCGATGGTTGGTCGAGTCATGAAGCCACATCAATTTAACTTACTTAATCCACATCAACGCCTTGATGCTCGTATGCACTATATTCCTATGGGGGATATTTCTCTAAGCCGCTTACGCTATGGTGCCGATGTCTCCATTATTCCAGGGCAACTACAGGACTTTTTTTTGGTTCAAATGCCTCTATCAGGTACAGCAGTCATCGAAAGTGGTGGAAAATGTATTGAATCAACTCCTCAGATGGCCTCACTTCTTAGCCCTGAAGAATCAACAATAATGCGTTGGAATAGCGATAACGATCAATTTATGTTACGCATTTCCCGTTCTTTACTCGAAAGATCCTTAGTAGGCCAACTAGGGCATACTTTAGATAAACCGTTAGTTTTTGAGTTGGGTTTTGCTTGGCAATCTTGCATTGCATGGCGCACTTTGATGAATTACCTGATTGAATGCGCAACTCGCGCGCCCGATCTCTTACAACATAAATTGATCACGACTCAAGTTGAACAATTGGTTTCTGTCACTTTACTTTCTACCCAAGGCCATAATTATATCGAAGACTCAGGCATGCGAAGGTCAACAATTCGTCCTCGTCACGTACGCAGAGTGCAAGAATATTTAGAAGCTCACGCCCATGAACCTATCACTGTTGAGCAGCTAGCTCATATTGCAGGCGTCAGCTTACGCAGTTTATATGCTGGTTTTAAAGAGTTCTTAGATATCAGCCCAATGCAGTATTTACGTGATTTACGGATGGAGCGAGTTCGAGCAGAGCTCCTTTCAGGGGAAGCAACTAGCGTCACTGGGGTAGCTTTACGTTGGGGATTTGCCCATATGGGTCGCTTTAGTGCAGATTACAAACAACGCTATGGTGAAACTCCAAGTCAGAGTATGAAAAAAGCCTAAATTCCCAATCATCACTTTCTTAGAAATACCCCCCATATTGTTATGTAATGCCAATATGGGGTTTTGATATACAAACGTGTTTAAAAAGGTATCGATGCCTTCAAATAAATTTGGGAACCTTCTGGACGGTTTCTAACTTCAAAATCCTTTTCCCATTTAGCAGTAAATAGCCACCCTTGCGGGTTAGCATAGCGAATTGAAGGCCCAATAGAATAGGCTCGAGCTTTTCCTTGTGCTGAATTTGGTCCGCTATCATCTGTCGTTTGCCAAAATGCATAGCCCCCAATACCTGCCACCCAACCATTGCCGAACCCCCAACCTAGTGCATAATCAGCGTGAAATGCTTGCCCTGAACGTGTTTTCGTATCGTTATTGCGGAAGTTAAAGTCATACATCATCTTCAAATCCGCATTTACACCAACAGGTGGAATATAACTGATTGCCCAAACTGGTTGCAGCGCCCAATAATTCTTACCTAAACTTGATGGGTCTGTTTTGCTGTATTTACCTGTTGGAGCATACGCATCTAGCCCAACCACATAATGCAAATCGGCTGATGGATGAAACCCTAATGCGGGGCCAAATGTAATATCACCGAGGCCGCGGCTAGTATCTTTTTGCCCAGCCGCTTTTGCAGTCACATCCAATAATGGCACAATCGTATGAAAAGCCAGATCACCACCAAAGACTTTTTGGTCAGTTACCCAAATAAGTCGAGGAGCGAGTACATTCACATTGACGCTAAACCCCGGAACAGGGATCTTATCGCCTTTGTTATCGCGAATACTGTCATAATGCGCATTTCCACCATACACCAGTACATGTACCCCTTGCGGTGGCAATGCACCTGACATAAAGTTTTCTAGCCCATCGGGGTATACCCCTAAACCACCACCTTCGGTGGCAATCGCACCAAACGAAAATATGCTGAGACACGAACCTGCTACAAGCTTACCGATTGTTGTTTTTTTCATCATGTTTCCTGCCATAGTGGGTTGCTTACTGTGTGTGCTTTACCTGTTAAGTCACAAATCCTTTGCTGATTTATTATGTCCTGCGTTTGACTGCTAATTTTTGTGCAACAAGGTAACCTGAACCACCACCTAAACCCGGACCGGGGTGGGTTGAGGCGCCAATATGAAAAAGGTTTTTGACTGCGGTTTGATGCGTTTTCGTCTGGCCAGTCGCAGCAAAAGGCCGCAACCAGAAGAACTGATCAGGTGAACAAGTTCCTGAATAAGGGTCACCACCAACAAGGTTACAGTTATAATTTTCTAGGTCGGCGGGAGAAATTGCCTTGCGTCCCACTATCAAATTAGAAAAACCTGGCATTACCAGCTCTAAACGCTGTTGAATTCGATCTGCAACAGCCTCTCGCACTTGCTCATCCCAACCCCCGTCATCCGGTACTGAAATTTCACCAGCAGAATCCCCCTTTAACACTCGAGGCAACTCTTGCATTTGGATCCATAAGATCCACCCTCCTTCTGGGGCTCGACTGGGATCGAGCGCGGTAGGTTGGCCAATACCAAATGTCGGTTTATCTGGTAAATAACCATTATTTGCCTGTGTCACCGATAAACACACTTGCTCCATGCTTTCAGTGAAATGAACCAGTGGTACATTTAACAGTTCAGGATTACACCAAGGGGGAGGGGCGCTTAAAGCAAAATGAATTTGCATACCCGCACGCCCATAACGGTAACCTCTCGCTTTTTCCCTCACTTGCAGTGAAGTATTTTCGAGTAATGACCCATACAGCTGCGTTGGGGTAACGTTACAAACTACGCTTTCAGACGCAGCAATGATTTGCCCATTCGCCATCACTCCTGTTGCTCGTTGGTTTCTCCCCTCACCTGTAGTGATGATTTTTTCAACATTCATACCCGTTTTTAGCTGGCCACCATGCGCTTCAATAACCTTCGCAAAAGCCTCCACGATACGAGCACTGCCGCCTTTCACCACTGGCATACCGCCAGCCACCACCGCCGCAAAGGTTAATTTCCCAATTAATGCAGAACTGGCTTCATCCGGCCCAAGTCCGGTATGTAATACCCATGGCGCCATCAAAGCTCGGCTAAAGTCGTGCTGTAATTCACGTTCTGACCAACGGCGAAAGCTTTCTATTCCTGCTTTTGCAAAATCAAGCAAGCCATCAACTCCACGTTTTCGCCATTCTGAAAATAATAATTTCAGCATATTGGCGCTATATGGGTTTTGCCCTAATAGGCCAAATGTAAGCGCTGCATCTTGCGTAAATAGCTGTTCCGCCATCTTACGAAATGCAAGGCCATCCCCCGGAGCCAACTGGTCGAGTTGCTTAGCCGCTTCAGAAATATCCCGTTTTAACGCAATCGATTGACCATCCGGTTGCACTAACCCCGTTGAATAATCACATTGAGCAAATTCTAATCCATACTGCTTTAAATAGGGTTCGAGCTCTTGGTACCCAGGGCTACCAACAAATAAGGAGTACCAGCAAGAAAGTAAATCGTGGGTATAGCCCTCAAACAAATTCTCAGTGCGGATACAGCCCCCTAAGCGGTCATTTCGCTCAAGAACGAGGACTGATTTTCCACGTACTGCCAACAAGGCTGCACACATCAAGGAATTCATTCCACTGCCCACGACTATCACTTGAGGAGTTGAGCTTGCTGTCATACCTCACCCCACAAGTGCGAGTACACGTAATGGGCTGCCAGAGCCACCTTCAATTTTAAGTGGCGCAGCAACAATCACGACACCTGTCGCAGGCAGTTTGTCGAGGTTCGTCAAACATTGCAGGCCATATTTATTGTGACCATGCATTAAAGTATGGCAAGGGTAAGGTACTGGCCAACTGTATGATTGCCCTGCATCTGTATTGATGGTTTCAACACCAAACCCTTTGACATCACGCTGATGAATAAGCCATTCAACCGCTTCTTGCGATGGTCCGGGCGTGTGTGCACCGTCTTCACGCATACTTACATAGGCAACCGGGTCATTCGCCTTTTTCGACCAATCCGTTCTGAAAAGTACCCAAGCTGCTTTAGGAATTGTGCCGTGCTTTTCTTCCCATTTTTGCAAAAACTCTACAGTTAACACCCAATCAGGGTTTTGAGCCACTTCCGCACTGGCATCTACCACAACGGCTGGCGCTACAAAGTTTTCCACTGGAATAGTATCAACGGTGTTGTTGATTTGGTCTTTGCCACTGATCCAGTGAATTGGTGCATCAAAATGCGTGCCGGTATGTTCTCCGCAACTAAAATTATTCCAATACCATGCAGGGCCGTTATCGTCGTAGCAAGAAATTTGTTCCATGCTAAATGACCAAACTTGCCCAAATTGTTCAGGTAATTGCAGTGCCGGAAATGAAGGCGATAAGGTTTGTGTCAGGTCGATAACTTGGATGTTCCCTTGCTGCAATTGTGTCGCGAATGTCATTAAAATTTGCTGGTTCATAGTCACTCCCTCCTTAAGGCGCTTCATGTAATGCAGTAAAACTACCGCCATGGAACACTAACGGTTTACCCGCTTCACTACCGATACGGCGAACATGCCCCACCATTAATAAGTGGTCACCAATCGTGTCTTGCTTATGGTTTTCGCACACCAATGTAGCAATAGCACCATGCAATGCAGGAACGCCTTCTGGTGTTAGGTGGGTAGCCACATCTGCAAATTTATTTTCGATACGTGGGTTCGCAAAACGCATCGCTAGTTCTTGGTGTCCGTGGCCTAATATATTGATAGTAAAATGAGTACAATCACGAAATACCGCTAGGTTTGGTGAATGATTCACTAAGCTCCATAGCACTAATGGTGGGTCAAGTGATAACGACGCAAATGAGTTAATAGTTAACCCAACATCACGGCCATCTGCAGTTCGGGTGGTAACAATAGCCACGCCTGTTGGGTAACATCCCAACAGATTACGCAATATCTTTGATTCAAATTCGGTATCGCCCCATTCCCTATCACACATGAGTGTATCCTCTGCAATCATAGACATACTGATATCTCCCATTAAGCTCGAGCTTCTTCCATCATTTGCGATTGAATATACGCCTCACAAGCAGCCTCATCTTTCCACCAAGGGAATAATACGGGCGGGTAATTAAAGGCATTCGCGATGGTGTGTGCGAGGGATGGCAGCTGCTGGGCTGCACCCAATAGGTGTAAAATATGCGGCTCAGGTGGGGCGAGTAAGGAATTGGTCCATTCCACAACATGACGACCATACTTCCAGAACTGCTCAAATGTGTCATTCATCCACTTTGCAGTGTAAGGTTTGTCACCATGGGCTAAAATAGCGTCATAATAGACTTTACAAGCCTTGGTAGCGTTATTCGAACCTTGACCCGTTAGTGGGTCATTGGTGACTAACGCATCTCCTAAACCAAACACAATGTTACCTGATGGTAAAGTTAACACCGGTTTTCTCACTGTTGGTGCAAATCTTCCGGCTAAGATGCCATTATCATCAGTTAACTCAACATTATGACAACGTTCTGCTTCCCAAGGTAAATAGGTATTGAGTATTTTTTTACTGTATGCCAAGTGTTCCTGTGGAGTACGAGCTTCATTCCACTGATCCATAGGCCCACCGGGGATCCCTTCAAACACCATAATGTGGCAATCACCACTATTCGTCAGTGATGGGAACACAAAATACTCACCAACACCGGGTATTAAGTTGAAAGAAACTTGTGAATACTCTGGCGTTGGTAACATGCCATGCACATAAGTCAGTGCCAAGGCCCGTTGTGGTTTGTCATAAGGTGAGCGGGAGGCATCGCGCTCAAGCAGTTTAACAATTTCCCCTTTTCCACCCGCTAATACGACTAAATCGTGTGTTTGCGCTAAGCGTTCCAGTTCTGCAATACCAACATCTTCAATTCGTAAATTACCGCCACGAGCTGCAAATAACTCCATCCAGTAAGGCATTTTGATACGTTGGTCGACAGCTTGGGCATAATTATCGAGACGTGAACGCCAAGAAATTACTTTTTCCCCCGCTTTTTCGGGATGAGGAACCGTAAAGCCAATTCCTTCAACCGGCGGACACTGTTCTTCCCAAAAATTAATACCTAAATCGCGTTCAAATTGCAGTGAAATATCGAACATGCACTGGCTCGACATCACTCGGCCATTTTTAACGTCATCTGGAGTGCGGTTTGTTGCAACAGTGACTTCATAACCTTTATTGAGTAGACCCAAAGCTAATGGCATACCCGCTTGACCACCACCGACGATAGCAATACGGCGCATAGTATTTTCCTCTACAAAATAGTTAAAATGGTGTCTTATTCAGCAAGACGGGGAATTGCCGGTTTAGCCTGTTCAGGCCCCATAGCGGAGTAACCGCCATCGACAGCGTAATCCGCACCTGTAACAAAGCTGGCCAAATCAGAAAGTAGGAACGCGACAACTTGAGCTACTTCTTCTGGGTCACCAACGCGCTTTAATAAGTGGTAATCAGCAGCAACACGGTCTGTTTTTTGGCGGTCTCCCCCTGTGATTTCATCCATAACTCGGGACCAAGTCCACCCAGGGGAAACGGAATTTACACGAATTCCTTCAGCCGCATAATCCATTGCTTGGCTGCGAGTTACCTCTAACATGGTGGCTTTAGATGCAGGGTAGAGCCAACGACCCGTTTGGGCGACAGAAGAAGAAATACTGGTAAAATTGACGATGGCACCTTTACCCGATTTTGCGAAATGTACTTTTGCAAGCTGCGCAGCCATCACTGCACTCACCACATTAATATTCAACGCAGTGAGCCAATCCTGCCTTGTAGATAACTGGCCTTCATCAAGATAAGTGGCAGCCAGATTAACTAAAAAATCGAGTTGCCCATATTTTTGCGCAACACGGTCAATGCCTTGTTTAAGTTGTTGGTCGTCAGTGATATCGACAGGAAGAAAATCAATATTGGGCTCACTTTGAGCTACCTTTTCACCATTCAAGGTATCAATGTCAAAAATCGTGACTTTAACGCCGTAATCACTTAATACCTTCGCAACGGTTGCACCAATTTTGGTCGCTCCCCCAGTCACAATGGCAATCTTATTATTCAAGCCTTTCATCTTTGTCACCCTCTTTTTCTCTCATTTAGTTACAATGAGTTTACAAAAAATTAACATAACGAATAGTTACGCAAATATGCTGGAAAGGGGTAGCCGATGGGCGCAAAAAATATCCATTATGTGCGGTAATTTAAATAGTAAGGTGATGATATAAATCGTTAAATAGCCACTTTCAGCAGTGGCTATCCAAATAATGAAAAGTATGATTAATCGCAGAAATTAATAAAATAACTTATGGACGTTCTAAAATACGGGCACCAGGGCCTTTCCTACCAAGTACATCATCAGGATTGCGCAGCGGACAGTCACTGAGTGATAAGCAACCACAACCAATACAGTTATCCAACTCATTACGTAAACGTGTCAATTGCCGAATACGCTTATCTAAAGATTTACGCCATTGCGTCGACATCTCCTTCCATTGCTCCGAAGTTAGCGCGCTATTTGCAGGAAAACGCCCCAATGCCTCTTGAATTTCATGTAGTGGGATCCCCGTACTTTGAGCAACCTTAATAATGGCGATGTAACGAAGTACAACAGAGTGAAATCGTCGCTGATTCCCTTGAGTTCGTGTACTTTGAATTAGCCCCTTTGATTCATAAAAATGGACTGTAGAAACAGGCACTCCCGAGCGTTTTGCCACTTCGCCCACCGTTAATGCTCGAGTAAAATCAATTTTTTTCCCCTCGTTCTTCTGAGGTTTTATCGTTTTTGTGTCTTTGTCTGCCATTTTAGCTCACCTTTGCTTGACCTCAACTTAACTTAAGGTTTTATAGTGCCACCCTGCTAGTTTGTCAATTGAGGTTATTTTTTAAAAGGGGATAGGTTTATGCCATCGGTGATTACCAAAATGTTAGAAAGCAATAGCTTATGGGTTATTGCTCGCTTACTAGTCTTGGTCTTATTTATTTCATCTGGTTTAGCCAAAGTTTTTGATTATGAAAATAGTCTGGCCGAAATGCGTGCCGCAGGTCTTCACCCAGATTGGTTTTTCAATATTGCTTCTGCTGCTGTCATGTTAATTGGCTCTGTTCTTGTGCTATTTAACCGTCTTTTATGGCTTGGAACTGGCGCGTTAGCCGTGTTTTTGTTCCTCACTATTGTGGTTGTCCACACCTTTTGGAGCTACACGGGAGAACAAGCTCAAATCGCCATGTTTTGGGTAATTGAACATATCGCTGTTATTGGGGGCTTAATCGCTATCGCCATTGCAGGGCATTTTCGAGGTCTTTATTTCGCGTTAAAGACGCAGAAATAGAAGGAAAATTTAATGAATAAAAAAACAATAATGACACTTTGTTCCGTTTTGATCGCTGTTGGGGCGGGTAGCGCGATTTATTCGACCTATGCACAAAATGAAGAAGACGAACAAGCAGCCTACCAATACCCACCCGTAAAAGTGGCATTGGCTCCTGTTAGCTTAGATACCGCGCCTCGTACTTTTTACGGTGTAGGTGAGTTAGAAGCTGGCAGCCAAGTCTTAGTCGCCGCAGAAACCAATGGCCGTATAACAAAAATTGCATTTGAATCTGGCCAGCAAGTCAAAAAAGGCCAATTGTTAGTGCAACTCAATGATGCCGTTGAACAAGCTGATTTATCACGTTACCAAGCACAGTTGCGCAATGCGGCTCGCTTATATGAAAGAACACGTTCATTATCTGCGCAACATTTAGTGGCAGAGGCTCAAGTGGACAGTACACGTGCTGAACGTGATATTGCCCAAGGCCTGATCCGCCAAACCCAAGCATTGATTGCGCAAAAGACGATCCGAGCGCCATTCGACGGTACGATAGGTATTCGCCAAGTCCATGAAGGACAGTATTTAAACCCAGGGGAAGCCATTGCCAGCCTGGTGGATACCAAAACCTTAAAGCTCAACTTTTCCTTAGATGAACAGGCCTCACCGGAACTGCATCAAGGCCAAATTGTTGATATTACAGTTGATGCTTATCCCAATAAAACTTTTCCAGCCCGTATTACGGCCATTGACCCACTCATTGGTAAATCACGTACTATCGCCCTGCAAGCCACATTAGAAAATAGCGATGGCACATTAAAAGCTGGGATGTACGCCAATGTGAATGTGGTACGCCAAGCCAGTAATGAAGTCATTACAATCCCAGAAACCGCTGTTACGTATACCGCCTATGGCGATACCGTATTTATTACGCAAGGTGAAGGGGATGCGATGACCGTCAAGCGGGTGTCCGTAAAAACGGGGCAACGTTGGGATGGCAAAATTGAAATAGAACACGGCTTAAGTGCTAACGATAAAGTCGTCACTTCTGGGCAATTACGCTTAAACGACGGCTCTGCTGTCACCCCTGTTGCCCAAGATACATTGTCTGAACCTGTCACTAATACGGCTCAAGGTTCATAAGGAAGGCGTAATGAAATTTACTGATATTTTTGTTCGCCGACCTGTTCTGGCTCTCGTGGTCAGTGCGCTGATTGTGTTAATTGGTTTATTTGCGTTGAGTAAGTTGCCTATTCGCCAATATCCACAACTTGAAAGCTCGACGATCACCATTACTACGCAATACCCTGGCGCATCAGCTAAATTGATGCAAGGGTTTGTGACACAGCCCATCGCACAAGCGGTTTCCTCTGTGGAAGGCGTAGACTATCTGTCTTCTTCTTCTGTGCAAGGAAGTAGCCTTGTCACCGTACGAATGGAACTTAACCGAGACTCCACTCAAGCCCTTGCGCAAGTAATGGCGAAAGTGAACCAAGTTCGTTATAAATTACCGAAAGAAGCTTATGACCCTGTGATTGAACTTTCCTCTGGGGAATCTACTGCGGTTGCTTATATCGGTTTTTCCAGCACCAATTTATCCATTCCTGCCCTGACAGACTATATTTCTCGCGTCATTGAACCAATGTACTCCTCAATTGATGGTGTCGCTAAAGTTCAAGTCTTCGGAGGCCAACAATTAGCAATGCGTTTATGGCTGGATGCCGATAAATTAGCTGGCCGAGGGCTAACCGCTGCGGATGTTGCACAAGCAGTTCGCCAAAACAACTACCAAGCGGCACCCGGTAAAGTCAAAGGCGAGTTCGTGATTTCTAATGTCTATGTTAATACCGACCTCACTAATGTCGATGAGTTTCGTGATCTAGTGATCCGCAACGACGGCAATGGATTAGTACGGTTAAAAGATGTGGGAACCATTGAATTAGGAGCCGCTTCCACAGAAACCAGTGGTTTAATGAATGGTGAGCCTGCTATTTACCTTGGTTTATTTGCCACACCAACCGGTAACCCTCTAGTAATCGTTGACGGCATGAATCAATTAATGCCTGACATCACCAAAACCTTACCACCCGGTGTTAAGGTGGAAATGGCATTTGAAACTTCGCGCTTTATTAAAGCGTCTATTGACCAAGTGATTAGCACATTAGTTGAGGCGCTACTGATTGTTATTGCGGTTATTTACCTGTGTTTAGGGTCAATTCGCAGCGTCATCATCCCAATTTTAGCTATTCCGCTATCTATGTTAGGTGCAGCCGCACTCATGATGGCATTTGGGTTTAGTATTAACTTACTGACGCTACTGGCCATGGTATTAGCAATTGGTCTCGTCGTCGATGATGCTATCGTTGTGGTCGAAAACGTCCATCGCCATATTGAAGAAGGGAAATCACCAGTTTTAGCGGCTTTAATTGGTGCTCGTGAAGTGGCAGGCCCAGTTATCGCGATGACGATCACCTTGGCAGCGGTATATGCTCCAATAGGGCTGATGTCAGGTTTAACGGGAGCTTTGTTTAAAGAATTCGCACTCACGTTGGCCGGGGCGGTGATTGTTTCGGGTATTGTGGCATTAACCCTTTCCCCTGTAATGAGCTCGTTTATGTTGAACTCAAAACAGAATGAAGGGCGTATGGCACGTATGGCAGAAACCTTCTTTTCTACCTTAGCCCATTACTATACCATTGTATTGAATTTCTCTTTGAAAAACCGTTGGTTAACAGGTGTTATTGCCGTTGGTGTATTCATTAGCTTACCACTGCTTTATCAATCGGCTCCTCGTGAATTAGCCCCTGTGGAAGACCAGTCTAGTGTATTAACGGCGATCAAATCTCCGCAACACGCTAACCTCGAGTATGTAGAACGTTTTTCGCGTAAATTACATGATGTTTTCATGGAGTTGCCAGAAACAGAAAGTACTTGGATTATTAACGGAACCGATGGCCCCTCCGCCAGCTTTGGGGGAACTAACTTGACATCATGGGAGCAGCGTGACCGCGCCGCATCTGAGATCCAAGGTGACTTACAAGGGCGCGTCGGTGATGTCGAAGGGAACAGTATTTTCGTTTTCCAGTTACCCGCCTTGCCAGGTTCAACGGGTGGCTTGCCAATCCAAATGGTTCTCAGAAGCCCGCAAGATTATTCGGTACTCTATAAAACCATGGAAGAGATCAAGCAACAAGCACGTGAAAGCGGTCTGTTTATGGTGGTAGATAGTGACCTCGACTACAACAACCCAGTGGTAGAAGTCCGCATAAACCGTTCAAAAGCGAATAGCTTAGGTATTCGTATGCAAGATATCGGGGAATCACTGACCTTATTAGTGGGGGAAAACTATATTAACCGCTTTGGGATGGATGGCCGTTCTTATGATGTGATCCCTCAAAGTATTCGTAGCCAACGCTTAACACCGGAAGCCCTTTCACGCCATTATGTGAAATCGGAAGCGGGAACTATGATCCCACTGTCAACGGTGGTTGATATCAATACCCAAGTTGAACCGAATAAACTCACGCAATTTAATCAGCAAAATGCGGCAATTTTCCAAGCAATACCTGCTCCTGGTGTCACATTAGGCCAAGCTGTTGCTTATTTAGATAATATTGCCAATGAGCTACCAGCAGGTTTTAGCCATGACTGGCAATCCGATTCGCGCCAATATAAACAAGAAGGAAACACCCTCGCCTTTGCCTTTATGGCGGCGCTCATCATTATTTACTTAGTCTTAGCGGCACAATATGAAAGTTTAGTCGACCCATTGATTATCTTGATTACTGTTCCACTTTCAATTTGTGGTGCGTTAATTCCATTGGCACTTGGTTATGCAACATTAAATATTTACACCCAAATCGGCTTAGTCACATTGATTGGCTTAATCAGTAAACACGGAATATTGATGGTTGAGTTTGCCAATGAATTACAAGCCAATGAAGGGTTAGATAGACGACATGCCATTCTCAAAGCAGCACAAATTCGTTTACGCCCAATACTAATGACAACCGCAGCAATGGTGATTGGCTTAGTTCCTCTGCTATTCGCCACTGGAGCAGGAGCAAATAGCCGCTTTGGCTTAGGCTTAGTGATAGTCACTGGTATGTTAGTTGGCACATTATTTACCCTGTTTGTTTTACCAACCATTTATACCTTGCTAGCCCGTAATCACAGTGCAACCGCACTAACACCAAGGCGCTATGAGCTTGCCGAAGCGAATCGCCTAATCAAAGAAACTGAGGAGACGTCCCAATGAGAAATACGTTAACTAGCCGTCATCAACGTAACAGCCGTACAGTTAACGAAGTGGAAGTGAATGCAATGAGTAATAGCATGGCCATGCTATTAATTTATCATGGTCTCCCCGCAGGTCTGGAAAAATCTCATTCAGCGTCAAACTCGAGCACTTTAAATAAGCCTACACGCTAATGTAAATAGCCGCCAAACCTAAATGGTATGGCGGCGATTATCAAATAACATCCCAACGTACTGTCTCTATTGGCCTTCATAAAAAGCTAAAACAAGATTACCTTCCCGAATAATAATTGGGTTGCCGGGTAATGCGTCCAACAATTCACGCTGAGAACTTTCTACGACCACCGCCACATCTTTATAATGATAATTTTTTAATAAATCAGGTAACTGCTTTAAGCTATAAAACCGATTAGCAGCATCTGGGTATTTTAGCCCGTAGCCTAATTCCCCTGTTTGGTGAAGCATCGTAATATCACTGCGTTTAAGTACCCATGCCAATGTGGTGCCTAGCCCGACATTATTGGTTAACAATACAGATTTATCAGCTAACTGGTGATGATACTTCGCAATCACCTCTTGTGGCGTATTATTACTGGCAATACGAGATGGGATCACATGCCCTACCGTTAAGCTAATTGCCACCGTACACACTGCGGCTAAATACCAAAACCGTTGTTTGAAAGAAAGCAACGCAACCAATAACCAAAAAATAAATGCGCCAGCGGCTAACCATAGCTTTCCACTTTCATCGGCCTGATATACATTCAGTTTAGGGTAATAAGCAGAAGCAATAATTCCACCAGCAATAACGCCACCTATCAGTGTGTTAATCAATGCATTCAAACGAATAGTGAGTGTGTTTTTCTCAGTCAGTATTTTTTCAATGTAGGCTGCCATAAGAACCGCGATCGGTGCAATACAAGGCAAAATATAGGTCAGTAATTTTCCTTTAGTAATACTGAAAAAAACAAATGGCACGATAAACCATAATAGAAAATAAATATGTAACCCTTTTTGCTGCCATGCGTGACGTAGCGCACCAAAAAGGTACCCTAGCCAAGGTAATACCGCAGCGAGCAAGATAGGGATATAAAACCAAAATGGGGATTTGTTTTGCGCGTTATTCGCCATAAAACGTTGAATATGCTCAACCCAGAAGAAATAGTTCCAGAAATCAGGCTCACGGCTGGCAATAACAAAGGCCCAAGGTAAGCACACGACAAAAGCAGTGAACAGTGAAACAAACGAGAAAACAAATACTTCTTTGAATTGCTTAAAGTAAATAGCGGCAACTGAGCAAACAAGTACTGGCAGCACTAAAACGAGAAAACCTTTTGTTAATACCCCTAGCCCACATGCTACTCCCATCATCATAAAAGCGAGTAATTTATGAGAGAAGTATTTTGTCGTTAACCCCCATTGGAAAAAGAAAATCACCATAGTGATAAATGCTGTCACAATGGGATCAAGAATATTGTAGGTACCGATGGTAAAGACCATCAACATTGAAAGGTAAATAAAGGCCGCATTAAACGCAATACGTGAGTTTTTCCAAGCCATTTTAGCGCTGAGATAAACAAATAACCCACTGACTAATGTACTAAATACTACTCCAAGACGAACAGAAATGTTATTTTCACCAAATAACATTTGGAAAACAGCCCCTACCCAATAACCAAAAATGGGTTTCTCAAAATAACGAATATCTAAAAGTTCAGGAACACTCCAGTTATAACTTATAATCAATTCCCGACTAATTTCTGCATACCGCAGTTCATCCGGTTGCCACAGTAACCTACCATTTAAGGGTAAAAAATAGGTCACTAGGACAAAACCAAATAACAGACACCATTTAAGGTAGGCAATTCTATTGTTTGCCATAATCATCTCATCTCAACCATTCTTTTTATTGATATTTAATCATTTTATTTATTTCGTTTGAGCAAACGCGCTCTTTTATTTAGCTATTATCGTTATGGCAATTAAACCTCATTTAAACAAATCGAACGTTAGTTGGTAGAAAGGTCGCTGTATATAAACAATCAATAAATGAATACTACAACTCATATACAAAAAGAGATAAGAATCAAATAATAAGACTGAGTGTTTAAAGAATAGTTCAGTATTTAAAAATAAGGTGAAAATTTAATTCGTTCTTAATATTAGTCATTAATACAAAAAAGTGTACGGCAGTTTATAAACAAAAACCGGTCAGGGTATTCACCATAACCGGTTGTTATTCATACAAAGTAAAACTATTTGGCAGCAGCTAACGCCTGTTCAAGGTCTGCTAAAATATCATCAATATGTTCTATGCCAATTGATAAGCGGATCATATCCCGAGAAACTCCTGCCTGCGCTAACTCTGCATCATTAAGTTGACGATGTGTCGTTGATGCAGGGTGACAGGCTAGTGATTTAGCATCACCAATATTTACCAACCGCACAATCAGTTTCAAGGCATCAATAAAGCGCGCCCCTGCTTCTTGGCCACCTTTAATACCAAACGACATAATACTTGCTGGCTTGCCGTTCATATACTTTTTCGCTAAGCCATGTTCAGGGTTACTCGGTAGCCCTGCATATTTCACCCACTCTACTTGTGGATGATTTTCCAGGTAGTTCGCAACTTTTAGCGCATTTTCGGTATGTCTATCCATTCTTAGCGCGAGGGTTTCTAAACCTTGTAAAATCAAGAATGCGTTAAACGGTGATAATGCAGCACCCGTTCCGCGCAATGGCGCAACACGGCAACGAGCAATAAAGGCCGCTGCACCAAAATGTTCGGTATAACTGACACCATGGTATGCCACATCCGGCTCTATCAATAACGAAAAGCGATTCGGGTATTTTGTCCATGGAAACTTACCTGAATCAATAACCATTCCGCCAAGTGATGTACCGTGACCACCAATATATTTTGTCAATGAATGAACGACGATATCTGCCCCATGTTCAAATGGACGGCATAAATAAGGTGTCGCCACCGTATTATCGACAATCAAAGGAATACCATGGCGGTGTGCAACTTCAGCGAGCGCCGCAATATCAACAATAAAGCCCGCTGGGTTTGAAATTGACTCACAAAAAATAGCCCGCGTCTTATCATCAATAAGCGCATCAAATGCGGCGAGATCGTCATGCTCCGCAAAACGTGTTTCAATTCCTAAACGCGGCAGAGCATGGGCAAATAAGTTATAGGTTCCACCGTATAATTTAGCTACAGAAACAATGTTGTCTCCAGCTTGCGCGATAGTTTGAATCGCATAAGTAATTGCCGCCATACCAGAAGCAACGGCCAAGCCAGCGACACCGCCTTCAAGCGCAGCAACTCGTTGCTCTAAAACATCGTTAGTCGGGTTCATGATACGAGTGTAAATATTACCCGCGACTTTTAAATCGAAGAGGTCAGCACCATGCTGAGTATCGTCAAAAGCATAAGAGGTGGTTTGGTAGATTGGCACGGCAACGGACTTAGTGGTAGGGTCAGGAGAGTAACCGGCGTGAATCGATAATGTTTCTAATTTCATTAGTTATCCTTGTTATGGCACATCAGAAAAATATGGCCAAAGGACGTAATTATTACGTCGTTATATTTTTTCTATGATAACAATAGATATTACCCCAGATCGTATTACAGACAACCCGATCTACTTGAAATTATTTCATGTGATACAGAAAAGAGATAAAGAAGGGATCATGAGTCATAAATCAAACTAGAGCCCCTCTATATTTAATCTAATGAATAGTTTCTATAATAATAAAATTCAAAGTTGACACTAAAAATCTCATTAAATAATATATTATTCCTAATTAATCATGCGAAACCAATCAGTCATTACCTATAACAGAAACGGTATAACATCAAAATAATCCTAATGGATAATTAAATGTTATTCTGTTTTCATTTTCATTTCTTGTGCCATGAGTTTGTCTTAACGTAATATTTTTATAACTCACAGAAAGTTTTTTTAAAGCGCCTGTCTGGAAAGTATAGTATAGTTCTGTTTCACGGACCCACTCGCGACCATTATCCGTAAACTTATTATGAATATTAGTCCCTTTAGTATATCGATTCATTATTTTCAACCCTGGAACACCCACATGAGTGAAATCATATTCATGTCTGATTTGGTAAGAACGTTCCTTCGGCGAATCAAAACTATTACTCAATGAGTCATTGCTTAGAAAGCCACCACCAGCACCATCTAAACGCATCCATTTAGAACTGCCCTCTAAGTGTTGATAACCGAAAATTAATTTATTACCGCCATACTGAGCTGTAAGTGCAGAACTGAATGTTTTATTATCAAGTTTTCCTGCTTTTGAACTGCCTGTATCCTTACCCCACCAATAATTTAAATCTGCCCCCAACCTTACATTGTCTATATTATAGAATTGAGTCAAATTTACATAGTTTTGCTGATAGATATCTTCGAATTTACTACTCCAAAGGGAAAATGATGTATCTTTACTGTATACATACTTACCACCACCATAATAAAAATCACCACCTTTGATTTTATTATATGTTAGTGTTTCCATATCTTCTGAAACTCTCGACTTTCCTTTTTGGAGTACAGAAAATTGTAATTCTAAGCCATCAATTTCTTTACTAGAAAAATCTAGTCCACGAAAAACCTGAGGTAAAGAACGAGTATCTGTCGCAATTACCATCGGGTTTCTAGGTCTTAAGTCTCCATATCTTAATTCTGATTTAGAAAATTTTGATTTCGCAGTAGCTCCAACATAACCATAAGAATGCGGTGAATCATCAGGTAAAAGCCCTGTACCAGTAGTACCTCTACCTCCGTCAAGTTTTACCGATAATAACCCTAGCCCATCAACCCCAAATCCAATGACTCCTGGTGTATAACCTGACTTAATTTCTAATATGAAATTTTGAGTCCATTCTCTAGAATAGTTTTTAACTGCTGAATCACCAACATAATTTTTATTAATGAAATAATTGCGTAATAATAAATTACCTTTAGCTCCGTCAATAAATCCATTTGACTCATTACTAGAAAATGCATTCTGACTCAAAATTAATAATGATAAAATAGGGATAGCAAAACCAATTCTATTATTCACTAAAACCTCCAACTGTATTTTTTATTATTAAAATATTTCATATAAAGCCTAAAAATTAACTAACTCATCGCTATAATTTTATTTACAGTCTCTTAATATTAGTTGAAGAGCATCACAAAAAATAAAATCATAATTTAAATTTCATTAACCACTATCATTATATGTTGGTGTGGGTAAAAATTATTTTATTGAAACAACATAAACTGATAACACCCAAAATGTTATATACTAAATACATTGTCAATGTGACGAAGATCTCATATTTTTCTTTGGAAAAATTTGACTATGACCTTTTGTTCTTTTACTGAGATTTTGAGCATGAAACCTGCTTTTCACCTAATGGCCAAACCAACAAGCTATACTTGTAATATTGATTGTGTCTACTGTTTCTATCAAGGCAAAGATAGTGGGACATTAAGCCAAAAAACGCCTTCTCGATTCATGAGTGATGATGTATTAGAGAACTACATAAAAAAATATATAATACAAAACCCAACTCAATTAGTTGAGTTTGCATGGCAGGGTGGTGAACCTACAATGGCTGGTATCGATTTTTATCAAAAAGCACTTTCACTACAAAAAAAATATGCTAACGGGAAAAAGATAACCAATACACTACAAACTAATGGCATTTTGATTGATGACAATTGGGGAGAATTTCTTTCAAAAAATAATTTTTTAGTGGGTATATCTCTTGATGGTACTAAACACATCCACGACAAATACAGAAAAACTCATGCAGGGAAATCAACTCATGATAAAGTTGTTAATGCAGTGAGAATTTTACAAAAATATAATGTAGAATTTAATGTATTGATCGTAGTAAATGAATATACCGCCAAATACCCGCTTGAAGTCTATAAATATTTAACACAAGAAGTGAAAGCGAATTATCTGCAGTTTATCCCATCTGTAGATCGTCGACCTCAGGGGGTATTTCAAGGTGAACTAATTAGTCCCAATCTTGAAACTCTTGCTTATGTCACTCCATGGTCTGTAACAGGCCCTCTTTACGCTTCATTTATTAATAGTATTTTTGACTATTGGTTCAAAAATGATATTGGCAGTGTTTTTGTACAGATTTTTGAGAACACCTTAGCAGCAGTTATGGGACAGAGTCCTGGTATGTGCGTAATGCGTGCAACATGTGGATTAAGTTTAGTTATCGAGCAAAATGGTGATATCTATAGTTGCGATCACTTTGTATATCCAGAATATAAACTTGGTAATATATTGACTGATAACCTCACTGACTTAGTTTATAGTAAAAAACAAAAAAATTTTGGAATGAGTAAAAGTGACTTTTCTAAAGTATGTTTAGAATGTGACTACCGATTCGTTTGTCAAGGCGGATGCCCAAAACTAAGAATTAATTCTATAAATGGAAAAGCGCATAATTATTTATGTGAAGGGTATAAAAGTATTTTCAAGCATTCTATTCCCCCAATGAAGACCTTAGCTGCGCTATTACAGCAAGGTCACTCTATTCAAGAAATCAGACAAATAACACCATTAATGATCCTATAATAACAAATATGCTTAGAGCAATTTCTGCCCTAAGCATGTTTGAGTTATCATTATTCAATTTGAAATAAAACTCTATTTAACGAAAAACCTTTACGGGATGAGGGTGTTTTCTCGTCACAAATCAGTACTGACTCCATAGCAATTTTGATCATATCATCAAACGTAGTTTGACGTTCTTCAGCTGATAATTTTTCATTAGTTCGTATATGGTCAGAAACCGTACAAATGGTCAATGCTCTAGCTCCATATTCCGCAGCAACAGCATAAATTCCCGCGGCCTCCATTTCGACACCTAAAATACCGTATTTTTCCATAATATCGAACATATCCGGTTCAGGTGTATAAAATAAATCTGCAGAAAATAAATTGCCAACCTGAGTAGAAATTCCATGCTCACTTGCAGCTTGCACAGCACTACAAACCATATTGAAGTCAGCAATTGCAGCATAATCATGCCCTTTGAAACGCATTCTATTAACTTTAGAATCAGTACAAGCACCCAGCCCAATAACTACATCACGTAACTTAACATCTTGCCGCACTGCACCACATGAACCTACACGTATAATTTTCTTAACACCGAAATCGGTGATCAGTTCTTTTGCATAAATAGAGCATGATGGAATACCCATTCCATGCCCCATTACAGAGACTTTCCGCCCGCGATAATTTCCTGTATAAGCAAGCATTCCTCTTACATTATTAACTTCTTTAGCTTCTTCAAGAAATTTAGTTGCTATATATTTAGCTCGCAATGGATCTCCTGGCATGATAACTACATCAGAAAAATCACCGAGTTCCGCATTGATATGAGGCGTTGCCATTATAATCTCCGAATAAAAACTTTTATTAATTTCATTTGAAATACCCCTGCTTATTTCAAAATAAATATAGAAAGGCTATTGAAAATAAACATTATAGATAAATCAGAGGTATTTATTAATTACGCGGTAGATAGAAAATCATTCTAAAATAACTCTATCTATCCCTGTTTTATTATAAACAATGAACCATATCTTAAATAAATTATCATTATTAGTGTGACTGACTTAAATTTAATACTCTATGTTTAGTAAAGAAACCAAGTAAGAAACAACAAGCAAAAACAGTAAAATATAAAATATTAGCTGTAATTAATGCGGTCTGAACACCAAAGTGCTCAACCACTGGACCAGTTACGACAAAAGTTAACATTGTACCAACTGTTCCACAGGTTAAAATAAAATTAACTAATTTAGGCGATGACACACTCGTTTGTTGTGAACCTAAAGTAATAATAGTTGGATAAATTGCACTAGAAACAAAACCTAATCCAAAAATGATATATTGTAATAGATTGACTTGTTCACTGTGAATAAATATATACATTGCGATAGTCGCTAAAGCCGCAAGAAATACAAGGACTCTTTGTAAATCAAAAAACTTGATAACAAAACTAAACACCCACATACCGATCATATAAGATGTCCAAAAATAACTCACTAGTACGCCAGCTTCACTGATATCCATTCCTAGGTCTTTAGTTGTATACTCAGGTATCCATTGAATAAAAGCCAACTGTCCCAATATATAGCAAACAGCAGCAGCGGAAAGTAATACAACATTCAGTCCCCATTTTTCAGAGGTTACCTTTACTGATACATTACTTCCATTTTTAGACGATTCTTCTGCATTAACTTTTTTACCAATGGCAGGAAAATCAGAGAGCAATGTTAGTGATATTATTCCTAGATAAATTAATGCGATACACCCATATACCCAGTACCAGCCTAAATGGCGAGTCAATATCGCAGCAGCAATAACAGGGAATATCGTTCCTGCCATACTAAAAAACGAATCGGTGAATAATAAACGTGCACCACGCTGTCTACCTTCATATAACTGAGTGATCAAAAATGTCCCAATAGACATCGTGATTCCACTGACGGTACCTAAAATAAACATACAAATAGAAAATATAATTAAGGATTTTCCAAAGAAAAGCCCCGTTATAGATAACAATATTAAAATAGAGCCAAATATTAGTTGTTTTTTAATTACAAATACTTCCATTAACCAAACATTAAGAAATATAGCAACTAATATACCTGTATTTAGAAATGTAAATGTATTACTCATACTAGTGATTGGCACTCCAAAGTACTGTGCAATATCACCCATTACCATTCCTGTTACTATAATTAATGCACCAGTGAATGAATAAGACAGACAGCTTATAGCAAATAGCCTCTGAATATTTGATTTATTCATATTTCCCTCAGAAGGAACTTATATTTTAAATATATTAAAGTGTTAGAGTTAATAATAATGCCGAAATTAATCGACATTATTTTATATATATTACTTACTTGCTATATCACTAATACGTAAATCTAATTTTGGATTTTGATTTGGTTGCTTTTTAATAAATTCAATAACCGCATCAGCAGCACTGATACCTGGGATTGTTTTAGTATTTTTACCATTATTAAATGCTTCAAAACCATCGCCACCTGTTGCTAAGAAAGAATTAACAACAATTGGATAATATTCGTTATCATTAATATCTTTACCATTTAATTTTAATGAAACGACTCGACTGTCTGGATTTTTCTTACTGTCATATTTCATTTCTAAGCCTGAAGAGACTTGTAATACGCCATTTGTCAAGTTTGCGGCATGGTTCATTAATGAACGAAGATCTTTTCCACTGATTTCCATGTAAGTAAGTTCATCAGGGAATGGGAACATACTGATTACATCACCAAGAGTAATATTACCTTTTTCTATTTCGCTTCGAATACCACCGCTATTAACAAAAGCAATTTTCGCGCGTGAATCTGTTTGCAAGAAAGCATCTGTAATTAAGTTACCCAATAAAGATGATTCACCATAAGCACGTGTTAATTCGACGTTAGCATTTCCAATTTTTTCTAGCGTGATTGTTTCTAGCTTTTTAGTCCAATCATCAATTTTCTTTTGAGTTGCAGGGTCTGGCGTATGTTCATCTGCGAACATATTAATTAGTTGCCCTTTATATCCTTTGATCTTATTTGTATTATCATCAACGTCTAACACTAACTTACCTAAGTTAATGCCATAAGAATCTGTTGAAACAATTAAGGTATCATTTACTTTAATGGGCTCTGGTGTCCCTACATGAGCATGGCCTGTAATTAAAACATCGATACCATCGACTTGTTTAGCTAGGTCAATATCTTTTTGTAGCATTCTAGATACATCAGTCGCACCGAAACTTGATTGACGAGCAGGGACGCCTTCATGTACCAGTAATACTGTAATATCAACTTTATCTTTCAGCTCATTAATATATTTTTGTAAATACTCGACTTCGTCTCTAGCTTCTACACCTTCTCTTTTATCTTTATTCACTGTGTCGTAAAAAGCAAATTTTCCGTGTAAGCCAATAACACCTAGTTTAACACCATCTTTTTCTATAATAGTCCACGGTTTATCCCAGACAGGTTTCTCTGAATTCTCATAAAAAACATTTCCTAATAAAACAGGAAATTTAGCCTTATTTAATTGAGTTAACATATTAGGAACACCATGATCAAATTCATGGTTACCAATTGAAACTGCGTCGAATGACATTTCATTCATAATATCAACTACAGCTTCACCATTTGTTAACGTACTAATATATGGCCCTGTAAAATAGTCACCTGCATCAAAGAAAAAAACACCTTGTTCTTTATTTTTAGCATCTTTAACTACACTAGCTATATTAGCAAACCCGCCTACTTGTCTATCTTTACTAATATAAGGAACTTTAAATGGTGAAACATGAGCATGTAAATCATTAGTATGATAGATAGTAATATCTTTTGCATATGAAAGAGTACTACCTAATAGCGAACCTATAATTATGGGTAAAACTAATAACTTTTTATTCATAACAATTGCTCCAGAATAAATATATTGCCATCATTTTTGATGACTGTAGTTAATAATAATCGTACTGGAACATATGTGATTTTAGTCACGTTTAACCACTGATTTCATCATCAACAGAAAAATACTATCAATTTATGTTGGTATATCTCTATATTTTACTCTTCGCTATCAGAATACAAGTCTACATTCAATATCATACTTAAGTCATACTGTTGTTTTGCCACTCCTATACGCTGAGCAGCTGTTAGTGTTTCATTTGGAGGAATACAGCAGTAATTATAATATTTACTAAATAAAGAAAGAATTTTAACTAAAATTTTTGGTGATAGTGAATTTATTCTTTTACTTGGGAAGAAATACAAGAACGTTTTTATAAATTCTTCAGAATATTTTAATGATGGGTTTAACTTTAGATACTCATAGGGTTGATTGTTTTTAGAACTAGTCAAATTACAAATATATTTATACCCTTCCCCATTAATATCTTTATATTCATGCCAAATATTCTTCCACCATCCAACTTTATAGCTTCCAGTATGTTTATATTGAATGCCATCTCTATTTTCATTAGAAATAACATAGAAAACATCACATTTCTCATTTCTAATTGCATTCCCATAAGCTGTTAATACTGCTCCTCGAATATAAACCTCATGATGAATAAAGTGATGTTTTACATTCGGTGCTAACAATATCTCTAATGTTTTAAAATGACTATGGCCAGCAACAACAGGCTCTATAACATGTTTTGACACATTATCACTCGTATAGTGGATATGATCAAAGCTATGACGCTTATGAAATGATTCATATTTCTTATATATTTTTTCTATTGTATTTTCTTCTAATAAATTAATAGATTCCGCTGGGATATTTTGTGATTTATAAATACTTTCTAGTGATAACTCTTGATCATTCCAATTTGTCGTAATAGACAATACATAACCTGTTTTAGAACAGCAACTAACTATACAGTGTAAATTATTAGATAGTCCCGTTTTATTTTCAACCCTACAATTTAAATTAAATAAACTTGTCTCTATTGATGAAAGTTTATTTTTTATTTTATATTTTTCAACTTTCCTACATAATATATCTAATATTTCATTTATATTTTCTAATCTTCGATAAAAAGATGCCGGTGTAATTTTTAACTCTTTAAAAATAGTACTAACCTTGGTGTTTTTTAATAAGCTTTCTATGAGTTTGTTATCAACATCATCAAATTTGTTTAGATTTTTTAATGAATAAACATTATTACAATTCTTACATTGATACCTAACAGTACCAATTGCTGTTGTTCCATATTTTATATTTTCAGTTGAATAGCAGCTTGGACAAGCTTTTTCTATATTTTTCATATAGAAAGACCAATATGGATAAAATATTTTTTTTAAGTCATCGTTATTAATTAGATAACTATTACCGCCACATTTAGGACAATATATGGCTCTATAACCAAGTTTGAATGATGGTTTAACGTAATCAGCGCAATCAACTAGTGCAAAATTCTTACAATCCTCTGATTTACATACATTTACATCAATCTTTGGTAACATTTTACCCCCACCAACATATTTTGATAGTTTATATTATTATTGATAGATCATGAACAATAAATGTGAACTATATTACATATTATAATTACAAATTAATTATTTTTACTATACATAATTAACTTGTAATTATATTCATGAATCTATACCAATCTATATCAAATAGAAAGATTATATTTTCTTTATTTATAAGTATATAAATCAAATCAGCAGTATTAATTTACCTTAAGGGATAATGTAAAGTATATGAGGATTGTAAAATGGTAGATGTCACTCGTAGAACACTTTGTGAAGGGTTGATGGCTTTATCTGTACTTGCAATAACAAACACTAATGTTTTTGCAGCTACAGCTAGACCTCGACCAAATATTCTTTTTCTCATCGCAGATGATTGGAGTTGGCAGAATTCCGAAGCCGTTGATAAGCTTGGTTTAAACCTTCCAACTTTTGAACGAATTAAACGCTCAGGAGTTAATTTTCCTAATGCATTCACCGCTGCCCCCACATGCACAGCCTCACGGGGATCTATTTTAACGGGTAAACCTATTTACCAACTAGAACAAGGAGCTAATCTCGCAGGTACATTATCCTCAAAATTATTAACATATACCGATATCTTAAAGGACAATGGTTATTATGTAGGTTTCTCTGGTAAAGGCTGGGCACCTGGTAAAACTGAGCCAGGAGGAAGAAGTCAAAACCCAGCCGGCGCTCGATATAAAAACTTTGATACGTTTATGGCTGAGCGACCAAAAGATACACCATTCTGTTTTTGGTACGGTAGCCCTGAACCTCATCGCCCTTTTACAACGGGAGAAGGAGTTAAAAAAGGAATAAAAGTTAAAGATGATGGTGTTCCTAACTATTTACCAGATAACCAGATAGTACGTGATGACATCGCGGATTATATCGATGCAGCTCAGATATTTGATAAGAATTGTGGTGATATTCTTAATAAACTTGAAAAAGAAGGTCTTTTAGATAATACCGTTGTTGTTATTACTGGTGATAATGGTTGGGCATTCCCAAGGGCGAAAGCAACCCTATATGATGCAGGAACACACGTTCCACTTGCCATTATGTGGAATAATGTCATCAAACCATCACGTACAAATGACTCACTTGTATCCTTAACCGATCTAGCTCCTACCTTTTTAGAAGCAGCAGGAGTTAATCCGCCATCATCAATGGTTGGGAAAAGCCTGCTTCCAACCTTGCAATATGACCAGCCACATCGTGAATCGGTTATTACTGCTATGGAAAGGCACATGGATGGTGGAGAGGTTCCACTAGAAACTTATCCTATTCGTGCATTACGTACTCATCAATATTTATATATCAAAAACTTTGAACCTAACCGCTGGCCAGCAGGAAAACCAGGCAAGGACGACGTTACATTTAAGGAATATGCCAATAAAGTTTATAGCGGCTATGCTAATATTGATGCCAGCCCAACAAAAGCATTCATCATTACCGAAAAAGATAAGAAAGAAATAGAACCTTTTTATACCTTGGCGACAGGTAAACGACCTAATGTTGAGTTATATGATATTCTAAAGGACCCAGATCAGCTCAATAATTTAGCTCAGAATAAAGAATATGCAGACGTTCTTGAACAGCTAGATACTCAATTAATGACAACTTTAAAAGAGCATGGCGATCCAAGAGCAACAGGAAATGGCAATATTTTCGATACCTACCCAACTTATAGCGACCCTGGATTTGGTCGTCCTGATAACTACTAAATTGATGGCTTTAACATGTTAGTAGTATTCTTTAATAAGATTAATTAAATATACAGTAATTAAACAACAAGGGGCTCTCACTTAACTAATAGAGTGAGAGCCCTTAACGAATCACTTAGTCATTATAAAAATGCACCATAAATAACCGAAGTAATAGACGCTAATCCACAGATAAAAGTAAAGATTTGTGCCAGTTTTGAAGTGCTAAATTTCTTCATTGCAGGAACAATATTCATCGAAACAACAGGTAGAATGAATAGGATAGCGGCAATCATTGGTGCCCCCATCGTTTCAATCATGCCTAAAATACTTGGGTTACGAATAGTCACAATCCAGGTTGTTATCACAATAAATAACATGGATGCCGTTTGAATTTTCTTCACAGAGAAAGAAGAGCGAGATTTAATTAACCCAACCAAACCTTCGTGAGCGCCTAAGAAGTGACCAAAGTAACTTGATACAATCGCAGCGAAAGCAACAATAGGCCCTAAATAAGATAGGATTGGCGATGGGTTGATATTCGCAATATGTGATAACACACTGATATTTTGTTCTTTCGCAACGGCAAGCTCTGCTGGGCTTAGTGATAACACCACAGAGAAAACGAAAAACATCACGAAACCAGTCAGCATCAATGCTGCACCACCAGTAATCATATCCGTTTTTACCACTGCATTATCACCAAACTGCTGACGTTGGTCTTTAGTAAATTGGCTGATGATTGGGCTATGGTTAAATGAGAATACGATAAGTGGGATCGCCATCCAAACAATCACAGGCATTGCACTCCAATCAGGAGCCACCTCTAGCATGGACATATTCCACTCAGGGATTAGATACAATGATAAAGCTAACAAAATGAATACCAAAGGATAAACCATTAGGGAGGTGAGCTTTAACATAAGGTCGCGACCAAATACCACACCAGCAGTCATTGCAGCAATCAATACTCCAGACAATAACCATCGTGGTAGTGGGTCTATTCCTAATTGATTTACTAAGAACGAATCAACAGTATTCGTGATACCGACACCGTAAATCAATACGATAGGGTAAATAGCAAAGAAATAGGCAAATGTAATAATATTTGCGCCTACTTTACCAAAATGCTCTTCTACCGTATCGGTAATATCGGCATTTGGATTTTTTGAGGATAAGACAAAGCGAGCTAACCCTTTATGAGCCAACCAAATCATTGGCGTTGCAATTATTGCTAATACTACTAATGGCCAAAACCCCCCAGCACCAGCTTTAATTGGTAGGAATAAAACGCCTGCCCCCACGGCGGTACCAAATAAAGAAAGTACCCAAGTAAAATCCTTATAAGTCCACTTACTGACAGGTTTATCTTCTGTAACTACTGCTTTTTCAATTGTGCTCATCTTGTGTTCTTCATCATTAACGTTATTAAAATAAGATGTGCAGATTTTGCATTAAATGGGCAACAGTACCTAATTTAATTACTCTATTTCTTTCAACTTTTTGGGGTAGATCTCGTTAATAACGTAAAAGAACAAACACCACGTAATTATTCTGTAAAAAAATAATTTCGCAATCAATTAAAAGAGTAAATTTTAGATATAAAGTATTTAATTTTTAATTCGAGGAATGGCTGAGTTATTCGCTCAGCCATTTTTTTTACCTGAGAAACTGAAATGTTATAGATATATAGGCACTAATATTTCTGTCGCAATTACAACCACAACCAATCCAACTAATACTGGGATTGACGTTCTTTTCACGACTTCGAACGGAGAGATTTTTGCCATACCAGATACGGCCACGACAACCCCTGATACCGGCGATAAAGTCCGCCCTAAGTTAGAGGCTTGTAGCATTGGTATCACTAAGTAAGCAGGATTGACCCCCATTTGTTTTGCTAAATGAGGAATTAGTTCAACAAATGCATAGAACGGTGCATTCCCTGAACCTGTGGTCATCGCAGCTAACATCGTAATCACCACCAGTGCAATCATCATCACAATTGCGCCAGAACCGAATGACTGTGCAAGGTCAATGAGCCCTTTAATAAAGCCAATGGTACTTAAACCTTGAGCAAATACCCCAGCCGCCACTAATAACATAACGACCGTTGCGAATGCTTCTGCCATACCTTTGTAGCAAACTTCTAAGCCACTATAGACATGTTTAGCGCTGAAGCTACGGATGAATTCAATGATTGCAGCCAAAATAATACAGCCAACAATAATGGTAACAATATGCAATTCAGGCGCCCATTTACCATCAAACACTAAAACACCGATAATTGGCGTAAAAGGTAAAATAGCGTAGAAAGCAGGAGCATGGGTTTTAATTTCATTCACATCTAACATTTCAGTCGTGACATTTTCTTTTCTGTCGAGGTAACGCTGCCAAAAGAAGTGAGCGATTGACATTGCCACAATTGCCGCGATAGAAATCGGTAAGGTCGTTTTAAATGCAAAGTCGATTAATGGCATTTCGGCCGCTTTTGCCGCTAAGATAACATCACCAGATGTCGGCGCTAAAATAATTGCCGCTGGCGATGCACAGATTGCTGCTGCTGCACCACGGCTGATCCCGACATTCACCATTACAGGGAATAATGTCGCCATCAGTAATACACCGAGGCCTGTCGCAGAAGATACCGCCAGTGACATCAAACATGCCACAATATAAGCAGCAACCATCAACAAATAAGGTGAGTTGATCATTTTTAATGGCTTAGAAGCGATTTTCACCACAACATCATTCGCCCCAATGTGAGTCATATAAGATGCAAACCCACATAACACCATGATCATCATACCAAGGTCGCCACCTCGGCTCATTAATAGGAATTTTATGTATTCCAGAATATCTGTTACACGCCACCCCGTCGTTGGAACAGAACCTGGTAAAATACTTTTGCCCATAATAGCGGTAATGATTAGAAGTAAAATCCCTCCCGTCATTAACACACCCGTTGCGGAATACCCTTTTATGATATAACGCCCAACTCCAATGGCGACAATAACGCCGATTAAGAGCTCAATCATTTATTTCTCCTGCCTGTCTTATTTTGTAATTATAAAAAAATTACTCTGCCTAATCATTAAGCAAAATTCACTGACAATGATCATGTCAGCAGATGATTTTTAATATAGAAATGCGTTAAAACACAAGAGAAATAAATAAAAAATCTTTTTGATAGTTATTTTGCAGCCGATCTTCCTATTTATTAACAACACATAGGAAGAACGGCTTAACTTAGACTAGAAAAAATATTTGAAGCGAGCACGAACACCATAGCGTTCATCATCATGATGACTAATCAAATTAGGGTTATCTGCATTAATTTTAGAGTAATAAGCACCAAGATAAATTTTGTAATTATCTATAGCTAAAATTTGAGGTAACTCATAAGAAGCATATAAAGTATGAATATCATATTTACCTGGGATGTTATTCAATACTGAATTAGGGTCTGTCGAAATATTTACTGCATTAAAATCTTTAATATTATTATGCGCATAGATATAACCTAGTTGAGCGCGACGCCACAAGGCATAGCCACCTAACGATAAATCTGTTTCTGCTATTGCATCTAGGTATGCAGTACTGAATGTTAGCTGCACGCCATTATCTGAGTCTTTTTCTACGCTATTCCATCCTAAAGTCATACCATATCCATTACGTTTGGACATATCCTTCCAATGACCATCAACGTTATCCCCATAGGCATTGTTGATAACTTGGGATTCCATCGCAATAGCCACTTTAAAATCATTCGGCTGCCAAGCCACCACAGGCCTTAAATAAATAACATTTTTCTTATTATCTAGCTGATAACCATGGTAATTAGAATCATCGAATAAAGCGGTACCATCTTCAACCAATGCGTTAATTTCAAAATACCAATCATCTAATGAATGGGAAAGTTGAACACTACCACCATCACCTGAACGCCCACGCCCTTCTTTCATCATATAAATATAACCGAACCCATCACTGTACAAATCATTCGCCGTATTGCCTGAATACTGTACAAACGTATCTTGTCCTAATGGGAACATATCATAAGCTTCGTAACGGCCGAGCTTTACTTGCCAGCGATCCTTTTGCCCGAAATAAAAAGCGGCATCATCAAGGTTCATTTTTCCTGTCATATCCGCAAGCGGCTGCACAGAAAACCCTGCATAATTTCCATTATCTTTCAAATGATTACCATCTACCCCAATCAAGATTCGTCCATTAATATCCCAATTATCACTCTTATTTGGTTGGTTGTTTTTCCCAAGAGCCGTTCTGACAGATGTAATTTGTCCCTGACGACTCGCCCCATCCATATTGAACTCAACATCGCCATAAAGCTTAAGTTCACCGTAATCATTGTGGTATTGGATCCCAGATGTTGGTTTTTCTTCACTCTCCCTTGGTACATTTGTATTGGAAATAGGCTCCTTAACAACGGTTGATATGGGTTGTTTGGTAGTTTCATGCATATTCATCACTCGTTCGAGCTTTTCTGCTTTCTGTTCAGCAGCTTCGGCACGTCGTTCTGCCAACTCAGCTCTTTTCTCTAACGCCTCCAGCCTTGCCTCAATACGGCTTAAATCCGTTTGAGCATCCCCCACCAAAGGGAATAGGATGACAAAAGCCGCTGCAATCGCAGATAACGGTAACATCTTCATATTAATACCTATTTGAATTAAACCAATAAATATCATTGCTAGCGCTTTCTTCTCTTTTTTGATTTATCGTGAAGTGAGCTGCCCAGAACATGAACACAGTATATGATCAAAGATATGTTAACGTTAACATTAAATTGATAAAAGAAAGATCGAACTCACAATTCACTGATTAATCTAAAATAAACAACGTCAAAAACTATGTTCAAATTTTATTTCAACCAGTTGAAAAGTAAGTGATTTTATAAATTAACAATATGAAAACTAACCATTGAATAACTCATAAATCATATCGCCAAAAAAACCACGATACTGTAAATATCTAATTTGTTTGCTTTTTTCCTTGAAATCATGAGGAAGGTCATCACCGAATTTTTTACTACGAACCAATGCGGCCTTTTCAAACCAATCTACATCTAGAGTAGCAAAATGCTTTTCCACAACCGTTTCAGTGAAACCTTTCTGCCGCATTTCTTGTTTTATCCGCAATGGTCCATACCCTTTACGGAGATAACCTTGCATTAATAACCCCGCGACACGGTCGTCATCAAGAAAATGTTGCTCACTTAGCCTTTCAAGCACCAATTCAATTAAAGGCTCATCAATAATACCTTCATTTTTTTCATACATACGCCGTTTCATACGAGCAAATAGCTCTGCTTTCCCATAATCACGACGGGAAAGCATAAACAAGGCATATTGGTAAAGCTCGGATTCATTCATGGCGTTAAATTTTCATCATTAAATTGGGCGCATTGCGCGCCCAGTCTAACATAAACCTTTGTACTCTAGCTTGAATAAGTATGTGATTCGGCTGGCGGAGCTCAGTCAACACCCATGCGGTTTGAATCGTGGCGCGTATATACTCTAAATAATTCAAGTTGCATGTAGGCGACAAACGAAGACAGACCGATGAGCATACATAAGTATGTGATTCGGCTGGCTGAGCGCAGTCAACACCCATGCAGCTTGAAGTATGACGAGTATGACAAGTTAGTGAACTTGAGCGCCACTTAACAATTTATATATCGTATCAGGGGTATAACTGCCGTCTTGGAAATAAATTGTCCAATCCGTAATATCGTCGCGCGTTAATGGATAAACTTCCCCTTCTTGCATATTTTTCACATAAAAAGGATGGTTAATTAAACGCCCTTCAAACTGGTCTCCATTCCAAGAAACAGGTTCAAACCACATATGTTCATGACCATCGAAATCTTCTTCTGCATCATGGTAACCAATACCGCATTTCACTAAAAAGCGCCATTCAGAATCTTCAGCTTCCTCGTTTTTACCAAGGAATTTGGCAAAAAAGCCTTTCTTCTGAGCGACCTGTTTTGGCCCATAGTTATCTAACATATGGGTGAAATATTCCCAACGCAATTTAGCTTTACGCGACATATCTGCCGTTTCTTCATCGGTGCGCATAAACATCATGGCGTTTTGATCTTCAAAACCTTCAAAGAAACTTTCTAATACTGGGTTTTCTTGTGTCACACGAAACAACATCGCGGATGGGTGCTGATGAGATTCGTCTCGATCATGCCAATCCCCCATGAAACGCTCTGATGACGCATCACCAAACTCGAAATTCATCTCTTCAAGTGGCTTCAAATCATCAATTGGCGTTGATTTACCCACATGCAACAGCCCTTCTTCAAACGGTACTGCAACTAAATACTCATAGCCTGCTTGGGTTTGACCAATAAAAATAGGTTCATTAAACACGATTTTTCCGTGAGTAATACTGTTATTCACGAAGCTCCAAAATAGTTCGGGAATACCATAATAAGAAGCAATCGGGTGCGGTATAATAATTTCTGCTTCCGATAAACCACAACGTGCCAAACCGTGAGTATGGAACCAATACATGGTCGGAGCACGCTCTTCTTCCGGCTTGTCTTCGTTGTCTTCTTGATCATAAATAGCATGAACAACATACAAAGAATCAATGCTTGGCATCAAATCATCAATGAGTTGGAAATTAAGCCACTCACGAGTAAACACTTTCCCTGCGGCAGAAATATCCAAGCCTAGTAATAAATCTGGCACTAATATTTGAATAATTTTCAGCTGCTGAAGGTAATTAGCTAATGGCTGCCCTTGAAATAAACATTCAACAATCACTGCTTGAGGAGCAGCACTGGCCTCTGCATACAGCTCAGGGCTGATTGGATCAGTGGCAAAATAAGGATTGATGGTATATTCAGGGTCGCTATCCACTAAAGAGATATAAAAACGTAATTCTTCTTCATCTTTTTTACAGCTAAAGAAAAAACCGCCATCCTCAGGAATGTAGTCTATTTCACCATCGGTGAAATAAGTTTGCTCTTCTAAACGCTGCTCTAATAATAAAGACGTCAGCTCAGAACCAGGGATAGCAACCATCATTGATGCTTCTTTTTCACCCTCACCTGCTGCGGTATCAAGGTAGTGTTGTTTATTATTCATTTTCAGACCTATTAATAAGTGACTCTGGCGAGGATATCAGCTTATATTCATTAAGAATATTGTGATTATTCTTAACAAACAGAGATTGTGATTTGATCCTTCGTATTGCAACTAAGTTAATAAATAATCATTATTCGACAATCAGTTATTCTACTTTTCATACTGTATTGACTGAGGCACAATAATGCACTTTCTTTAATTTGCTTTAAATTGATAAAGCAAAAGTTCTATTTCAATAAAGGTAATTCAAATATGGCTGATTTAACCAAGGCACAAAAAGAATATGTTGATGAACTGGCGATGCAGCGCGTTTTCGATATGAATAGCGATGAAGTGCTGGTCAACGCCTTAGAACAAAAGATTCACCAAATGGAAGACCATTTAAAAGCCTATTTTCATGAGCGTGTTAAGTTTCATCAACAAAACAAAAAGTAGTATTTTCAGCCCTATCGTGCCGATGTTATTTCTTGCATCGGCAGCTATTTTAGGTATGAAAAATGATAATCTTAAATAAATAATTAACATACAGGTATCTAGTTTTAGATCTTCATAAAAAAGCATTAAGCGCTATCGATAAAAAAATTATCAATGTTAAAATTCCAACTATTATAGATATACCTAACTACACCTCTCTATTATCTAAAGATTGAGCCAATTTTATGAAACGCATTCAATTCAGTACTGCACTGATTCTTTCTTCTATTATGAGCATGTCTGTGAGCTTTGCCGATAGTGATCGTCCGTTATTTTCGGTCTCTGTAAGTGAGTCTGGAGTCCCACAAAGTAACAGCGAAGGCGGCATTACTCGTTCTTCTACCACAGAGTCACGAGTACTGCCGATTTGGGGCGATGAAGCCCGCGCTCGAGGGTATGATTTACCGGAACCTTTTGGGATCGGCTACGGATATATGAACCTACGTCAAGATATAAAAGTTGACAAAATAGCCTTTAAATCAGAAAAGGGCGTAAATATTCCTTTTGTTAAATTCGATTTAAATGATGACTTAATGATTAAAACAGGACATACACGCAGTAAGAATGAATCACATATGTTAAAACTCGATACTTGGGTCTTTCCATTTATGAACGTATATGGCGTTTATGGAAAAACCAAAGGAACATCAACCACAAATCTTGATAGTGTAAAAGCTCGGGTCAAAATTTTTGGCAAAGAAAATATAATTGATATCGGTAAAAATCTGCCTTTTGAATTAGATTATAAAGGAAAAACGTATGGTGGTGGTGTTACCTTCGCTGGTGGGTATAACCAATTCTTTAGTACATTAGATTTTAACTATACCAGAACAAGCCTTGATATCTTAGACGGTGACATTACTGCTTTTGTTGTAACTCCTCGGGTTGGTTATGAATTTATCTTTGAACCTTTAATCCCTGGTCAAGGTAATACAAAGCTACAAATTTGGACTGGTGCCATGTATCAAGATATTACCCAACGATTCAAAGGTGATATTAATAAACTAGATTTACCGCCTGAATTGAGTGGGTTGATGGCATTAGCGCCAGACGATGCAAAATTCGATGTTAAACAACATCTTGCCCATAAATGGAATAATACTATCGGTGCCCGTGTCGAACTCACTAGAAACTTTAATGTGTTAACAGAAGTCGGTTTTAATAACCGAAATAGTTTTTATATTTCTGGGGAATTCCGTTTTTAATGTGGCATTCGGCAATTATCCAAAGGCTGGCCTTGCTCAGCCTTTTTATTATTTTTCCCGCTAAAGCTGATTTACTCCCTGATCGCCAGCAAATCGATGGCTGGTTAAACGATCTCGGTGGAAAAAATAGCTTTGATGAAAGTAAAACTGTCGATTGGGGCGTATTACCGGGGCCATTTTATACCCCCGAAATGGGCGTTGGTATTGGTACTGCGCTGGTTGGTTTATATCGAATAGATAAAGAAGATAAACAAACCCAGCCGTCTTCTATTGGCTTAAGTGGTTTTGCGTCGTCTACAGGCGCGTTTGGCTTAAATTTTACCAATTATAATTTTATTGATAACGACCAGTGGCGGTTATTTGTTTCCGGCACCATTAACAATATTCCCACGTATTACTGGGGTAAGGGATATTCTGCAGGGAAAAACGATCACAATAAAGAAAAGTACCATTCCCAAGAATTCCAAATAACCCCAAGAGTCTTATATCAATTAGCCGATTCGACTTATATTGGTCTTGGTTGGGACTTTTCATCAATCAATGCCAGCGATCCTGATGATGGCGCCAAACAGTATTTCTCCAATTCAATTGGGGGTCGTTCGGTGTTAAATTCAGGCATTAGTGCATACTACAGTTATGACACACGAGATTTTCTGCCCAATGCCTATCATGGGCAAGCTTTTGAGGCCATCTATACTTATTTTGCGCCTAGCCTCGGTAGCGATACACGTTTCCAAACCACCCAATTACAATATGCCTATTACCATGCCTTAGCCGAAGAGACTGTTATTGCATTCGACAATTATGCGAGGTTTTCAACCGGAAATGTACCGTGGAACCAGCTATCATTACTCGGTAATGGTAACCGCATGCGCGGGTATTATGAAGGTCGTTATCGTGATAACAATATATTCACCAGCCAAATAGAACTTCGTCATAAACTCGATTGGCGTCATGGCGTTGTAGGCTGGCTAGGAACAGGAACCATGAGTGATACTGCCTCTGAATTAGGCCAAGGGCATTGGTTGCCCACCGTTGGCGTAGGCTATCGTTTTGAATTTAAACCAAGAATGAATGTTCGCTTGGATTTCGGTGTCGGCCGCAACAGTACAGGGGTATATTTTCAAGTTGGGGAGGCATTTTAATGTTCAAATGGGTTCTGGCAATGGGAATTGGACTTTTATTAGCCGCCTGCCAAAGTCATGACAAACTGGAATTACCCACTATTGAGCCTGTCATTACCCCCTATACTTTTGAAGAAGCCTCACAAAATTGGCCTGTTATTGCTTCCTTAGCCCCACCACAAGGTTTGCGCGCTTGCTGCGCCTTTGGCTACAACTTGCAAGCTGAGCTATGGGGATTACCTGTCCCGTTTTACACTATCGATAATATCGTTGAAGCAAATAGCCTAGGAGAACATCATTATAATGACAGCTTTTTAGGTGCCTCTGCGGCATTAATGGGGCTCAGTAATGAAAAAATAGGCTTACTCTATACGGATAAAAGCGGGTTTATTGATATTTCCCATGTCAGAGATACTGCAGATTATACTTTTTACTTATTTAGCCAAATTTACCCACGTCTAGGCCAACAATGGTCGTTGTCACTGAGTGAAGAATTAGCGGATAGACAAATACATTTCAGTGCATTTGAACCGCCACAATCCGCCAAACAGCGCTATACACTAAGCGCCTACTTAGCCGCAAAATTGGCTTTCCAACTCGCGGTATGGCATGAAATTGCACAGTGGTATGGCTATCAATCTGTACCGGGGTTTTCTGAAGGGGTTTCCGCATTTTCCCCTGAAGACCTGTACTCAAATTTACTTGGTTCCCGTCTCGCCTTAACTTTGATACTACAAGGCCGAGCAGGCTCTTTAGCCACTTACTCTCAATCAATGGAAAATATTCTTCCACTGGCCCTTCACCAACTCGGTAGCAAAGATAGAAAAACCACGCGAAAAATATTTGATAGCGTTGATGGTTTATGGTGGAACAGTTACCGTAGAGTACCAGAGAAATTTCTTGTTTTAACAAGAGATTACCAAACAAGTGACCAACGTTATCCTCTGATGCCCCCACAAATTATGCCATCTGAAGGATTATTTTTAACGTTGCCTGACCGCTATCTCAAATATGATTTGTCATTACTCGCACAACTGCGTTTGCTCCCTACTGGAAATATGAAACAGCTCCCCAAACCGACCTCTTATTGGACAGTGGCAGATTTTCCACAGCTGGCGGAAGATGCGAAGCAACAAGATTTACTGCAACAAATTTTAAAACCTTAAAGGGACTATTTGTGATATCCATATGACTCACCCTATAGGACTTTATCCTGACATTGTTGCGCTTAAAATTTAAGGTAAATGTCACTTTTTACTCATTTGCAGATAATAATCTTATTTCACTTTTGTCGCCTCGATAGGCTTTAATAAAACGATGGAGAACTCATTTCGGTCAAAAAATAGACCACCAACTGCTTATTTTTCAGACAAAATAACCCTATAATAACTAAATGAATTGTGTGTTTTTTACTCAAATTTAACTTAAGTAAAGCGCAAATGCCACGGGAATAAACAGTTTAATTTATCATTCATCATATGAAAATATACCAAACGAAACCATTAGGTCATTTAAAATCAATACATTCATATTAATATAAAAAAACCCACAAAATAATACAGAAGTTTCCTTAATGTCACCCGGATAAATGTAGCTCGTGAAAAATTAATCTGCTAATATTCGCTCGAATTTTGTTCAGAGATACTTAGGAGAAGCAAATGCCCTCTCGAACGATGAGGACAAACGCCGTCTTCGCTTTCTTATTTTTACTTTTATTTTCGAGCCTGAGTATGGGCTCCACCAGTACCAGCACAATGCTCAATAAAGAGTATACTAATAAAACTGTGCAACAGAATGTAAGTCAGGCTAAAACCTCACTCCCTGACTTGCGTAAATACCCTTCTGGTACGCCTCGAAAGAAAGCATTTTTGAAAACGGTTGTCCCTGTTATTGAAAAAGTGAATAAGCAGATTATGGCTGAACGTACTTGGTTGCTATCAGTACGGGCTAATAAGAAGTGGAGCGCACAAGAGTTGCGCCGTCTTGAACAAATCTGTAATAGCTATGGTATGAAATGTAGTAATCCAAAACGTTTAAATTGGAACAAACTATTGAGTCGTGTCGACATCATGCCAACACACTTAGTTGCCACACAAGCAGCAACAGAGTCTGGTTGGGGTACATCACAACTTGCTCTGCAAAACGGTAATTTATTTGGTATGCGCTGCGGTAGTGGCTGCCAGACCAAACAAGGAAAGATTAAAGGCTATTCTACATATTCTTCTGTAGAAGAGACCGTGACTGCTTATATGAAAAATATGAATACCCATAATGCTTATGAGTCACTACGTACTTCACGAGCAAAACAGCGTCTATCAAAAGATGAGCTAGATACTAAAAAGTTAATCAATGATATGAAAGGGTACTCAGAGTTAGGTTCTACTTATAACCGCTATTTACAAGAGATGTACGCGAGTAATGAAGAATTGATTACACAAGCTCAGCAAAGAGCAGCCACTCGCATTTAATTTTGTATCACCAGGTACAAGACATAAAAATCCACTTAACTAAGTGGATTTTTTTTATCCCTCACAAACCGCATTGAACTTACTTAACTCATTCGACCAATTCATTTTTTATGTTTTTTTAGATTTACTCTATTGCCTTAAATAGTTCGAGTGTTGGCGAGGCGGCAAGAGAAGCTATCTCTCGTTTTTAATCTGATGGTTTAATTGTCTTTTATTGGGTATTTCAGTTTCACCACATTGCTCTAAATAGTTCGAGTGGTGGCGAGGCGGCAAGAGAAGCTATCCCTAGGAGCATACATAAGTATGTGACTAGGGTAGCTGAACGTAGCCAACAAAGTCACCGCTCGAAATATGACGAGCAATACGACAAGCAATATTCTGATTGCATAGAAAAAGAGATCAAATATCATATACCCTAACCTTCTAACAAAATAATTAACATCTTTGAGTCTAATATGAATTTCTTCTCTTTTGAGTTTCTTGGCTCTTTCTTGATTTTTTTTCTTATTTATTGGGGTTGTCAGCCCAGTGCAAAGTTACAAAATGGCTTATTAATCACTGCTAGCTATTTTTTTGTTTATTCATTTAGTCCTGACTTTGCTTATATCTTATTTAGCTACACACTGATTATTTATTTGCTTACCAACGTGGCAACCAATTGGCTCTCTAGTCGATGGATATACGGTATTCTTACCGCTGTCATTGTTGGCTTCTTTACCACCTTTAAATATTACTCATTCTTCCAAGAGACTATTCAGCAAACACTCGATAAATTTGGTTTTAGTGTTGGTCTTCCTATATTGGAAATACTCGCACCACTTGGACTCTCATTTTATGTATTCCATTCGGTAAGCTATACGGTATCAGTTTGTCGCAAAGAAATTCCTAAAGCCGATTTCTTTGATGTAACATTGTATCTTGCATTTTTTCCGAGCATCGTCGCAGGGCCAATCAACCGCGCGAAGAACTTTCTTCCCCAAATACAAGCGGAAAGCCGTGAGGTTTTAGATCCTCGAAAAGCGATATTGCTTATTTCATTAGCACTAGTGAAATTGTTTTTATTTAGCTCTTACTTGTCTGAAAATTTTGTAAATCCAGTCTTTGATTCTCCCGTGGGTTACAATGCGGGAGAGATCCTAGTAGCAACCTATGCCTATGCTTGGAATATTTACTTTAACTTCTCAGGTTATACCAATCTGGTGACGGGCATCGCGTTATTATTAGGATTTAGAGTCCCTGTTAACTTTAATGCGCCTTATTTAGCTGCAAATTTAAAAGAGTTTTGGGCCCGTTGGCACATCAGCTTATCTACATTTATTCGCGACTATATTTATATCCCCCTAGGCGGTAACCGCAAAGGTTTTAGCCGTATGAATACCAATGTATTCCTTGCGATGGTCATTTCAGGGTTATGGCATGGTGCAGCAATGACATTTGTAGTTTGGGGAGCCATTCATGGATTAGGAATTGTGCTACTCAATCTTAAGAGTTTATGCATGGAAAAATTAGGATGGACCCAAGTGATTCCTAATAAAACATTATCCGTTTGGGTGTCACGAATTATTACTTTCCATTTTGTCTGCTTTGCATGGATTTTCTTCCGTAGCCCCTCATTTGATGATGCCCTGTTAATGGCCAATCAAATCATTGCACCTGGTTTTATTGCTTCAATTAATGCAAGCCTAGGCTTACTAATCGCATTTTGGCTACTACTGATTACCTACCCTTATTTTGTACAAGGCTACCATTATGTGGCAAAAAAATACCAAACCATTCCTTGGTATTATTATCCTATTCCGCTCGCGATTATTCTAACTATTATGTTTATGCTTTCTCCTTCAGGTATGCCGGGGTTTATTTATGCTAACTTCTGAGTTTAAAAATACCCTAATCAAAGTTGGGCAGATTTTATTTATTGTCCTAATTGCTGGCCTATTATTAATTTGGTTGAATCAAAGCTCACTAGAACGATTTTGGCAGCAAAAATATCACCAAGATACCCCATGGGCGAAAATGGCAGGGAATCCTATCTGGGATTATGGTGCTTACTTACATGATGGTGCGCTTGAAGCAGGAAGCTTATTCACTTATTACGCATCAGGGCAAAAAGCGCAGGAAGACAAACAAGCCGCAGAGCTTGAACTGGCCAATAAAGATAAAAAACTCAGTTTCCCCAAAGAGTTTCAAATTGGTCTTCATTTCGTAAATGGCTATATTTATCCAGCTGAAAGCTTATCGATTACTTTCCCTGAGCGGCTTAAACGACCACAAGTTAGAGAGAAAAACCAGAAAATTAACTTTGGTGGTTTTACAATCAAAAAAGATCAGCCAATCGTGGCAAAACATATTGCCAATATCGAAAAGGGCCAACAAGTCCTGTTCGCGGGGGACTCCATGATGCAAGGCGTCGCTCCACATGTTAAAAACATGCTCTTGAAAAAATATAATATCGATAGCATTAATCTAAGCAAGCAAAGTACAGGACTGGCGTATCCACGCTTTTTCAATTGGCCCCAAACCATTGCTAAGGCATTGAATGATAACCCCAACATTAAGGTTTTAGTCGTTTTTTTAGGACCTAACGACCCTTGGGATATGCCACCACAAACGGGTTATAAATACGTCAAATTTAAAAGTGAAGATTGGGAAAAAGTGTACCGTGAACGAATTGGTGATATAATATCGACCGCTCGCCAGCACAATGTTGATGTTATTTGGGTTGGGCCTCCTAATATGCGTAAAAATACGCTCTCCGATGGCATGAAATTCTTAAGTAGCCTCTACCAATCTGAAGTTGAAGACAACGGTGAAATTTACTTTTCGGTCAATGATGTCTTTAAATATAAAGGCGATACCTATTCTGACTATATCGGTGATGCGAGTAGTACCATTAAATTGCGAAGTGGTGACGGGATCCATTTCAGCGGAAAAGGTCAACAATTGATTGCTGAAAAAGTATTCTCACTCATTCATTTCGAAGAAGAGGAAGAAAAGGAACCTCATGAAACTGAACAAACTGTGTCAAGCTAAGTCCAAAATATTGGCGGGTAGCGTGATTGCGCTTTTGTCGCTGGGCTTATTGTCTTGCCAGAACACATCAGACAAAACTCGCACGACTAGCCTGCCTAAAGGACAGCCAGTCGTTGCACAAGGGCAGTTGGTCAATAACGCAGAGCCTAATTTGCCACAGTTGGCAAATAAGTTGCGCCAAGGCAACCAACAAGTTCACATTGTCCAAATTGGTGATTCACATACAGCCGCTGACTTTTTCAGCGGTAATTTAAGAACATTATTTCAGCAACGTTATGGTGACGCGGGTCCAGGCTTCATTCCTCCGATTTCGGTACCTGGACAACGAACAGCGACCATTAACCGTATGAGCGAAAAGAAAGAGTGGTCACTGGCTTCAAGCCGCAAAGATGAACGCTTTGATTACCCACTTGGTGGGCTAATTGCCGAGCCACAAGCAGCCAACAGTAAAGTAGTGCTCAAGCCTTTACAGCCTGCGCTAGGTGCTTATCAGCTACAAACTCTATACCAAAGCACAAGTGACTCACAAATGCGTGTCGCTCCTGCAGTCTCCCCCAATGTTGCATTGCCAGCCACAGGCAACCAGTGGGTATTTTCGTCCCCTGTAAATACCCAGCTTCCAGCCCAAGTTACTGTTAATAAAGGTGATGGGTTGAAAATTGGTGGGTGGTTAGTGCGTTCGCAAAAACCAGGAGTAATGTTTTCAGCTCTTGGGCTCAATGGTGCAACACTGAGTATGACAGATAAATGGCAACCACAATGGAGCGAAACCTTAGCTCAAATGTCCCCTGATATGGTGATTTTAGCCTATGGAACCAATGAAGCTTTTAACGATACATTAGATTTAGCCGCTTACGAGCAAAATTTACGCGCCAAAATTCGCTTAATTCGCCAACAAATGCCAAATAGCGTTATTTTACTTATCGGCCCGAATGATTCACTTAAATTTAATGATGCGGCGAGTTGCCAAGCTCAGATGCCAGTGAATTTAACGAGTGTGATTCAAATTCAAAAGGCGGTTGCCGCTCAGGAAAATACGCTATTTTGGGACTGGCAAGCCTTCATGGGTGGCCCTTGTTCAATTCGCACATGGGCAGCACAAGATTTAGCACGACCTGACAATGTGCACCTCTCCGTCGAAGGTTATAAGAAGAGCGCACAAGGCCTATATAGTCAGTTAAACCAAATATTGAATTGATTACTGGTCCAACGCACGATAAGGCAGAAGTATATTCAACGTACTCTGCCTTTTTATTTACTCCTACTATTTTTTAATGTTAAGCACCTAATAGTTGTCATTTCACTTTGTTTTTTTCTTACTTATCTTTTTTTTACTCTAAAAACATAATTCCAATATTAAAATAAAAATAATTATTTTAAATAAAAACAATGAGTTAAAATAATGACTCTCGGAATATTACTGACTCGTTAAGAATTTATTGTTCTCTCTCAAAAACATAAAAAATCGTGACCAGTAATTAAATCAATATACCCTATATAAAATTAGTATCCCTGCGTTCCTTTTAATAAACCACATCGCTATACACTGAAGTTTATTAAGTCAGGAAGTAATAACAAATCGATCTTTCAGCTTATGCAAGCTCAAGGTTTGTTGTTAAAAATATGGAAGCCGTGAACAATTCTTTGACACAACCAGAATAATTTTACGGTAATAATCGTAGGTAATATTTATTTAGGTTCAAAAATGTCGACTAATTTCTGTGTTAAATCGTTTCATACCTATATTGAAACCCTATCAAATAAAATAAAAAATAGCTTTTATCTAACTCACTCTCTACTATTTAAAGTGAGGTCTGGCGAAATTGAAATACGGATAGAAGAAGGCCCATGGCAAATACTAACGGCTGCAGATATCTGTTTTCTCCCCAAAGGATCTTCAATTGAGATAATCAATCTTGATAATCACAATCTGCTGGCTGTAGATGTACTTCCAATGACCACCGATATGTTAAAATCCTTTTACCAACAGCATGCAGCATTATTTATTAATAAGAAAAAGACACACTCAATAAGCCAAATTTGTTGTACTAGCTTACAAGAAAACCCGATTATTGAAGATGTATTTCATTCTGCAATTAAAGAAGCTAACTCACCGACCAGCCATAATGTTATTCATATTCATTTAAACTTTATTCTATCATTTTTTTTACTGGTGAATGAATTTACCTCTACATTATATGCCTCAATGAATATCTCGATAAAAGATAAAGTGTATGACTTAATTTTTCATAGCGCAGGTAAACAATGCCATACTCTAGATACTATCGCAAAAAAACTCCATATGAGTCCTTCAACCCTTAAACGACGACTAGCCAGTGAATATACAAGTTTTTCCAAAATTAGCTTAATGTCCCGAATGAACAAAGCAATGATATTATCTAGAACAGAAAATATGCCTATGACACGTATCGCCCAAGAAGTCGGCTATGATGATGTCCCTTATTTTTTACTGGCATTTAAAAGCTTTCATGCGCAGCCAAGCTTCCCCCATTCCTTGATTTAGTACTTTATTCACCTTTAAACTTTAGCCTTACCATTTTCATGGTAGGGCTATTATTCAATTAAAAATAGTGTTCCTCGATATCAGATGGAAGCGCTAAGGTATCTATTGGCGGGATATCCACCTGAGTACCGCCTGTATTATCTATTGGCGTTACAGTTGCATCGGGCAAATCGGAATAAATAGTAAGATTACCTTGAACCTGTGCCTGATTTCCTGCCTGATCATATACATTAACTTCATAGTCATGCACCCCCTCCGCTAATGGGTTCAACACCGAGATCTCCCATTGGCCTAATTTATTCGCTTTTTGTTCATAGGTATGATTATCAATGGTTAAAAATACATGAGTGTCTGGCTCCGTTGTCCCACTGAATTTTGGCGTATTAATATTAGTTATATCATCGCCTTTTTCGCCAGAGTCAGTCATAACATCTAAGTGACCAACAAGCTCAGGGGCTTTAGTATCAATAGTCACCTTTCCTGATTGCTGTGCCTGATTACCCGCTTGATCGTATGCATTAATTTCATAGTCATACACACCCTCAGCTAATGGGTTCGACACCGAGATCTCCCATTGGCCTAATTTATTCGCTTTTTGTTCATAGGTATGATTATCAATGGTTAAAAATACCTGAGTGTCTGGCTCCGTTGTCCCACTGAATTTTGGCGTATTAATATTAGTTATATCATCGCCTTTTTCGCCAGAGTCAGTCATAACATCTAAGTGGCCAACAAGCTCAGGGGCTTTAGTATCAATCGTCATTTGCCCTGTAAGCGCCTGCCTATTTCCCACGGCATCTTTAACTTCAATACGATAATCATAGGTTTTATCAATCAAGGCATCAGTAACAGATATCGCCCAGTTTCCTTTTTCATCCGCCACCCCTTGATAGATTTTACCGTCAATTTCAAGCGCAATAACTGCCTCAGCCTCTGTCACCCCACTAAATTTTGGCTTATTGATATTCGTTATATTATCGCCCTTGTGGCTTGAGTCAGTGGTGTTATTTAGCCCCCCTAAAATTTCTGGCGCTTGAGTATCAACAGTAATTTTTCCGGTTAAATTGTCTGCCCCTAAGTTCCCGGCAATGTCAGTTACCCTTATATGATAATCATGTGTCCCATCGCTTAGTGGTTCTGTTAACGTAAAGCTCCACTCCCCTTGTTTATCAGCAAGGATATTCTTGTAGATCTCTTGACCAACTGTGATTTCCAAATAAGCGCTAGGCTCTGCAATCCCAGCAAAAGTCGGCCTCGTCATACTGGTTAAAATATTCGGTTTAGTACTGGAGTCTATAGGATCTACCACACCACCAATAAGGTAATCAGGTGCTAATGTATCAATCACCAATTGCCCAGAAACTTGTCCTTTAATACCTTTAATATTATCAATCGCAAAAATGACATAATCATGAAGACCTTCACTTAACTCAGTATCAACGTGAATAGACCACTCCCCTTTTTCATTAGCGATAGTTTCAAATGTTGAGGCAATTTTATTATCGAAAACTAATCGGATTATCGCATTCGGCTCAGTTATCCCAGTAAATATAGGCTTATTTATATTTGTACAATTATCATCCAGAATGCCCGAATCTGAGTCTGACGTTAACCCTCCGGTCGCCACAGCAATGGTTTTTACTGTAAAATTGCCTGAAATAGGTTGTAGACTAATTTGGCCAAAAATGTCTTGAGCTTCGATTTCATACGAGTAAGTTCCCTCAGCAAGGGCCTCCTTATCAGATAATTTAATCTGCCAGTTACCATCATGATCAGCGGTCGTACGATAAATATTTCCATTGATCGTCAAGCGTACTTCCGAATTGGCTTTGGTTGTTCCATTAAATGTTGGTTGGTTAACATGAATAGTGCCGCCATTTGATGATTGTTCGTCTAATACCGCATTCAATACTGGAGGAGTAATGTCATATACCAAATCAAACTCAAACTGCGTTTCACGATTAGCTAAATCCTTTGCCGTAACCGATAATTGAATTTTTTCACCATCCTTAATACCTACAGGAACAACATCACTGGGTAATTTCAGCTGCCAACCCCCCTGATTATTTGCCTTTGTCGTACCAAGTATTTTTCCATTTATGTCTTTGATGGTAATCAGACTTGCGACACTTGTCGTACCCGTGAGTGTTAAATCATTTTGGTTGAAAAGTAATTTGCCATCTTTCTCAGAAATTAATTGTTTATCATTCACACCAAATTCAATACTTGGGGCAGTCTTACCGGATTCATCACTGAGCACTTTAATAATTACTTCATGCTCAGTTTTATTACCCGCGATATCAAATGCAGTTATTTTTGCCACATGCTCGCCGTCAGGTAATGCCAGCTCATTAGCAAAAACTGTTTTAGAGCCATTATATTTAGTTTTTAGCTTATTATGTCGAGTCGTTTTTCCATTCACGTTTATCAAGTAATAATCCATATTTCCATTATAAGTGAAAACTAATTTAGGATTGGTTACATTCGCAACTTGTGTACCCGCATGAAGTTGCTCCTCAGCAACCTGAAAATGATTAAATATGGGTGCCTTAGTAAGGATATTAAGTGTTGTTTGCCCAACTGAAACTGTACCATCGTCTTGGATAAAACTAATATGGTAAGCGCCATCCCCTTTAATCGGCACTTCGAAACGCCACTCTCCCTGATCATTGGCTTGAATAGGATAACTATTACCATTTACTTTGGCTGAGATCGTGCCACCGGCTGTTATTTTGCCTTTATAAACGGGTTTTTTATGATTGGTATAGTGGTTACCGATTTGGCCAGAATCTGTATCTGGGTCAAGGTAAAACTTGAAATCACTGATAAATACAGAAGAAGATACTTCCCTTACCGAACCATAAACATCTTTAAATGTGAGAGTATAGGGGACTTCTCCTAAAGGAAGCTGGACATCGTCGGGGACTTTGAAATTCCATGAGCTTCTGCTTTTACCAAAAGCTATTGAATAAGTTTTTCCACCAATAAAAATGGTCCCTGTAAGCTCATCTCTATCCGATGCCCCTGAAATCTTTCCCTGTAACTTTGGGGAACGACTTGAGCTTAGTGAGTTATCAACTTCCCCAGTGCTACTCGACTCTGCCGCAACTTGAAATGCCACATTTAAAACGCAATCCTTTATTTGAATCCCTTTTTCTTCAATCACCTTTTCTGTCGTCAACCCAGCTGGAGACGTTGCAATTAATACCGAATTATCAAGGTCATAACGGCGATCCACTTTAAGAAAACCTGGCGATAAGCTAAAAGACCAATTTCCATCGTTATCAATCTTTGTAATGGGAAATGCATACTCATGATTCTGGCTCAATCTAAATTTAAATTGTAAACTTGAACCAGGGGTTACTTTTCCTTGGAAAGTCGCCATCAAATCATTAGTCGATTTCTCACCATAAAATTTACCTTTATTCCAAGGTGAAGCCAGAGCAGCATCGGTAATCTCCGGTTTACTCGAATTAATCGTCAGTGTGTCTATTGTTTCAAATTGATTATTTGCCGTATCCGTAACGGTAACTTTATAATCACCAATAAAATCTTTTGGTAATTCATTGGGTAAAGATAAACTCCAGAAACCGTTGTTATCAACAACTGTCGAAACCGACTCATTATTTAGTTCCAGTGTGATTTCACTCCCCGGCTCACTTTTTCCTGTAAAAACAGGTTTACGATGTGCAGTAATAAAGTTTCCTTTAGTTCCTGTATCTGTCTCTGTACTTAATTCAATTGTGGATGTAGGAGCAGTAGTATCAATAAAAATATTCCCAGTAATATCCTTTGTTTGCCCATTTATTGGGTGTTCCGCCGTCACAAGATACTGGCAGTTCCCTTCAGTGAGCTCTTTAACTTGGATTTCCCAATTTCCAGTGACTTTATCTGCCAATGTAGAGAAACTTTCATTCCCGATGGTCAATCTAACTTTAGCCCCCACCGTGGCGTTCCCAGTAAATTTAGGCGCTTTAATATTAGTGATATAGTCACCTTGCTTTCCACTATCATAAGCAGCATCTAATGTGGCGGTTAGAGTCGGGGGGTGAATGTCTCCAGATCCTACTGATGAGGGCAGGTATGTAAAACTCTGACTAATTGTCTCTTTGTTACCAGCAGCGTCCTCTGCGATGACCTTGTAGTGATTATCCTTGCCTTCATTCGCATCAACATCAAAAATCAGAGACCATTTTCCTTGGCTATCGGCGTAAACCGTTTTAATTTGTCCTTTAAACTCAGCGGTAATTTTACTTTCGGGATCTGCTTCTCCACTAATTTGTGGCCGTTTTGAGTAGGTTATCAACGCATTCGAATTGTCTTGGCTCGCTGGGTCTAAGTGTGCAGTCAGCGTGATATTGCTATCGACAATAAACTGCCCGTTGGACGTCCCGATATTTCCGACAGTATCGGTCACACTCACTTGATAATCATACTCACCGTCTTGATTGACTGCGGGTAATGCCACTTGCCACTGCCCGTCTTTATCAGCAAGGGTGCTGTACTCCTGCCCCGCAAACTGGATCACTACCGCCGATTGCGGTTTGGTTATTCCTTCCAGTGTGACCGCTTGGTGCTGCGTAAGATTGTCCCCTTTGGCACCGGAGTCGCTGCTTTCGGTGAGATTCGCAGTCGCAGCCGGTAGCGTCGTGTCGACCCATACCGTCTCGCTGATTTTCTCGCTATTTCCCGCAATATCGGTGACCTGCACCTTGAGCAAGTGGCTTCCGGACGCGAGCGG
>NZ_JAMPPJ010000023.1:0-38763 GCF_028481025.1 Providencia sp. PROV150 | reverse complement strand
CCCCTTTGGCGCCGGAATCGCTGCTTTCGGTGAGCTTCGCAGTCGCAGCCGGTAGTGTCGTGTCGACTATCAGGCTTTGGATAAAAACACCCTGATTTCCTACGCTATCTGTTACCTTAACATTTAATATATGTGAGCCATCAGCTAAGTTATCACTAATAGTGAGTGACCAATCACCCTGTTCATTCGCCTTAGTGAAGTACTCTTTTCCAGCTACCTTAACGATGACATTGGAATTCGAATCTGTTTTTCCCGTAAGCGTTGGCTTTACTTTGCTGGTCAAAAAAACCGTTGAGTTATCAAGCAGTACACTAGCATCTGGTTTTGATGTTTTGATAGTAACGCTCTCAGTGATGATTTTTTGGTTACCAGCAGGATCCACGGCAGTGATTTGGAAGTTTGATACTCCATCGGCCAATGGTTTCTCGACTGTTATTCGCCACGTACCTTTATCATCAGCAATTGCCGATAATGTTTGTCCTGCAATCGTTAGCGTTACCGTACTACCAGCTTCAGCTTTCCCTATAAAAGTAGGAACTTGCTTGTTAGTTAGTCTCTCCGCCGACGTTTCGGTATCCGAATGCCCATCAAGGCTAACAGAGAGATTATCAAGCTGAGTGTCGACTTCAAATTGGCCATTCACCGTCACAGGCTTACCTTCACCGGAAAAAGCAACTAATGAATATTCATATACTTTATCTTCTAACGGTTCAGTGATTTTTAATGACCACTTTCCATCTTTATCCGTTGTGATCGAATATTTGTTATCATTAATCGTTAGATAACCCTGACTATCAGGAGAGATAACCCCAGTAAATATTGGTGTATTAATATTCGTAATATTATCCCCCCTTTTCCCTGAGTCGGATTCTTCGCTTAATTTTCCTTGAATAAAAACCTGTGTTATAGGTTTAGCTATCTGGGAAGGTGCTAATGGTTTATTTGCAGGCTGAGAGGGTGATGAAGAACTTATTGGCATAACAACGGGTGCAGATGGTGAAGTAAAGGTTAAGTTGCTGTCTTCGACTTGTGCTTTCTCTGCTTTATTTTTTTGATTTAGCTGGTTTTTCGCTTCTGTGAGCTTTGTTAATGACGAACTTAGTAATACCTCTTTTTCATCTTTCTCAGAAGACAAGGTCTGAAGCGCCTTTTCTAATTGTTGGTTTTTTTGATTTAACTCCGCCAGTTTTTCACTGAAACTTTGTTCATCGTCTTGTCGGTTATCATATTGCTGTTCCTCACCTTCAATTTGCTCATTATTCTTTTTTGAGGCTTGGCTATCAGTATATTCAATGATGTCACTCGTCAATTGCTCTTTGATATAAATAGCATCAGCACCGACATTTAATGTTATTGATGATAGAATTTCATCTTGTGAAAGAATCTCGCCCTGCTCAGTCAATAATGTCATATTTCCTAAAATAACTTCAGACAGCCCATTTTTAATGTTCTCAATAGAACCATCTGGCTTAGTTACAATTAAATCAAGCCCTTGAACTTTAAACTTTTGGATTTCTATGCTTTTTAATTTATCTGTGATAGTTTTATCTGTCATGTTCTATATCATTATATTAATAAATGGGGTTATCAGCTATATACCCATAAGCTGCCGTTAATGAAACCGATTATATCCATTTAATTAAAAATAAAACGTCATTTAAGATAATGTGGTCTGACAATCTTTTTTTTTGAGCTCCAATTCCAGTGAGTTCATTTCAATAGCGATTATAATATAATCCTGAATTAATAAAATTGTTTCTAAAATAAAAGAATTAGATATGGAAGAAAATGATGATAACTCTGATGAAGAACTAGCCCCAATGGTTGATGGGTTAAGTGGAACACTATGTATAATTATTTTAGTTTCCATGGTGTTTATTTTCAGTGGAATGAAAACTGCAGAAACCCATATTAATTATGGACAATTAAAATTTGAAAAAATACAAATAGATATCCAAAACAAACGTCTTTATTTTAAAGGTGGAATTCATTTATCAAGCAATGAAACCTCTTTAATCAAACAAGAAATAGTTAAAAACAAAAGTAATAAAATTATTATCAGTGGCTACATCAATGATAAAATCAGCCACAGTAAAGAAAAAAACACCTACAACCTTCTTTATATGGCATCACTACTTAAGAGTCTGGGAATTAATAAAGAAATTGTTCTAAAACAAGGAACAAGTGAATATTGCCCAGGTTGGAACTCATGCATTTATTGGGATTACAAATAACATGTATTATCTTGGATTATTTTTTTATGCCGCAACGTTTCTCGCTTGTTTTTTATTACAATCGGTACGTGAAATGGTTCAGCAATGTCTATTACTTGCCCCTGAAATCAGCTACACCATGATTGGGATTTATATTTATCCTTTAGTTATATTTTTATTTCATCGATTATTTAATAAAAATAAAAAAAGCAACTATACATTACTCTCAAACCAAACGAAATTATCTGCATCCGTTACTGTGTCATTAGGATTAATAGGAACATTTATTGGATTAACAGGGATGATCACCGCAATATCAGCATCACTTGGAGGAGAAGGTGATGTCTCAGAAAAAATGAACGCCATGATCTCATCTATCTCAATGGCACTTAATTCAATGTCCTTTGCATTCTTAACCTCTATTCTTGGGGTTTCTATTTCAGTTTTACTGTTAGTGAGTTTGAATTTCTTTCATTTCTTTTACCAAAAAGAAAATAAAAAAACTCAACAACAATCTGCAAACTACTCAGAAGAACTTAATCATATTCAAGAAACCCTGAACACATTACAGAAAGTGAATATCAATATAGCGCAAAAAATGATTTCCGTGACCGAAAACAATGAGCTAGCAACTGATATTTCCTCACATCTTCTGGCTTTATCCTCCACAGCACAAGAGCACTTAGAGGTTTTACAATCAATAAAAGAAGCTGACGATGACTGGAAAAGAAAATTAGCCGTCTACTTATTAGAAGAAAAAATAAACAAAAACAATCAGAATGAAAAAATTTCAGAAGAAATATTAAAAATAGATCAAACTACACAATGGCTAAAAGAAAATACCATTGAGAGCAGAAAAAAACTATTAACTTTATTATCAATGGAGTAAGCACATGCGTCCTATCACCTTAGGTTTATTATTAACATTATCACTACCAACTTGTAGCTTAGCCAATCAAGATGTAGAAAACTTCCAAACATTTATTGGCCGAGTATTAAAAAACTCCAATCCAGTTCAAATAAAAGCGTTAGAATTAGAAGCTGAAAACCTCAGAGCAAAACAAACAGATTATTATTATCTACCAAAAATATCCGCTTCAGGAAAAATAAAAAGCCATGATGGCAGCACTAACAGTAATATTACTGCCAGTTCATTGATCTATGACACTACGTTAAGTCACCGGTTTAATGAAAAAAATTTAAAATTAAAAATATCAGCACTTTCACTAAACAAGGAAAAAGAAGAACTTTACACCTCGACAACTAACAACTTAATTGGTATTTATTATCTCAATGAGCTAACAAAAACAACAGCTGATTTAAATAGCAATGCTAAAAGTATTTTCAAACTTATTACTCATCGCTATAAAAGTGGCATAGCAAAATACAGTGATGTTGAACAAGCTTCTTTATTGATGCAGAGGATTGAAACAGAACTACAAAATATAGAAAAAGAGATTGAGCAATATAAGTCTAATATTGAGCTTTTATCAGGCATTACCTTTCCTTCTAAAGGTGTAACGGTTCCAAAAAATCTATTAAAAAAATTACAAGAAACTATTATTGATAGTGAAAATGCACAACAGAATAGCGAATATAACTTGCTACGCATGCAAGCTGATGCAATGAAAGAAAATGCTTATCAACAAAATCCCTTCTTAAATGTTAATCTTATCGCCGAAGAACGATTTATTGATCAAGTCAGAAGTCGTAACGAGTCTTATATGGGAATGGAGGTTAAATTAAATATCTTTGACCTTGATAAAGTGCTGAATGAAAAATCTCAACTGAAACTGTATGAAGCAACAAAAGGAAAAGCTGATTATAAATATAAAGAATCCACAGCTAAAATTAAAAATTTAAAATTAATCGCTAATTCAAATTCGACTGAACTTACAGGGCTACATGAACAACGTAAGACCATGCGCTCAATAATTAAAAGCCAACAAAGGGAATATGAAATATCACAATCTTCTTTCTATGAAATGGTGAACACACTATTTGATATGTTAACAATGGAAAGGCGCATTGCTGAATTAATGATTGCTGATATGAAAAACAAAATGGAATATATCCAATTAACAGGGAAGTTAGCTGAAATTGAAACATTATCTAAATAAACTGAACCGGGCACCTAAAAAATTAAAAATATTTCTAGGTATCACGTCATTATTTATCGGTTATATTATATTAGCTAAAATAGAAATATCCTCTCCAGGAGAGGGGATTATCTCAGGAGTCTCCAATCGACTAGAAATAGTGAGCCCGGCTTCTGGATTTATTAATCAGTTCGCTATTAAAACTGGTGATAAGGTAGAAAAAGACCAAGTTTTATTTTCCTATACTAATTTAGATGTCTTTCATCAAGAAAAAACCTTATCCGGCCTCGTTACTTTTGCTAATGAACGCATCAATGAATTAGAAGAAAACAAAAAACTGTTAAATAAAATCCTTGATGGAAGCATAAATACGGAATCTGAATATTTTTTCTTTGCAAAGGGCTTACAAAGTAAAACTTTAAGTGCCTATAGAGAACTCTATGGTCATATTCTCTTACGCATGGAGATAAGTAATTTACGAGATAAATATATCTCACAAATTAAAGAGTCTAGCGAACTAGAAAATCAAATTAACATACTGAAAAAGAAGGACTTATTATTAAAAAACGCAAGAGCTCCTGAAATTGAAAAACTCAATAATAATGCTGAAATCAGCCGCACCACCGCGCTAATAGCATCAGGTGAATTAAATGCTCAAGGGTTATTGCGAGAAATCTCACTGCAAGAAAAGAAGTATACCGCACGACTTATCGGGGAAATACAAGAAAATGAAACTCTACTTAATCGACTAAAAAAAGAGAAATTAGAAAACAGTGGTCAGATGGAATTACTGCGCAATAAAATAAGAGCGAATAGTGTGTTATCACCAGCAAACGGGATTGTATTAAGTATCGAAAAAGATTTAGAGAAAGGTTCGTATGTTGAAGCCTCAAATTTAGTAATGGTGATTAAAAAACAGCAAAGTACGCGGGTTATTGAAGGTAAAATATTAGCGAAGTATCGCCCTTTTATAGCGCCACAGCTACCAGCCAAAATTGTGGTGAACTCCCCTGGGTTTAAAAAAATCATTAACGGAAAAGTTACAAAAATCAGCGCTGATTCCTTTAGTGACAGGGAGCGGAACAGTCAAGAACGCTATTATTCAGTACAAATTATACCAGAACAAAATACGGAGCTCCTTCCAGAACATGACGGTTTGCCAGTGATGCTCTATATCTCTAGTAAAGAGATTTCAGTACTTCATTATTTAACCGCATTAATTAGCGATAACATTACATTTAACGTTTGGTGACTTATGTTAGGTTTTATTTCTGCATTATCTGCTGCCGTTGCAACCATGACATTACTTATGGCTGTGCTCTTAGCTAATGTATTATCAAGCACAATGGCTGCTGAAAAAAATAAAGGCAAGGCGGCATTGATAGGAATTGATAACCACAATACTGAAGCGTCTTCATCTATAAATACCGATAGTAATAATGACAATAAAAATGGCAATGGCAATGGCAATGGCAATGGCAATGGCAATGGCAATGGCAATGGCAATAACATCATGACATCGTTAATGTTTAGCCATGACACCTTAAAACTAATTGATCATAAAAAGGTTAAATCTATTGATGTTTATTGCAGTTATGGAAATAACATATCTTTTGACGCAGCAATGACCTATACCATCTATAACACGGTATTAATTAAAAAAAACACGCCTAATGTACACATTAAAGCCTTAAAACCTATTGAGGATAATCAAGGGGTTAACGCTTGCTTCCTAAAGAGTGAAGAAAATGAAAGAAAGTAGTTTCCATGATGTTATTAATCAATACTTTAAGATATTAGGAGAACCATTTTCCTCTCCAGCACTCTCTTATGATAATAAATATATCTTAAATAATATAAATGAATTTATTAATAATGATTTTTTCACTTATCAATACACTTCTATTTCAAATTTTAATGAAAAAAAGCTACCTGCTCTCTTTATTATGGAGATAGCAGATGGGAAATATATTATCATCAAAAATCATAGAGGCCAGCTAACCAATCTAACAACCGACATAGCTATAACACAACAACTAATTGAAAATAAACATTTGTTTTCATTTTCTGCAAGTGAAAACACACTCAATGAAGAGAGCATATATAAATCACTGATTAAGTTAACACCAAAATCCAGCTTATTTTCATTACCTTTAATTGTCTTCTCACTATTACTACCTTTATATTCAAATCTTTTTAACTCCCGCTTAGTTTATAGTGAATCTATAAGCTCACTTTTATATATTAGTTTTATTTTCATTGTCGTTGTTGGCCTAGAGTTTTTTATTAAACATATTATTCATGAACAGAACATAAAAAAAATAAAGCTTAACATCAGTACTTTTAATCGCTATTTTATTAATTTATTAAAACAATCTAGTTGTAAAAGTGCCTCAATTAAAGTGAGAACAGCAGAAGCATCAATCTTACAAGTTTGGGAAATTAAGCCTCAAATTATTTATGATGTCGGGTTAGCCATTTTATTTTCATTTTGCATTTTTGGTATGTTAGGTTTTTATTCATTATTGCTATTGAGCTATTACGCTGGGCTTATCTTTTTATGCCTACACATCCGCTTTCTTTCCTATAAAAATATGCTCCGAGCGAATACCTTAAACTATGAAAAATCAGCCATGTACTATTCATTGGAACAAAAAAAACATGAGCTTTGTTTTGCCAGAGATAACCATTTTAAACAGTACATCAGTATAAAAACTAATGAAGATGAAAAAATAAAATTAAAACTAAATGAGGCCAATCACCATTGGATGGAAATTATCAAAGTAAATACGTTTTTATCTATGATAGTAATGTACGTAGCTAGCTATTTGGCTATTGGTGAAGGCAGTCTAAGCTTGGCTTCTGTTATCGCCGTGATGATCATTAATAGTCGACTTTCTGGTGCAATTACAAGTGCCATTAATCGCTTATTTATGGTGAAAACACATCTATTTCATATCAAATCCAGTATTGATCAGTTAAAAAACAACCCACTTATCCATTTCAAAGCAGATGGTATAACAACAGATTCAATAAAACATTTTAGTGCAAAAAATCTTAGCGTTAGCATTAATGGTAAAACCATTATTAATCAGCTTGATGTTGAAGCCAAACCCGGCGATGTTATTGGTATTACTGGTATTTCAGGCGTAGGAAAGACATCACTAATGAAAGCATTATGTGGGATTTCAGAATACTCATCAGGGGATATTACAATCAATGGTATTGGTATCGATGAAATTTCCCAATGCTTTTTAACAGAAAAAATTGCCTACCATAATGGTATTTCAACATTTATTCATGGCAGCATTCGTGATAATTTTAATTTCTACGGTGTATTCGATAACAATACAATTGTTCACCTTACCAAATTATGTTGCCCATCCTTACTGATTAGTAAGGAAACCTTAGACGATACACTCATCACCGATATCGCCGCATCTACAGGGGAAAAACAAAAGTTACAGCTCGCACTGACTCTGATAAAACAACCTGAAATGATATTCTTAGACGAATCGACATCATTTATGGCGGCCTCTGATGCACTCTCATTCTTACAATTAATGAAGCAAGAGTTTGAATTAGATAAATCAATTATTTTCTTTTCTACTCACGACTTAGGACTAACCTCATTTTTTACGAAGCATATTGCATTATCACCGGGTCATGCTAAACACATTAATTCGCCACAACACCATAATAAAATTATCATCCCTAAAATTAGCCTAAGCTAAATAAGCAAAACGCCCACTTAATAGCGGGCGTTTTAATTCAATACATTTAGCTCTGATGTATTTTCATAAAATACATTACAAGAACATGAAGAACACCATACCGACAATTGCCCCTGTCGTACCAAGGATAGTTTCCATTACCGTCCATGTTTTTAGCGTTTGCGCTTCTGTCGCACCAGTGAATTTTCCATATAACCAGAAACCAGAGTCATTCACGTGGCTTAAGATCAATGAACCGCCAGAAATACAGATAGCTAATGCTGCCAGCTGTGCTCCTGAGTAACCTAACTCACTGATAACAGGTAGCACTAAACCTACCGCTGTTAAACATGCAACCGTTGCAGAACCTTGAATGACACGCACTGCACCCGCTAATACAAAGCAAGCAACAGCAATTGGTAAACCAGCACCAATTAAAGAGTCACCTAGTGCAGGGCCTACACCTGAATCCACTAAAATTTGTTTGAATACGCCACCAGCACCCGTCACAAGTAAAATGATCCCAGCAGGTTGAATCGCTGCGGAACAAATCGCCATGACTTTTTCTTTATCCATACCATAACGGAAACCTAGGCCATAAATCGCCAGTAAACACGCTAACAGTAATGCGGTGAAAGGGTGACCGATAAACTCTAACCAATGCTCAAGGGGGGTTCCTTTTTCAACTAAATGCGTTCCGATTGTTTTTAAACCCACTAATACCAACGGGAAAAGCACTAAACACAAGCTAAATCCAAAGCTTGGCATTTTGCCATGTTCTGTATTTGGCGCTTGATAATCTGCTGGAATATCAATATGAACAAAGTTACTAATAAACTTACCAAATAATGGCCCTGCTAAAATCATACCTGGGATAGCAGCACACAAACCAATTAAAATCATCCAGCCATAGTCTGCCCCCATTTGTGATGCAACTAGCATTGGTGTTGGCCCCGGTAATAAAAACGCTGCCGCAGCGGCTACCCCAGCAAATAATGGAATAGCAAGGCGAACAACGTTATGGCCTGTGCGGTTCGCTACCGCAAACACCACACCAATTAACAAGACAATAGCCACATCAAAGAAGAGTGGTAGCGCACAAATCAGCCCTGCGACACCCACTGCATAGTGAGCATTCTTTTCACCGAATAGGTTAAGTAGCTTATTCGCAATCTGATCTAATGCCCCTGTTTCATGTAAAATTTTACCGAACATTGCCCCAAGAGCGACTACGATAGCAAGAAAACCTAAGGTTCCCGCCATTCCTTTTTGCATGGTTTCCGTGATCTGTTGTACTGGCATACCTGAAAATAAACCGGCACCAATAGAAACAATCATGAGTGCAACAAAAGCATGTAAACGAGCATACATCACTAAAAAAAGCAGTAAAACGACAGAGCCGACTGCCGTCAGCACGAGCGTTAACGTGCTTAATGTTTCTGGGGTATTCATTAGTTATCTCCAGCGACAATCTTACGAATAGTAGAACACGTATTTTCAATCACGTTTTCTAAGGATGGGCGAATATCAACAACCTGCACATCAGGTTCATCCGCGCCAGGTTCTTGTAAGGCATCAAATTGCGATTTCAGCATTTCAGGCTTAAAGAAATGCCCTTTACGTGCTTTCAATCTTTCTTCAATAACAACCGCATCACCTTTTAGGTAAATAAAATAGAGGTTGTGGTTCCCCTCTCTTAAGATATCACGATAGCTTTTTTTCAGTGCAGAGCTAACTACCAGCGATATCTTATTAGTTCTTTGCATTGCAAAAATGGCATTATTTAGTGCGACTAACCAAGGTTTACGGTCGTCATCATTTAATGCATGACCAGATGCCATTTTTAAAATATTTGATTTAGGGTGAAGAAAGTCACCATCAAGGAAAGCAGCTTGTAGTTGCTGTGCAACACCGGTAGCAACAGCAGACTTACCACTACCCGATACCCCCATTAGTACAAATGTATAGTTTTGTTTTTGGGTATCATTCATAGGAAACTCCTCAGATATTCACTATTGTCCTGGCTTTAGTTAAAAACCGGCCTTTGTTACCGGTAACAAGTTACGGGTAACATTATCATCAGTGCGGATTTATTTGGCAATCAAATTGGTGAAGAAGAAAACAGATCTGTGATGATACTCTCAAACTGACTTCAGAAGAGGCAGGTGAAAGACAAAGCAAAAATAAAAAACAAACAGCAATAGCAAAAAACAAAAAACAAAAAACAAAAAACAAAAAACAAAAAACAAAAAACAAAAAGTATATTTAAACTTTATTACTCCCCTTAAAGCATTCCTCTAAATAGTTCGTGTTGTCGCTAGGCGCCAAGCGAGTCAAGCCCTAGGAGCATACATAAGTATGTGACTAGGGTTGGCGAGTACAGGCAACAACGCGACAGCGCGAAGTATGACGAGGAATAATTAGATACTTTCGCCAGTGAGGACACAAAACCCCACATCAAAATGCGACTCAACAAGCTTCTTACCCGACATTCTTGCCAACAAGACTTCTGCCGCCTTACGCCCCATTTGGTCTCTTGGCGTCAAAATACTCGCCAGTTTTGGCGTCATCACTTGCCCTACGTCGTGGCCATGAAAACCTGAAATAGCAAGGTCTTGTGGAATTTGAATCCCTAAACGTTGGCATTCAAAAATAGCCCCTATCGCTAAGTCATCATTGGTACAGAATAAGCCGTCGGTATCTGGGTATTTAGCACGGCAATCGTGCAGTAGTTGGGCGCCTAGCGAATACGATGAGCTAGCCTGCGTCATCACATTACGTGGTTCAAGATTAGCATCGAGCATTGCCTGTTCATAACCTTTCAAGCGGATAAAAGTACGTTCATCATGTCTTGCGCCTAAGTACACAACCTTACGGCAGCCACGCTCAATCATCGCCCGAGTCATTTGGCGAGACGCTTCAAAGTTATCAATACCAACTGCAATATCTAGGCAAGGAGAAACGCTATCCATAATCTCAACAACGGGGATCCCCGCGGTTTTCAACATGCGCAGCGTTCGTTCAGTGTGTGTCCGTTCGGCTAAAATCACACCATCAATATTATAAGAAAGTAGTGAAGTCAGCCGCTCTTCTTCTTTTTCGGGCAAATAACCATAGTGAGCGAGCATGGTTTGGTAGCCATGGCGGTCTGTCACGGCTTCAATTCCACGAATCACTTCGGCAAAAACTTGGTTAGTTAATGAAGGAAGCAACACCCCAATAGCATGGCTAGTTGAATTCGATAAAATATCGGGCGCCTTATTTGGAATATACCCGGAAGCCTCCACAGCTTGGGCAATTTTCTCGCGCAAAGCTTCTGAAACCTGATCTGGGTTTCGTAGAAAACGACTCACCGTCATTTTTGTGACGCCAACTTGGTCGGCAACATCCTGTAGAGAAGGTCTTTTTTTCTTCATAAGTTCAAAGCGATATCCAATTCGTTAACGATAACCATGTTCTGCTATCTGTTAATGGATAGCAATCTTTGTTACTGATTTACATCACATAAATGTCGAATTTTCCGAACAATGCGATTTTTATAGTTGACTCTCTATCATGACTCCGCTAATTTTCGCGCTATATAATTATTATTATAACGAATAGATGAAATTAGACTATGGCGATCAATCGTAGGCAGTTCCTTAAATCAAGTGCAGTACTTGCTGCTTTTTACAGTTTGCCGAGCTTCGCACAAACTCGTCCAGCCGTTGAAAAAGCTTTATTTGGTCATCTTCCGACGCCAAAGGATATTCAACGCGTCATCAGCTCTGGCCCCCCTTCTGATCTATTGATGTTCGCATTAGCCCCCGAAAAAATGGTGGGATTTTCCTCAATTTCACTGAAAAAAGGACACAGTGGCCTTTTTGCAGCGCAATGGCTCGAATTACCCGTATATGGTCGTTTAGCAGGTCGAGGCAGTACGCTTTCCTTAGAACAGCTTCTATCCTATAACCCAGATTTAATTATTGATACTGGTAATATTAATGATACCTATCTTTCACAAGCAGAAAAGGTTGCCCAACAAACCCATGTACCTTATTTATTAATGGCTGGAGGGTTAAAAGATGCGCCACAACAGCTTATGCAACTCGGTGAGGTTTTAGGCGTTATCCCACAGGCTCAAAAGTTAGGCCAACTTGCTCAACGCTATATTGATGATGCTGCCTTATTTGCTCATCAAAACCAACAGAAATCACTAAGTTTTTACCTCGCGAGAGGGGCAAAAGGTTTAGAAACCGGCGCTAAAGGCTCAATTCATACTGAAGCCATTGAAATGCTTGGTTTGCGTAATGTAGTTGATATCCCTAACTTCCATGGACTGACAACGGTTTCTATGGAGCAATTATATCAATGGAACCCTGACATCATTATAACGCAATATGACGAAGCCATTGAATTGATCACAAACTCTGCATTATGGAAAGGGCTAGATGCCATTACTAACAACCAGTTACTGGTTTTCAGCGGTATGCCATTTGGCTGGTTAGATGGGCCTCCGGGGGTTAACCGCTTACTCGGCATGAGACGGCTACAGAGCCATTTCGATAAGAGTATTGCCGAAAATATCAAGCATGATATTGCTGAATTTTTTACCCATTTTTACCATTCTCCACTGACTTTAGAGCAGGTTGATTGGCTCATGGAAAAATCATGAATGGTGTATTGAAACAAGGCGGAAAATCCCTTTTATTAATCGCTGTTTTATTAATAAGCTTTATTATCGCCTTAATAAGTGGTAAGTACTCACTTACACTAAATGAGCTTTACCACCTGCTCATTAGTCAGTTACCTTCTCACAGCGAGTTGAGTAATCCGCGGCATGAAACCGTGTTCTGGCAAATACGATTCCCGCGCACATTAGCCGCTATTGTTATTGGTGGAGGACTGGCTATTGCAGGTGCTGCTTATCAGGGAATGTTCCGCAATCCATTGGTTTCACCAGATATTTTAGGGGTTTCAGCGGGTGCTGGCGTGGGGGCTGTTATCGGTATTTTTTTTGGGCAATCATTATTTTACATTCAGCTAAGTGCATTTATTGGTGGCCTAATTACCGTTACTTTAGTGTGCTTTATTGCCCGACTAGCGCGTCAACATGACCCCATTTTATCTTTGGTTCTTGTCGGTGTCGCTATCAGTGCGTTATGTGGTTCAGCAATTTCATTGATGAAAATTCTTGCAGACCCTTACACCCAGTTGCCTTCCATCACGTTTTGGCTATTAGGTGGGTTATCATCAATTACCCAAGCAGATTTAATGTCAGTATTACCTCTGATGGTTATCGGTATTATTCCACTATTATTATTGCGCTGGCGCATGAATTTACTCAGCTTATCTGATGAAGAAGCTAAAAGCCTTGGGATCAATGTCAGTTTAACTCGAGCTACCTTCATTATTTGTGCCACACTGCTCACGGCAAGCGCTGTTTCTATTGCTGGAATTATTGGTTGGATAGGCTTGATTGTGCCACATATTACCCGAATGATAGTGGGTGCTAACTTTCGCTATCAGCTCCCTGCATCACTGGCAATTGGAGCTATTTTATTACTCATTACTGATACCTTAGCACGTACTATCGCCGCGATTGAATTACCCATAGGCATTTTAACCTCTGCAATCGGTGCGCCCTTCTTTTTAGCTATTTTATTGCAGACAAGGCGGGTGAGATGAGCATTGTATCTTTGCAAGAGGTCGCAATTGGTTATCATGGCACAGCTATCATTGATGGCATTAATCTTTCATTACCTAAGGGGGAGATTAGCTGCTTATTAGGTGCAAATGGCTGCGGTAAAACCACCTTAATGAAAACTTTACTGGGGTTATTACCTGCAATTAAAGGCGAGATCCTACTCAATGGGCAAGGAATTCAAACTTTTAAACCACGCGAAATAGCCAAAACTGTCGCCTATGTTCCCCAAGCCCATGATACCCCCTTTACTTTCACTGTAGTCGATATGGTCATGATGGGCTTAACTCCCCATATTTCATTATTTTCAGTCCCTAAAGAGACCGAAAAAAATTTAGCATATCAACAACTAAAGCACCTTGGCATTTCACATTTGGCAACACGGCTATACAGCACGCTTAGTGGCGGAGAAAAACAGTTAGTATTGATAGCAAGGGCTTTAATACAAAAACCATTACTTCTAATTATGGATGAGCCTGCCGCTAGCCTTGATTTTGGTAACCAAATTCGCTTGCTTGAGCAAATTGAAAAGCTTAAATCCCATGGTATGACGATATTGATGTCAACCCATCACCCACAACATGCCGCTGCTATCGCTGATAATGTTATTTTGCTCGATAAGCACCACAAAGCGAGGCAAGGGTCATCTAAATGTATGTTAACACTTACTAACTTAGCAGCCCTCTATAATGTGGATAAACACAGCATTCAATCTCACTTTCAGCTTCCATCAACATTTTCTAGTTAAGGTCAGGGATCATGTTAATTAATCAAATCAATTTTGCAAAAATGTATCAGCAACATATGCAACAAGCTCAACGAAGCCGCAAAGAGCCAGAGCATTGGGATAAAAAAGCACAACAAATGGCGCAAACTTGCGCTAATCCCCATGACCCATACTTAGTGCACTTTCGTGAATTAATGGATTTAGCAGGCGCTGAAACCTTGCTTGATGTGGGCTGTGGCCCAGGTTCAGTTAGCCTTTGCCTTGCTAATGAATTCAAGGAAACGATAGGTATTGATTATAGCCGCGGTATGCTCGAAATGGCTAAACTGCGGGCAAAAGAACTCGCTATTCCACATGCACGCTTTGAACAACTGGCATGGGAAGATGACTGGAGTTCATTACCCAAAGTCGATATTTCAGTGGCGTCACGCTCAACACTCGTTGATGATTTAAAAGCAGCCTTACTGAAGCTTAATCGCCAAACAAAATTGCGGGTATACACGACCCATACCATCAACCCAACATTTATTGATGAAAAAATAATTCGCAAAATAGGCCGCGAAGTGGTTCGTTTACCCACCTATATTTATGCAGTGAATATATTGCATCAGATGGGCATCAATGCGCGCGTTGATTTTATTAAAAGTCCAAATAAAGGTGGATTTGATAGCTTTGACACTTTCGCTGACAGTGTCAATTGGTCCCTTAAAAATATTACACCAGGAGAAACCGCTATCTTACGTCAGTATTATGATGAACAAGCGGCACTAGGCAAAACAATCCCTTATCCATCCAGAGATTGGGCAATGGTCTCTTGGGATGTGGTCGATGAATCGGAACTGACATTATGATTTACGTGCCTGATACATTAATCGACCAACTACTGCTAGATGATATCCAGTACGGCGACCTTACCACCCGTGCGCTCGGCTTGCAGGCTCAAATGGGGATGATGACCTTTGCATCCAAATTTGGGGGCTGCATCAGTGGGGTCACCATCGCCAGACGTATGTTAGAGAAACTTGGGATCACTTGTGATTGTCACTTTCAAGATGGCCAACAAGTTGCCCCACAAAGCGTTTTAATTCGCGCCACTGGGCCGATTGAAGCCTTGCATCAGGGCTGGAAAGCGGTACAAAACGTACTGGAATGGTGTGGAGGTGTCAGCCACTACACCCAGCAAATGGTAAATATTTTGCATCAATATCAACCTGATGGGCAACTTGCGTGCACGCGAAAAACCATTCCTCATACTAAGCCCCTTGCCTTAACTGCGATTTTGGCTGGGGGCGCTATTATTCACCGAGCAGGTAGTGCAGAAAGTATTTTACTGTTCACCAATCATCGCCAATGCCTTGAAAATCCAAATGATTGGGTGAGTCATATTAAAACACTACGCCAAGCCGCCCCTGAAAAAATGATTATTGTTGAGGCGGATGACTATGAACAAGCCATTCTCGCCATCAATGCGCAAGCCGATATTATTCAGCTAGATAAATTGCCCATTGAACAAATTCAGCGGCTACAAGAACTCACCAAGCAACAAAGTCGGCCTTGTCGACTGTCCATTGCAGGTGGAATTAATTTAAAAACAATCGAAGCATTCGCACAAACAGGGGTGCCATTATTGGTTACATCAGCCCCTTACTACGCAGCGCCGCGAGATATTAAAGTACATATTTTTAAGCAGTAACCTAAGTAGTTAGCGTCAAAAAAATCATTTGTAAAAACAGCCTACCTCGTAGGCTTCATTCGCTTGTGGTTAATGACGCATATCGTTATATAAAAAATAATATATCGTTATTCATAAAACTGGAAAGACATAATGAAAATAAAACAAATTACCTATTTGGTTGGGATGGCTTTATTCGCAGCACAGGGACACGCCGCGTCTGACCCTAAAGCAGAAAAAAACACTGACGTGATGTCTGTTTGGAGTACACCATTAGCAGCGGATGCAAATGTCATCACGCAAGAGCAAATGACACAATTGAATAAAACCAACGTTGCACAAGCACTGAGTACAATGCCAGGTGTATCCATTCAAAAATCAGGTAATCGCAACGAAACCCAAGTGAATGTACGTGGATTTGATAGCCGCCAAGTCCCTATCTTTTTTGATGGCATCCCAACTTATGTCCCTTATGATGGCACCCTTGACCTAGGGCGCTTTATGACGAGCGAACTCGCAAGCGTTGAGCTATCAACCGGATATACTTCACTATTACAAGGTCCAAACTTGATGGGGGGAGCGATTAACCTAACCACCGCTACCCCTAAAAAACCTTTTGAGGCCAATATCAGCTTAAACCAAGGTTTCGCTCGTGGCGCAGATAATGCCCACAATATTAGTGCACGCTTAGGTGGCCGCAATGACTTAGGTTTTATTCAAGTCAGTGGTAGCCAATATAAGCAGCGTTTTATGGGGATCCCGAGTTCAGAAAATGATAACCCATTGGCGGGAAATAATGGACGCCGTCCTAACTCTGCAACAGACGATAAACGAATGATGGTGAAAGTGGGCTGGACGCCCCGTGAAGCTGACGAGTATGTGGTTACCTATCTAAAGCAAGATGGTGATAAAAACAGCCCGCCGAGTGTAACAAACACCAAACCTCAAATTTGGCAATGGCCAGCTTATGATAAAGAAAGTATTTATTTCAATGGAACAACCCAAATAACCCATGATATCGCGTTACAGAGCCGTCTGTACCACGACACATTTAAGAATACACTCCATCAATATAGGTCTATTAAAGACTATAAAGACGGTATCTATAACTACAGCCGCTATGATGACTACAGTAATGGGGCTGACATGCGTGTTGACTTCACCGTGCGTGAATTAGATATGCTGTCATTTGCCGCACACTGGAAAGAAGACGTTCACCGCGCACGTGCAAAGAGAGATGTCCCATTCGACCGCTATAAAGATAATACCTATTCTATTGCTACAGAATATCAATGGGTTGCGATGGATAATCTCGATATTATCGCTGGTATTGGTTACGATTGGCGCAAAAGTGCCGACGGCAAACGTTATGATTACAAATCAGGTGATTTTGAAAAATATGATGGCAATAGCCAACATGCATTCAACTGGGAAATGATGGCTCGTTACCATTTAGAAAATGAAGATACCGTACAGTTCTCGGTATCAGAAAGAAGCCGTTTCCCAACACAAAAAGAACGCTATACCAAAGAAAAAATGAAAAGTGATGATACCTTTATCATTAACCCTCATATTGATACAGAACGAGCCCTAACTTACGATTTGACCTATAAAGGTCATATCTCCCCAGTTTGGTCATATACATCAAGTATTTATTACAACCATGTCTCTGATGCGATTATGGCCCATCGTGTTGGTACTAATAAAAATGGGGGATACGTGCTTGAAAACCGCAATAGTGGCAAAGTTGACTACTTTGGGATTGATTTAGGGACTAACGGACAAATCACTGATTGGATGGAAGCTGGTTTAAGCTACGGATATATTCACGCTGATCCTAAGCACTACAGTGTAAAACACGTTGCCGAATTACCTACCCACAAAGCCTTTGCTTGGGTGAAATTCACGCCATACGATCCATTTAGCATTACCATTACCGAAGAAGCAAGAAGTTGGGCATTTAATTATGTTGATGCAGAAAGCAAAGTACGTGGCTATGCTAAAACTGACCTGCGCTTAGATTATGATTTTGGCCAAGGTATTTCTGTTAACACCTCAGTGAACAACTTATTTGATAAATCCTATGAATACACTAATGGTTATATTGAAGAAGGCCGTAACTATTGGTTAGGTATTGAATATAAATATTAATCCTTAATATATTAGGCGAAGATTAATTTCTTCGCCTAATAAAGTGTAAACTTTACAAAATTAACTTCTGTCTCTCATAAAATAACAAAGGCATTAATTTAAGTGCAAATACCTAGGATTATTCCCACAAAAGAACATCCATAGGTAAGAATGGATTTATTTAGATTAATATATTTTTTTAACAACAAATATGTAGGAAATATGAATTAAATCACCTAAAAATTATTTTAATACAGTTTTTAAACCCAATCAAAGTATCAATTCAATAAATTTGCTAATTAATTACAAAAAAGCTCATCGCATAAAACTTGCAGTAAATTGAATCCCTATTTAAACTATAACAACAAGAAGTTAAATAATAATATTTATTCAGCCTATTTATTAAAATTGGCTGTTATTACTTTTAGATTTTCTATTCGTTATTTTAATTAGAGAGCAGACGGCATCTATGAACGAGTCACATGACTACACTATTGACGAAAAATATATTTTCGAAAAAAACACAAGCTTAATATACTCAAAAGATGATAAAAATCAATTTATTGAATTATCTAAACCTGCTGCTAGATTATTCGATGAGATTATCTCATTAAATTTAAAAAAAGGACTCGCAACACGAGATGAACTTTTAACGAATGTATGGGAAGAATATGGCCTTGTCGGTTCTAATAATAATTTAAATACTTACATTAGTGAAATAAGAAAAAAATTAGAGCAGGTCGGTGTTGATCCTAAGTGTATTGTTACAGTACCCAAAAAAGGGTTTCGTCTTGATAGTCATATCGTTATACACGTAAAATTTGACGAACAAAATAATGAAGTTAATCCCCTTCATATAAGTAAGCATGGCTATATCGAAAATTCAGAGTTATCTCAAAAACTCCCTGATAACACAGTATCAGAAAACTTATCACTTGATGAAAATACCAATAACTCGGAATTATTAACTGGAGAAGACGATAGTAGCAATATCAATACGACACTCGCGATTAAAAATAAAAACAAAAAAATATTAAACAAAAAAACTTTAAAAATATTGCTATTAGCTATTTCAACAATAGCGATATGCTATTTAATTAATTTATTTTTTTGGTATTATATGGCTAAGGAAAATCCAACGAGTGACTACCTGTCAGTCAGTTCACGTGAAAAATGTATCATACAAGCACCGGTTAATATGCTAGCTAAAGTTTCTAGCGATAATATCAATCTAATACATGGCAAGCTGGATAAATATAATATTCGATGTGATGAACCCAAAAGAATCATTCTTTTGTCAGACTTAAATCAAGCTTATTCCATTGATAAAAATATATCTCTCAGCATTTGTAGCAGCATTAACATTAAACATGATTGCATATCGATTAATGATCAGAGAATTTGAATGAAAAAATATATTGCCGTATCGTTATTTTTAATCGCAACCGCATCAACCGCATCCTTTGTTATCAATAAAAATAATCACAATGTTCAAATCTGCCATTCTGAAATATTATGGATTAAAGATAATAATACACAGAATGGGTTGAGCTTGAAATCAAAGATTAATTTACAAATTTCAACAAAAAATTATGGTCGCATGAATATGTATGGCTACTTAAAAGATGATAAAAAAATCTACCGGCTTAATAGAGCAATTTATTTTAATTACTTAGCGATTGACCACAATGGTAATTATGTTGTTACCTTTAAATCTTCATCAGTAACCAATTCAGATAATATACCTGAGAAGCTATTTTCTAATTTCATTCAATTAGAAAAAGATAAAATCAAGTACTATATTAATATAACTAAAATGAGTGATAATCTTTATATTATCAAAGATGAATCTTCTTCTGCTTTTACATGCCAACTCCAATAAAAAAAAGCCTACCAACAATTACGCTTAAGTAGGCAAAACCGTCAACATGGGAAACGAGTAATTTCAAATTCGATTCTTAAAAATAAAAAACAATTAAAATTAAATAGATAACATATTAAAAACCAAACATTGCAACTTGTGAAACACCATCTTGATCAATCATCCCGCGAAACATACCTTTAGTATTAAATTGCATAACAAAATTGCCCTTATTATCTACTGCAATAATACCTCCAGTGCCTCCCATATCTTTCACTGAATTCAAAGTATTCATTGTGGCTTCAGCTAATGGCGTATTGCCGTATTTCATTTGAGCAACAACATCATAAGCAGCAACACCTCGGATAAAGACCTCACCTAAACCAGTTGTAGAAATTGCAACTGTATTGTTATCCGCATATGTTCCGGCTCCAATAATGGGTGAATCACCAATTCGGCCATAATGTTTATTAGTACTGCCACCTGTAGAGGTTGCTGCGGCAACATTTCCGCGGCTATCAACGGCAACAGCACCCACAGTGCCATACTTATAATCAAACATTAGCGGGTCTATAAATAGCGAGGCGTTAATTCCCTTTTCTTGATCGAGTTTCCGGCTGATCTCTTTCACTTTCTTTAATTGTTCGCTGCGTTTTTCAGTAATAAAATAGGATTCATCAACAATATCTAACCCTTCTGATTTCGCAAATTGTTCAGCTCCGGTTCCTCCCATCATCACATAAGGGGTTTTAGTCATCACTTTATAGGCGGCCATGATAGGGTTTTTTACATTCGATACACCCGCTACGGCGCCAGCTTTGCGATCGCGACCATCCATGATAGAAGCATCTAATTCCACTTTATTATTTGTAGTTAAAGAAGCCCCTTTACCTGCGTTATATAGCGGAGAGTCTTCCATTACGATCACAGCCGCTTGAACGGCATCTATACTATCGCCACCTTGAGCTAAAATGGAATATCCTGCCTGTAATGCTTCCTTTAATTTCTCTTCATGCTCTTTTTGTAATTCAAGAGTGAGTAAACGTTCTGTAATATCCCCTGCTCCGCCATGGATGACAAGACGAAAGTTAGTATCGGATTTTGAAAAGGCTAGAGATGAGAAAAAAAACAAAAAATAAAGAATAAAAAATAAAAAGGTAGATAGTTTTTCTTTCTCGTAATCCTTCAGTTTATACATTATATCTTGCATTTGGATCTCTCAGTAATACATAGGATTACATTATTAAACAAATCAAGTTACTCCTAGCCCTAAATACTATAACATTACCTGTAAATTACAGTGTGGATGTATTTTTAGGCAATTCTAATACTAATTCATCCAACACACTCCATGTAATCGTATTTACATCACGGATTTTGCTATCTGAAATGAATATTTGCTCTGATAGTGGCTTAATTGGCTTAAATAATTCTTTGTAATCAACGGATACTCCATTAACAGCCAAACTTTCAAAGGACATATAAATTGGTGAATTATTTTTAACTATAATATTATTTCCTTCTCGCCTAAAGGAAATCTTTTTTTGCTCATTTTCTATGGTTAAATTAGCAAATTGCTTAGGCCTATAATAAACTTTAAAGTGAAGGACTTGAATAGTATTTACATCAATACTACTATTATTTTCTCGCATGTTTTTGTCTAATGGAGGGATAGCTCTATATTTTACAATATAAACCGTTTCCCTATCTTTCGCTAATTTATCACTATCACCAATAAACATAACTCGCCAAGTATAAGAGTTGCCAGCTTCCAGCTTATGAAGTGGAGGAGTGACCATAAAAGGAATATTTATATTATTTTCTTTTATATCAAGACCACTACCTTCATCTAATAATTCAACAGATGATTGCATTAAATAAGGTGTTTTATCTGTATCATTCAAAATTCTAAATGACACACTTTTCTCACCTTCAATAAATGTTGTTCTTTGGTAGGGAAAAACTAATGTTCTATTCTCCCCCCAAGAGACGCTTATAAAACTAAAAAATAAAGATAAAAATAATGGAACTAACCCTAGTGAACGGAAAAACATTTTATCACCCAATTTTTCTTAATAAAATAATTCCACTGATATTGCTAAACTTTAGTATATATAGATACTTCAACACGTGCTCTATACTTTCCTATCTCTGTATTCGGATTTAAGCAAATAGCCCACTTAATATTTAGATCTTGAACTACATTAGAAACAGAGTTTAACCCTAATAAGGTTTCTTCTTGGTTAGCAAAATTCAATAAGCCCGCTTTTCCTTCGTCCTTACAAGTTAAGCTTCCGCTGCCACCAGCTGCATATGGTAATGCTAACAGATATGGCGTATTAGAGGTTATGTTTCCACCAGTTCGGTCGAACCATAACTTATGTTGGTTAGCTGAATCCACAGTTCCTTCACGAGCGATCGCAGAAATGTAAATTGGTTTATTATCTGCTGTACATTTATATTTAAAACTGGATTGTCTGAAAAACTCAGTTTCTCTACCAGCAATAATAGTAAAATTGTCTTGGCTAACATCAGAAATACTACAAACCCTTACAACGTTCAAGCTAGTTGAAATTTGTAATGTACTAACACCATCTTGATCATTATCTTGACCATAAGAGCCAACATATAATGGAATTCCACTATATGAGTAACGGCCAGGTTGTATAGGCACAGGTGCATACATTTGCATTGGACCTGCTATATATACACTAACATTCCTTTTTGAATTATAACCACCAGGAGCTCTTGTCCCATCCGGTGGTGTGTAACAAAGCTTCCACTGACGGTTGCCTTTAGTACTTCTATCCACCAAATTAGGTACATCTTCGAATACTACACCACTATAGCTTTCTTTAACGAATCCTGATGAACCTATATTGTTATTTCCTGAAAGTTTTACAGAAAAACCTAAACTAGGAACAATATAGGCATAAGCGCCGCTAGCATGAGTAAGTTTTATTCCAACTTTATTGACTCCAGGAACTTTCTGCAGGGCTGCAGTTGCATTCGGCCCCCCTTCCACAATAGGCTCATCAACACAAGATGTACTGCGAGGTGAAATAGAAAAAATCGCAAAATCTGGTGATGTCCACGCTTGAGTTTTGGACCCATAAATATAGTTATAGGTTGTAGAAGTTCGACCAGACAGCCTACCTTCGACTAAGTAGGGATCCGTTGCTGCCTTCGGGTGCTCTAAGTCAATAATACCTTCTAATGTTAATGTCATTGTACCGCCGTTCTGAGCTGCTATCATCGATTTCATTGGAAAGAATGAAATCAGTGATATCAACAATATTAACGGTGAATTAATTGACTTATTTTTAATAAAAAATTTCATAGCCCCTCTTAAAATTTTAATAAGGTAAGAGTCCGGTATAACAAATTATTGGCAATTAATAGAGATAGTACGGATTGCCTGTCCTTTACTTATATTAATGCTGCCTAAGTTAGAGAATGACGCTAAACATTGTTGGTTGCTATTTGCACCCCAACGAATTTGCAATTTACCAGAATCAGGTAACCCACTCATAAATAACTGATTATTATCGCCAACAATACCTGTATTTTCTTCGGTTGCATTTTCTTCAATTAACGATGCTACAGCCCCAAACGGCAGCACAGTACCATTCGACATTTTTAAGTTGATAACAGCTTGATATCCAACTTTAGTATCAAATTTAACTTTAACAATTGCCCCTGCTGCGGGATAAACCGTTTTACTGGTTTCTCTAAGAAGAACATCATTAGGTAGTGTATTGACATCCATATTTATAACATTTGCGTTATAAGGAGATATATAAGGATACAATGCATAACCTCGATTATTAACCTCTACATCTTGGTTACTTACCTTAGTACCAGCTGCACCTTCAGCTTCAATGATCGCCATACTATCCCCCATAGTACGCCCGAATAGAACACCACCCGAATGTAATAATAGGCCGCCATTGACACTTGCGTTCATTGATTGACTATTCTTAGAATAGCTATATGCAGAGGAAATATTACCCGAGGAACCTGAATAACCAGCACTTAAAGAACCACTATTCCCGACGCCTTTATTCCCATACCCTTGCGTAATACCATAATAAATTTTATTATCTAACAAGTTACCTGAAATTCCTGCTTGCTGATCAATATAGCCGTCATTATTCTGGCTAAATGAATAAGTACTATATATATCCTTCGCTAACACATTGTTAGTAAATATGCTGAACGGTATGCTGACATTTACTGATACCATTCTATTTTCAGGCCAAGATGTATTATCTTTTATCCTATCTATGCTGTATGTAATACCATAGTTTATTTTGTTATAAGTTCCGTTATATCCCATCACCATCTGACGAACTTCACGGTTGATTTCCCAGTAATCAGAGATGCTTCCTGATAAGAAAACACTCCCATATTCTCCCAATCTTTGCGTTATAGAAGTGGTAAAACTCGCTCTCTGACGTTGGTTAATCCAAGGCGCAACCCCATCCTTCAACTTATAGTCATAGTTATTGAAATCAGCAAAACTAAAATAAGATCGAGTAGAATAGCGTAAAGCTGTTAAATCGATAGAAGTCCCTGTCGACATCATACTTTTCGAATAACGAACACGGTATGATTGTCCAGCGCGGTCTCCTAAATCGCCATCCATATTAGCCGTAGCATGGGTAATATCCATAGATAAAGCACCAAAAGTGCCTAGTGATACGCCTAAGCCAGCTACTGCTGAAAAATAATTATCCGCAAATAATAGGCCACCATATAATGTACTATTTGTAGGTAGGCCATAAATTAAAGATCCTAAAAAGAAATCAGATCGCTTAGAATCAACGGTATACCCACCATCATAGCGACCAACACTGGTCTCATACTTATAGCCACCAGGTCTAAGCATCACAGGTAATGAGGAATACGCAACTGTGAAAGTTTTCTCAGTTCCATCTTCTTCCTTGACCGTAACATCTAAGTTACCCGCATTACCTGAAGAATATATATCTTTAATTCTAAAGGCTCCAGGTGACACATATGTTTGATAAACAACATAGCCATTTTGTCTAATAGTAACCTGCGCGTTAGACTGAGCAATACCTGCAACTTCAGGAGCAAAGCCTCGTTGGCTATTAGGAAGCATTGCCTCATCACTTGATATTTTAATTCCTTTGAATGGAATAGAATCAAAAACATCACTACCTGTAGATATTTCACCAACCATCATTGTAGATTTAATGGAGTGAAGGGCTCTCATTATATATGTATTAGTAAAGTCAGTAGATGATTCAGTATCGCCATTACTCTTAGAATAAGAGTAACTCATATTGGATCTCAGTCTCCAAGGACCTAAATTTAAGCCACTATTCAATGTTCCAAATAAACTATCACTTTTATTTGTTCCAGACGATGAATCTGTTTTATTTTTATTACCACTAATGAAGTAATTCAAAAATAATGCAGAAACACCAGTATCTAACATTGATGGATCAATATATCCTTGAACTTTATTGTCCATGTATATTTGAGGGACAGTGACTATTAATTTTAACTTACTAACATCAACTCTTACTGTTGCGTCTTTAATGTAGTCATTAAGTGATAATATTTTAACATCAGGAGATAAATTATTAAGCCCAGGCAGTGCTTTTACATTAACCCCCCAATTTTCCAAGATTGTCTTATCAAATTCAGGTACGACAAGACCTTTTGAGTTTGCAACAAAATTAACATCTTGTTCGGATAGTATGTTTCTATTTATTTCGATCTGTAAGCGATAAACACCTGCCGGAATAGTATTGGATGAATTAAATTGAGATAAATCTAACTGGCTAGCATCAATTCCTAGCTGACTTTCAAGCATGCTCGGATCAAAATAATCGTCACCATATGAATACAGAGATAAGCTTATCAATGAAGATAGCAAACCAAGTTTTAATATTTTGTTTTCCATTCCTCTAGCCTTAGATTATCTTTACATTCAAAATATGCAAGCGCTGAAAAATCATTATATGTTATTTAGTAAATATAAAAGAAATTTCAATTAATTCTAAACACTTCAGTTCCAGCACCATTATCATCAAGAAAACGCCAACTTGCTACATTTATACTTTCATTAGTATTTTCTAATTTATAATAACTAAATGGTGAAACTAAAATGGAATCATTATAGTTCTTACCATTCATATTAAAATCAACAATTGTCATATAATAAGGGGTTGGATTATGAAATTGCCACCTTCCATCCTTATTTTTTAACTTTACCTGTTCAAAATTATTCTTATTTGGCTCAGGTATACCATTAGGCCGATAATATAATTTAATAATTATAGCTGTTACAAAAACCATTTCAGGCGTATCCCCTTCCTCTAAGTTTTTGCTAGTCGGTGGAATACCCCTTGCTTTCAAATAGAATCCTGATTCTCTATCTTTAGGTAGCTTAGAAACATTATCAGGATATATCCTAACTGCATGTTCTGTTTTACTTTTAATTTTGAATAAAGGAGGGCTAATTATAAAACTATCAGCATTCTTCTCATCCTTTATATCTAATAATAACATTTGCATTAATAAAGGGCTTTCACCCTCATTACGGATGCTAACAACCTTATTCTTATCTGAATCTGTGAAAATAACTCTACTTTGGCCTAAAGATAATCCTCCAGCATGAAGGGTAAAATGCCAAGCTAGTATTATTGTTAATATCAACCGTATCATCACATTTACCTATTTAATCTGCATAATATGACAATGTTAGTGTTGCTTTAAATGCCCCAATATTTTGATCTATCGAGCAATCAGCAACTTGGTTCTTACACATGACATAAGCATAAAATGTTTTAGTTACATTTTGAGTTTTAATATTCGACCATAAAACATTATTAGTTTCTGTAATAAAATCTGCAGATGATTGATTTGCATTATCATTTGCAGAGATTCTTACAGCAAACGTTTTTCCTGGATTATCTAAAAAACCATCATTTATTGTGTAGTTGCCAGTTAATTTAATATAGTTATTATCAAAGCTATTAGTTTTACAGTTACTGATTACAACATCAAAAGCTTTCTTAATCTTTCCACTAGATGCATCCGCCCCAAACTTAGATAAAGGCACATTTCCAAAATCAACAATATTCTTTTTACCACTATCACTAGTGACAGCAATATCACAGGTATTTTTAGGCACAGTTAAATCAAACGTAAAATCGTGTGTACCTGGTACTAAAGCTGTTGAAGAATAAGAAAAAAACATCACATAAAAAGCCAATGTAACTCTACAACATATTTTATTTAGAGGCTTCACAGTCAATACCACCTATTAATTCTTATGGTTGAAGTAATACTATATCAACAGAGGCAACTAGTTCTCCAGGTATTGGCTGAGTAGTTCCAAGCTGGACAACATTTACTTCAAAATGATTCTCTAATTGGCTATTAGCTGTAACATCAAAACTAATTTCACCGCCAGCATTGAGGTTTACGACTTTACAATTGAGCTTATTCTCATCACAGTTTTTTAAAACAAAAGCAGCTCCAGTAATATTATTAGTTGGATATATTTTATTACTATTATCAACTAAAGTTCCTATCCCAGGCGTTATTTTCATTTTAAATGGTGCTGGACCATCAGATAGATTAAAATCAGTGCAACTATATTTTAAAGAAAAGGGTTTCACATAGGTTTCATCGTCAACATTCGGTTTAATTTGAGGTGTTAATAATGGTTTATCAAATTTAACCGTCATCGATTCATATGATACTTCACACGTTCCTTTAGATACATTGCCGATAACTTCAATATCTAAAGCTGAAACTCTTCCAATAAAGAAACACATGCCTATTACAATATAAATAGCACTTAAAATAGATGCCTTTATTTTGTTACTAATTGATTTTTCCACTAAAAGATTCCTCGCCACCTAAGTCATTAATAACTGTCCATTTAACTATACCATTACGGCTATTTGCCGGAGTTATATAACTGAAAGAGTCAAAAGGAGAAATCATTGTATTACGCTTTTTCATATTTAAATCAATTTTAACACCATTAACACTGAGCTTATTTAAAGAAATATAGTATGGTGAATTATTATTAATAATAATACCTGTACTACTAGAGCTTACCTCTAAGTTTTTATATGCGTCATATGGTGAGATAGATAATTTTGAAGGTCGGTAAAAAACCTTAATAATATTATTATAACCAATATTCATTGCAGATCCTTCTAAAGGACCATCAGTAGCAGGTATCATAGTAGCAGAGAAATAAAAAACACTCTCTCTATCTGTTGGTAATGAATTCGGTTGAGCAAAAATCCTAATATCTTGCGTTGCCCCTGAGTTGATTTTAATTAATGGAGGTGTAACTGAAAAAGGCGTTTTTGATGCTGAACCATCATTATTCATGCTTACCGAAAATTTTGCTAAATAATTAATATTTGTATTATTTCGAGCGCCAACCGATACACTACTTTCACCTTGGACATATATTATTCGGGTCGCATTTAAACCAACACCGCCTGCTGCATAAACGTTAGTAGTAGTAATTAATGAAAACAGTAGAATTAAAGCTCTATAACAATCATTAACCACTTTTTTTCTTAAAAACGATTCTTTTGCTTTCATTACTTAATCCAATCATTAAAAACAATATTAAGAGGCTTTTTAATTAAAAAGCCTCTTTACTCGTATTAACTAATATTATTAGTTATAAGATACAGTAAATGTTACTGGTACGGATAATTTATCAGTAGGTACACCAGTTTTGGTAAGAATCAGATTAGCTTTCATAGGAATGACAGCACCACCATCTTTAGCAACTTTAGGGTCGATAACCACTACTGCATCTGCGTTAGGAGTAATATTAACTGCACCAGAAGCTAATTTAACTGCTAAAGCTTTAGATTCTTGGTTAGCAAACAGTGCTGGGAAACCAGCTGCTGCTTGACCTTGAGCGAATACGTTCATTGAAGTATCAGCTGCGTCAGCAGAACAGTTAGACAGAACTAAATCAAAAGATTTTTCATCACCTAAAACTGCATTTGGTGCTAAAGCATCAGTTACATCTTTAGTGAAAGTTCCCCAGTCAACAACAGAACCTGTAGTAGTTGAAGACACATCACAAGATTGAGCACGTAATTGGGCTTTGAATGTTACTTCCGCACCTTTCTTACCATCTGCAGCTAATGCAGAACCTGCTACTATAGAACCTGCTAATACTGCTAAAACCGCTAATTTTTTGTTGAATAACATATGTAAATACCTCTGTATTTATGTCGTCATGTAAGTAGTTAAAGACACAATTTTTATTAAAAACCAAGTTCACAATAATTGTTTACAAATACCTATGCCATTTTCATGAGCCTGGATAACTAACTGTCAACCTATTTAATTAAGTCAACATTGGGGGATATTAAAATCCGTTCAATACCCTTTTTTAAAACCAAATTATTGAACTGGTTTTAAAAAAAGACTATTTCTGTATCGCCGAAAATGAGAGACCAACATCAATATAGAAATAGCAAAATGGACAAAAATAAAATATATGAAAGTTTAATTCGCTATTATTGCATTGCACCTTGCATTCTGTATGAATAAAACCTAATTACCTTTAAAAGCATTCCACAATTTAATTCATCTAAAAATTCACATTAGCTATTCCCGCTTGAAACAAAACGAAACAAACAAAAACATTATGCTGAATTTTTAAATACCTTGTTTCTTTCTGATACCAATATTAATACCACAATATTAATTGTCAAAATTACACAAAAAGGGATGCTAACTTAGTTTTTTATACTAAGATAATGATATAAATAGATGCAATCACCAAAAAATGAAGAGATACTATAACTAAAGATCGTCATTTAGATTAATTTATATTTATAAAGTCAACTTACTTATAAATATTTCAGGTTATATTTAGTTATGTAAAAACCACACATTTTATTTAATTCTAAAAATTCAATGAAAGTGATATTAAAAACTATAAATACATGCATTGAAAATATTGAAATGAAAAAACAACTTAATATACGATTCATTACACCATTACAACAGATAAGCGTAAGATAAGTCTTAATTGAAATTTACACTAAATGGCAATCTAAAACCTTACGTTTTGTGTGTTTTTTGTTAAACAACATCGAGTTTTTTGTTTAAGAAAAACAAAGAGGATAGGCTTGTTTTGAGTATTCTAATTATCTGTTTTTCCAGATAATCGTTTGCTTATATTTCCCTTTAAATAGAAATAATATAAATATAAAACAATGTATCCCCGCGCATTCCTGATCTCAAAAATATGATAAGCTTATTAGCAGTAATTGTTTGCATTTTCGAATATTGAGGCCGATTAGATGAAAAGAATGAATGAAGACAAAATCCTTGCAATGGCCGAGAATATTTGCCAATCAAGAGGCGTCAGGTTGACACCACAAAGAGAAACAGTATTACGCCTGATAGCACAGCAGCATGGTGCAATCAGCGCTTATGATTTACTTGACTTGCTACGGGAAATTGAACCTCAAGCTAAACCGCCTACGGTTTATCGTGGCCTTGAGTTTTTAATGGAGCAAGGTTTTATCCATAAAATTGAATCAACGAACAGTTATGTCGTCTGTCACCATTTTGATAACCCGAGCCATATCTCTGTTATGTTAATTTGTGACCAGTGTGGAAGCGTAACGGAAAGTGATTGCACAACAATAGAAGCTGCAATCATTAATTTAGCAGATGAACACCAATTCCGCTTAAGACATACAGTGGTGGAAAACCACGGCTTATGTAAAAATTGTGACGAAATGAATAGCTGCCAAGATCACGAACATTGTCATCATAACCATGAACAACCTATCGCCCAGAAGAAAAAATAAGTAGCTGCGTTGATAAATTGCTTGATGAAATGCAAAAATAGAGAAGATAAAGAAATAAAATAAAATAAACAAAACAGGCAGACCTCAGAATGAAACTATGAAATCTGCCTGCAATCGTCCTTCCCGCCTGTAACCTGCCATTACGGCTAGCGACTAAAGGAACTTAATACCAATCACTATTACGGATAACCCCAACAGCCAAACCTTCAATAGTGAAATTTTGCTGACGTAAGTCAACAATAATAGGTTCGAATTCTGGGTTTTCTGCTATTAATTCAACACGGTTACCCTGTTGCTTAAAACGTTTAACAGTAACTTCATCTTCGATACGAGCAACAACCACTTGCCCGTTATGGACATTCTGCGTTTTATGCACAGCTAATAAATCACCATCCATAATGCCAATATCTTTCATGGACATCCCATTCACACGCAACAAAAAATCTGCGTGTGGTTTAAATAGCTCAGGGTCAACTTGATAGTGACTTTCAATATGTTCCTGCGCTAATAATGGTTCGCCAGCGGCAACACGTCCAATCAGAGGTAACCCCTGGTCTTCTGTTTCTTCTTCAAGAAGCAGACGAATACCTCGGGATGCGCCTGAAACGATTTCAATAACCCCTTTGCGCGCTAAGGCCTTTAAATGTTCTTCTGCCGCATTAGGCGAACGAAAACCAAGGCTTGCTGCTATCTCAGCACGTGTAGGAGGCATACCCGTCTGCGAAATGTGATCGCGCACCAGATCGTAAACCTGCTGTTGTCGAGCCGTCAGTGCTTTCATTCCGTTCCCCTGTTTGTTTATACAGTCAAACTGTGAGTATATACAGGTAAATGAAGATTTGGAACAGTTAAATCGCTCAATTTAAGCATTTGTTATCGATTTACTTTCTTTTTACCCTATTAAGCACCCGAACGCCTTAGCCAGAGAAATAACGCTGCCATAATACCAGTGCCCAAATAAATAGCGCTAAGCCGATACTCACAAATACCGCAGCGGAACCAATATCTTTAGCTCTTCCTGACAGTTCATGATACTCACTACCAATACGGTCAACTACGGCTTCTATCGCACTATTCAATAATTCGACTATTGCCACGAGGACAACTGAACTCACTAACAAAATTCTATCTATATAGCTGATATCTAAATAAAATGCGATAAAAATTGCGATAATCGCAGCAACAGATTCCTGCCTAAATGCGGCTTCATTAACCCAAGCTGCCTTCAAACCTTTAAGGGAATATCCCGCCGCTTTGATCACTCGCGTGAACCCCTTAACTTGACTCGCCATATTTATTCCTTAAAAAATGCAAACAATAATCGATTTTTACGGTCAAAGTGAATTGTCAGTAACAGATCTAACCATGTATTTCTGGTATGATTGCGCAGCATTGTTAACAAGAGGCTATAATCATTTATGTCACTATGGCGTAAAATATATTACAACACGTTGAATTTACCACTTAAATTATTGGTAAAAAGTAAACTAATTCCTTCGGATCCCGTCACTGAGTTGCAGCTTGATGTCAACAGGCCAACCCTATACGTATTACCTTATCATTCGAAGTCTGACCTCCTCACGCTACGGCATCAATGCTTAGCTATTGGTCTGCCAGACCCTCTGGTCGACAATGATATCAATGGAACGAAGCTTCCGGCGTACGTTTTTATCGATGATGGCCCACGTGTTTTTCGCTATTATTCACCGAATCCACGTAAGGATTCAGTAAAAACTTTCCATGCTTATTTAGATTTGCATAAAAACAATCCAAATCTAGATATTCAAATGCTACCTGCATCCGTGATGTTTGGCCGCTCACCGGGTCGTGAAGGCCATACTCCAGCACCACCATTGAAACTGTTAAATGGGATTCAAAAATTCTTTGCAGTTTTATGGTTAGGGCGTGACAGCTTCGTGCGTTTATCACCCATTGTCTCAATTGGTAAAATGGCACAAGACCACGGCACAGACTCCATTATTGCCAACAAACTCGCCCGTGTCGCGCGTATTCACTATTCGCGCCAACGTCTAGCAGCAGTTGGGCCAAAACTCCCTGCACGTTATGAGCTGTTTAATAAGCTATTAACGTCTAAAGCGATTGAAAAAGCCGTTGAAGACGAAGCGCGTAGTAAAAAAATTCCACTCAAAAAAGCCCAGCAAAATGCCGTTGGGATGATGGAAGAAATTGCAGCCAATTTCTCTTATGAAGCCGTACGTTTAACGGATAGGGTTCTTAGTTGGACTTGGAACCGTCTTTATCAAGGCATCAATGTTCAGCACGCTGAACGGGTCCGCCAGCTTGCACAAGACGGCCATGAAATCGTTTATGTCCCCTCTCACCGCAGCCATATGGACTACTTACTGCTCTCATATGTGCTATACCATCAAGGGCTAGTTCCACCTCATATTGCCGCGGGGATAAACCTCAATTTCTGGCCAGCAGGGCCGATTTTCCGCCGTTTAGGGGCCTTTTTTATTCGCCGAACGTTCAAAGGCAATAAGCTGTATTCGACCGTTTTCCGCGAATATTTAAGTGAGTTGTTTGCCCGAGGTTACTCCATCGAATACTTTGTGGAAGGTGGGCGCTCACGTACCGGTCGTTTATTACAGCCTAAGACGGGTACCCTCTCAATGACGTTACAAGCGATGTTGCGCGGTGACTCACGCCCTATCACCATCGTTCCTATCTACATTGGGTATGAGCATGTGATGGAAGTGGGAACTTATGCCAAAGAACTTCGCGGCGCAGAAAAAGAGAAAGAAGGCTTTTTCTCTATGGTTCGCGGCTTACGTAAATTGCGTAACCTAGGCCAAGGGTATGTTAACTTCGGTCAACCCATTTCATTACCTCATTACCTTAACCAGCGCGTGCCTGATTGGCGCGACTCTATCGACCCTATCGAACCACAAAGACCAACGTGGCTAAACCCAACGGTCAGTTCGTTAGCCGATAACATTATGGTCAATATTAATAATGCAGCCGCAGCCAATGCGATTAACCTGTGTGCGACTGCGTTACTGGCTTCTCGTCAACGCTCACTCACTCGTGAGCAACTGATTGAACAAGTCGAATGTTACCTGCAATTATTGCGCAATGTGCCATACACCGCAGATGCGACGACCCCAAATAAAACAGCAGAGCAATTGTTAGAACATGCTTTGCAAATGGATAAATTCGAAGTCGAAAAAGACAGCATGGGGGATATTATTATCCTTCCTCGCGAAAATGCCGTCTTAATGACCTATTACCGTAACAATATCCATCATTTATTGGTATTACCATCACTAATTGCTAGCATTGTATTGCACTATGAACGCATTAGTCGCCAAGACATTCACTATCAAGTAGGCCAAATTTATCCGTTCTTAAAAGCAGAACTGTTTATGCGTTATAACAGTGATGAGCTACACGAGGCGGTAGATACGCTAATTGATGAGCTAAATAACCAAAAGCTGATTTGCTTAAAAGAAGACGACATAGTGGTGTTAAATCCTCGCCGTATTCGTCCATTACAGCTCTTAGCTGCTGGCGTACGTGAAACTCTGCAACGTTATGCAATCACATTATCATTACTCAATGCGAGCCCTGAAATCAGCCGTAATACGCTAGAAAAACAAAGCCGTATCCTTGCACAACGCCTTTCTGTTTTGCACGGTATCAACGCTCCTGAATTCTTTGATAAAGCGGTATTCTCCACATTGGTCGATACCCTAAGAGAAGAAGGCTACATTGATAATAATGAAAATGATATCTTTGTCACCAATGCGCAAAAACTGTATGCCGTTCTGGCTCGATTGATGTCACCTGAGATTCGCTTAACTATTGAAAGTGTTAGTCAAGATGATGAGTTTTCTGAAAAAAAACCAACTGAAAGCACGCAATCTCCGGAACAAGTGAAAAGCTAATCGCCTTTTCTCAAGCCAATAAAACAAAAAAGGTCATGTTAGAAATAACATGACCTTTTTCACTTTGGCTCAATAACTGTAATTTAAAAATAACTGATAAAAATACCAATAAACAATATTAAGCCAACAAAGTTATTGTTCATAAAAGCTTTAAAGCAAGGCGCACGTTCACGGTTAACCATCAATTGCTGCTGATAGATAAATAAACCCGCAACTAACACTAATGAAATATAATAAAGGGTTCCTAAACCCGCCAGTGAGCCAATCACCAATAATAAGCCAACCATCAGTAATTGCAGCAAACCAATAATCAGTTTGTCATATTGCCCGAATAGAATAGCGGTTGATTTCACACCAATTTTTAAATCATCATCGCGGTCTACCATTGCATACTGAGTATCGTAGATCACCGACCAAATAATATTAACTAAAAACAGTAACCAACAAACAACTGGCAAAGTTTCACCAACAGCAGAGAAAGACATTGGAATTGACCAACCAAAAGCCGCACCTAATACCACTTGGGGTAAGTTACTGACTCTCTTAACAAAGGGATAAACCCATGCCAAAGCCAACCCTGCAACCGACAACCAAATGGTCATGGAATTGAGTGTCAAAACTAGCAGAAAAGAGAGGCCAACAAGGCTTGCAAACAATATTTTTGCTTCTTTTTCTGTTACGTCCCCACTTGGGAGTGGGCGGTGTTTAGTCCGCTCTACGTGGCCATCAAAATGGCGGTCAGCAAAATCATTAATGACACAACCAGCAGCACGCATAAAGAATACGCCAGCAGTAAATACAATCAAAAGATGTAAACTTGGCGTACCTTGAGCCGCAATCCATAATGCCCAATACGTCGGCCACAATAGCAACAATGAGCCAATGGGTCTATCAATACGCATTAAACGGCTGTATGCATGCCATTTACTTAGCGTCATACTTCCCTCCACTTTATCGTGCTCCTTTTCGAATTCCATCATACTTCAAATTAGGTATATTTTAATACCACCAACCTCGGCAACTTACTGATTTATATTTATTGGCATAGTGTCATTGCAGAGACCTGAAAACTCAAAGTACTTAGGATAGTTAGCGATATGCAGGTGATTCAGGTAAAAATATTTCTGTTAACAGCAACGGTTTATTCGATAGTCTTAACCGAGAACTACGTACCCACCGGTTTGCGCAAGAACCAATATGGATATAATCTCGAGTTAAACTCTCGCGGCTAAATAAATAACGCCCTAATGGCATTCTCCCAATATCCACCAGTTGCTGGTCATCATCAGTCAGTGTTTCTTCAGGGATTATTGTTCGGCCCAGTAACCAAGGGATACCATCTCCATACATGACAACTTCTCTGACCCAATAACGTGGGCTTTCAGGTAGAGACTGCACTTCATCCGCGCTCAGCTTATCTTGCGATACATAGCGCTCTAAATAAGGTATCACGGTAACTTGCTGGCTATGCTGCTCAAAACGTTTTGTCATGGAGCCAAGCTCTAGTAGCCAATCTAGTATATTGGCAGGCACTATTTTATCGTTTTTATCGTTCTCCGCCAGCCAGTGAATCGGCTGAGAAGTAAAAAGCGTTTCATCCATTACTTAAAATTCCACCATGAATAACATGGTTATGATTTACTGTATTTCTTACGCAATAGGATATCACGTTGTTTTACGACAAGGTTAAAGTTAGCTAACAATTTATATAAAAAGTCACATTTTCAACACAAAATGTAAAAATATAGTGAAAAATTTTTTAATTACTAGCAAGTTATCGATAATAATAAAATTCATTAATATCGTAACAAAATGAATTTGTTTAATTAAAAAATAGCCTGATGGACAGTATGTCAGTTAAACAATGTAAGGTAGGAACTTCCTACCTTACATTTAACTATTTAAATAATACGTTATTAATTTATCGCCAAGCTTTGTAGCTGTTAATCAAACCATTGGTCGAGCTATCATGGGTACTCACGGTATCACTATTTTCTAATTCAGGCAGGATACGGCTTGCGAGTTGTTTACCTAACTCCACGCCCCATTGGTCGAAAGTAAAGATATTTAAAATCGCCCCTTGAGTGAATATTTTGTGCTCATACATCGCAATCAATGCACCTAACGAATATGGCGTGATTGATTTCAATAAGATAGAGTTAGTTGGGCGGTTGCCTTCAAACACCTTATAAGGCGCAACATATTCCATATCCGCGACATTTTTACCTTGCGCAGCAAACTCGGCATCAACCACTTCACGAGTTTTACCAAACGCCAGTGCTTCGGTTTGCGCAAAGAAATTAGATAATAATTTTTCGTGATGATCCCCTAACGGGTTATGGGTTACCGCAGGTGCGATAAAATCACATGGGATCATCTTAGTTCCTTGGTGGATCAACTGATAAAACGCATGTTGGCCATTGGTTCCCGGCTCACCCCAAATAATCGGGCCTGTTTGATAAGTAACAGGTTTTCCATCACGACCAATATATTTACCGTTCGATTCCATATTACCTTGTTGGAAGTAAGCGGCAAAACGATGCATGTATTGGTCGTATGGCAGAATCGCTTCAGTTTCCGCTTCAAAAAAATTGTTGTACCAAATACCAATCAAACCTAACAACACAGGGATGTTCTTTTCTAGCGGAGTTTGGGTAAAATGCTTATCCATCGCATGGGCACCGTTCAATAATTGAACGAAATTATCAAAGCCGACCGATAAAATAATGGATAAACCAATCGCTGACCATAATGAATAACGGCCACCAACCCAATCCCAAAATTCAAACATATTGTTGGTATCAATACCAAACTTCGCGACTTCTTCACCATTCGTTGAAAGTGCCACAAAATGCTTAGCCACTTGACTTTCATCTTTTGCCGCAGCCAAGAACCAATCACGAGCAGAATGCGCATTTGTCATGGTTTCTTGCGTTGTAAAGGTTTTTGACGCAATTAAAAACAGTGTTGTTTCTGGGTTCAGTTTTTTCAGTGTTTCCGCAATTTGCGTACCATCTACATTCGATACAAAATGCATGTTTAGGTGGTTTTTGTATGGGCGCAATGCTTCTGTCACCATAAATGGACCAAGGTCTGAACCACCAATACCGATGTTCACCACATCCGTAATCGCTTTACCTGTATAACCCTTCCAATCACCGCTGATAATACGCTGACTAAATTGCTGCATTTTTTCCAATACTGCATTCACTTCTGGCATGACATCTTTGCCATCAACATAAATAGGGGTGTTATCGCGGTTACGCAAAGCAGTATGTAGTACCGCACGGTCTTCAGTACGGTTAATTTTTTCACCTTGGAACATACTGTTAATGGCGCTTTCTAGCTCTGTTTCTTTTGCTAAGGCCAATAAATGTTCCAATGTTTCTTGCGTAATTCTATTTTTGGAGAAATCCACTAAGATTTGACCATCGAACGTTGCCGAAAAATGAGTGAAGCGGTCTTTATCCTGCGCAAACAAATCGCGCATATGGACATTTTTCATTTGCGCAAAATGTTGCTCTAGCGCCCGCCATGCAGCCGTCTGGCTTGGATTAATACTTCTCATGGATAACACTCTCCAAATAATTTTAAATAGAAATAGATTGTACCCCGTCACGAAAACGAGACTTATCGGTTTTCTGCGTTATATTGATATTCCCCAATTCTGCCGCACTTTTCCAGACTTAATTACCCATTTTATTAAAATACACACTTTCTAGACTGATACGTATACAAAAGTATATGATCCGGTTATCTGAGAGCAGTCAACCCCCAAACTGATTGAAATATAACGAGTATATACTCTAAATAATTAGAGTTGCATGTAGGCGACAAGCGAAGATAGACCGATGAGCATACAAAAGTATGTGATTCGGTTATCTGAGCGCAGTCAACACCC
>NZ_JAMPPJ010000022.1:0-21259 GCF_028481025.1 Providencia sp. PROV150 | reverse complement strand
ATGCAGCTCGAAGTATGACGAGTATATTGAGAAAACCGATAATAAATTACCTATCATTAGAATTACTGATTTACTTCGATTCTTGATTGACGCAATCCTATTTACCCGATAAATCTATATAAAGATTAGGTTTAACCAAAGGGATTGACACCATGAATATCGCAGCGTCTTCAACAGACAATCATCAGTATGTTATCGCCAAATTTGGCGGCACTAGCGTCGCTAACTTTGAAGCGATGAACAACAGCGCCAATATTGTTCTCTCCAACCCAAATGTGCGAGTTGTGGTACTTTCCGCCTCTGCTGGCATTACCAATTTATTAATCGAACTGGCCGAAGGTTGCGATGCTGATAAACGTAATGAACTGCTGAAAAAAGTGAAGGATATTCAATACGCAATTATTGATAACTTACAAACTGCTGATGTTATTCGTGAGGAAATCAATCGATTACTCGATAATATTGCTCATTTAGCTGATTCGGCTGCTTTAGCCACTTCTGATGCATTAACGGATGAAATGGTGAGCCACGGCGAATTAATGTCAACCTTACTATTTGTTGAAGTACTACGCCAACGTAATGCTAACTCCCAATGGTTTGACGTACGCAAAGTGATGAGAACGAATGACAGCTTTGGCCGTGCTGAACCAGAACTTGCTCAGCTAAAAGCATTGTCAGAACAACAACTCATGCCACGCCTTACTGAGTCGGTTGTCATTACTCAAGGGTTTATTGGTCGTGATGAAAAAGGCCGCACGACCACTCTTGGGCGCGGTGGAAGTGACTACACCGCCGCTTTGTTAGCTGAAGTCCTTAATTTATCACGTGTAGATATTTGGACTGATGTTCCTGGAATTTACACCACTGACCCTCGCGTCGTACCGAGTGCCCAACGCATTGATGAAATTGCTTTCGATGAAGCGGCAGAAATGGCGACCTTTGGCGCAAAAATTTTGCATCCTGCGACACTCCTTCCTGCAGTACGTGCGGGGATCCCAGTTTTTGTCGGTTCAAGTAAAGCCCCCGAAGCCGGCGGCACCATTGTGTGTGATAAAACCACGAATCCACCACAATTTAGGGCATTAGCACTGCGCCGTAAACAAACGCTACTCACCTTGCACAGTCTAAAAATGCTGCACGCACGCGGTTTCTTAGCGGAAATTTTCACCATTTTACTGCGCCACAATATTTCAGTGGATCTAATTACGACTTCAGAGGTCAGTGTCGCCCTAACCTTAGACACAACAGGTTCAACGGGAACTAACGGCAGTTTACTCACCAATGCGCTAATGACAGAACTATCCGCATTATGCCGTGTTGAAGTGGAAGAAGATTTAGCGCTCGTCGCAATCATTGGTAATGAGCTGTCGCAAGTGAATGGCCTCGGGAGACAAATTTTTGGGGCGCTTGAGTCATTCAATATTCGCATGATCAGCTATGGAGCAAGTAGCCACAATATTTGTTTATTGGTACCTGGAAATGATGCTGAAGAGATCGTTCGTACCTTGCACAGTAACTTATTCGAATAGTGTGGAAGTTTGATCAAAATACTAGAAGGCGATCATTTCGATCGCCTTCTATGATTATACAATTAATCCCCTCCAGCATCTTTGCTGGGTTGCGCAACACTACCAGTGTATTGCAACATTTTTCCCGTCACGCCTTTATTCTGTTTTAAAAGCGCCAAGTTGCTTTTTGCGGTTTCATTACCGAGTTCTACCGCTCGTTCAAACCACATTACTGAACGAAAAATATTTTTCTCACCGCCCTCGCCTCGTGCATACATCACCGCAAGGTTGTTTTGGGCATCGCTATTTTTCTTAAATGCCGCTTTTTCCAGCAATTGCCGTGCTCTGTGTGTGTTTTTCGCCACACCCGTTCCCGTTAAATAAAAGATAGCTAACTGGTTTTGAGCTTCGATGTTATTTTCTTGCGCAATCAGCAACCAACTCAAAATATCATTCACATCAACATTTTTCAGCTCACCAGACACATACAGTTCCGCTAACTTAATTTGAGCCGCTTTACCATCACTGTTGGCAAGTGATATATACCACTCAATAGCCTTTTTGGGGTCTTTTTTAACCCCCCCTAACCCTTTTTCATAGAATTCAGCTACCTTCATTCCAGCTTCTTGGGATTTATTTTGTGCTGCTCGTTCATACCAGATAAAGGCTTCAGAGAGATCTTTACCAACGCCATTACCTTGCTCATAGGCTTTCGCAATCGCCAGTTGGGCCGCAATATTGTTCTGTTGCGCAGCGCGTTTATACCAGTACATCGCTTGGTAGCTATTCTTTTCTATTGCGCTATGACCTTCTTGATAAAAATCACCCATATTCACTTGCGCTGTCGCAGAGCCCATATTGGCGGCTTGACGATATAAATAAATCGCCATTTCGGCGTCCGGCTCTACACCCTCACCATTTTCATACATCACCGCTAAGTTATTCACTGCGGCTGCAATATTATTTCCCGCACTTCTTTCATACCACTCTCGAGCCTTCTGGTAATCAATATCACCACCTAACCCATCATGATAAAACAACCCCATCGCAAACTGTGCGTTGGCATGTTCTTGCTCCGCGGCCTCTGCATACCATGCTTTCGCTTGCTTTAAATTTTGCTCAACCCCAATGCCATGTTCATATAAGTAACCCATCGCATATTGGCAATAAGCATCGCCTTTTTCAGCACCTCGGCGATACCATTGTTCCGCTTGTCGGTATTTTTCCTGATTTTGCAATAACATCCCAAGGTAATAATCTCCATCTGTATTATCTCGGTCAGCTACCTTTTTAAACCAACGATAAGCCTCTTGCTCATTGACGGCTAAAAATTCAGTCCCATCCATATAAGCAAGCCCAACATCCACCATTGCCTCTTCATCTCCGGCATTCGCTAGCTTCAATTTTGCTTTGAATTCATCAGGAATAGGCATGCTTTTAGGCTGCGCCTGTAGCGTATTCGGTTTATCTTTCGTAGAAGGTGCTTCAACAATATTGCCAGCTTGCGCAAGGGAAATACCGCTAACATAGAGAACTAACAGAAAAGAACGTAATTTCATCACCATGACCTATTTATTGGCGTTATGTCATTAACATATCACTCCAATAAAAAATTCATAAGGGATGTTGGCTGAAAAAGTAGAATAACAAAGGAATTATTAAGAAAACGGAGGAGACGCCAGCTTCTTGCTGAAACTTTTGTCTCCGAAATAAGCCGCAGTACTTAGTTAACGCGGTAACCGCCGTGTTTACTGGCAAATAAATTAAATTTACCCCATTCAATTAACAGAGCTTCCAATGTGCGGTGGCTAATCTTACACAGTTCAGAGATCTGAGAAACGACAAAGTGGTTTTCACTCACCAGTTCTGGTGAAAACACTTCCGCAATCCATTCACACTCTTTCGTGGTCACCAACCAACCGTCATTGGTCGAAAATTTATGCACGGGTACCATACCGTCTTTCGGGCTTTCTTGAGATAACAGCTTATTTTCATCGATTTGGGCTTGATGAAAAGCCGCGATTTCATCCTCTGAAGGCACGGGTTCTACTGCTAAATTTTCTTCTAAAAATAGGTAAATTTCTTCTGCTCTTGCAGGTGTTAGCTCGCTTCTTAACCAAATCTGATTAAAACAGTGCTCATCCAGTGAATCATCGGTATCAAGCTTATCCATGATCTGTAAAACACTCATCATAGCGCTCACCGCGTCTTCGCTCATCATGAACGTTTCAGGCGCCGCACTGTTTTGGATCTGATAAGGAAAAACTGCCGAGCGTGGCAGTTCTTCTTCAATAATAAATTCATAGCTCATCATTGGCCCCCTCTAATGTATTACCTATAAGATGGTGCCGAATGCATGAAAAATCAATGTATTGATCTTGTTTTAATCTTCAGGGTCATAAGCTAAGTTTGGCGCTAGCCAACGCTCCAACTCCGTCACCGACATCCCTTTGCGCTTTGCATAATCCTCAATTTGGTCTTTTTGTAGCTGGGCTACCGCAAAATATTTACTTTCAGGATGGCTAAAATACCAGCCTGATACCGAGGCCCCTGGCCACATCGCATAGGAACTGGTGAGTTGCATACCAATTTGCGTTTCCACGTCCAGTAACTGCCAAATTTTTGCCTTTTCTGTATGCTCAGGGCAAGCCGGATACCCCGGTGCAGGGCGGATCCCTTGGTAATTTTCGCGAATAAGTTCTTCATTACTCAAGTTTTCATCGTCTGCATAACCCCAATATTGCATGCGGACTTGTTGGTGTAAATATTCAGCAAATGCCTCCGCTAGCCTATCCGCCAGCGCTTTAACCATAATTTTATTATAGTCATCATGCTGTTGTTCATATGCATCAGCAAGCGCGTCTTCTTCTAAGCCCCCTGTCACTGCGAAAGCCCCAATATAATCGGCTTTACCACTGTCCTTTGGCGCGACAAAGTCAGATAAACAATAGTTTGGAAACTCAGTTTTTAAAGTTTGTTGGCGTAAATTCAGCCCCATGACTTGCACATGATTTCGCGACTCATCGGTATAAATTTCAATATCATCACCAACTCGGTTTGCAGGGAATAAGCCAAAAATACCTTTTGGCGTTAATAAGTTTTCTTTATCAAGCTTATCTAACATATTATTAGCATCTTTCAATAGCTTACGCGCTTCAGAACCGACCACTTCATCCTCTAAGATCCGCGGGTATTTACCTGCCAGCGACCACGTCATAAAAAATGGCGTCCAATCAATATAGTTTCTCAGCGTTGAAATAGATGCGGTGACTTCTTGAATACCAAGAAATTTTGGCACAGGTGGTTGGTAATGTTGCCAATCAATATTAACCGCATTAGCGCGTGCCACATCCAGTGCCACAGGCGGTGTTTTTGGCCTTCTACGACCATGTTGCTGACGAACCGTTTCATATTCACGGCGAGTGCGCGCAACAAAATCTGCTTTTTGTGTTGCTGACAATAGCGCTGCGACAACCCCCACAGTTCGAGAGGCATTTTGCACGTAAGTCGTTGGCCCACTATAATTAGGCTCAATTTTCACGGCAGTGTGTGCTTTTGATGTTGTCGCCCCACCAATCAGTAATGGCAAGGTAAACCCTTGTCTTTCCATCTCTTTAGCTACGTGCACCATTTCATCAAGAGATGGCGTGATCAAACCGGATAACCCAATAATATCGACGTTCTCTTCACGTGCTGTTTTTAGAATAGTTTCACACGGAACCATCACGCCTAAATCAATGATTTCATAGTTATTACACTGCAGAACAACCCCAACGATATTTTTGCCTATGTCATGAACATCGCCCTTTACCGTCGCGAGTAAGATTTTTCCTGCACTACTACCTGACTGCTTAAGCTCTTGAATATAAGGTTCTAAATAGGCTACGGCCTGTTTCATCACCCGAGCAGATTTCACCACTTGAGGTAAGAACATTTTTCCTTCCCCAAATAAGTCTCCAACCACATTCATACCATTCATCAAGGGGCCTTCAATCACTTCGATTGGGCTGGAAGCACGTTGGCGTGTTTCTTCAGTATCTTCAATGATAAATTCGGTAATGCCTTTCACTAATGCGTATTCAAGACGCTTTTCAACTTCCCAACTACGCCATTCCGCTTGTTGAACTTGCTGCTCTCCAGCCCCTGCTCCACGGTATTTTTCCGCCAGTTCAAGCAAACATTCTGTACTGTCATCACGGCGATTTAAAATCACATCTTCAACAGCATCTTTTAATTCAGTAGGCAGGTCATCATAGATAGCGAGCTGCCCCGCATTAACGATCCCCATATCCATTCCATTACGAATGGCGTAATACAGGAAAACAGCATGAATTGCTTCACGTACAGGGTCGTTTCCTCTAAATGAGAAGGAGACGTTGGAAACCCCGCCAGAAATCATCGCATGAGGTAACTGAGCCTTAATGTCCTTACAGACTTCAATAAAATCAACGGCATAGTTATTATGCTCTTCGATTCCTGTGGCTACGGCAAAAATATTTGGGTCAAAAATAATGTCTTCAGGAGGGAAGCCCACCTCTTCGGTAAGGATCTGATAAGCACGGCGACAAATTTCAATTTTCCGCTCACGTGTATCTGCTTGGCCAACTTCATCAAATGCCATGACGACCACCGCAGCACCATATTTGCGCAATAATTTAGCATGCTCAATAAATGCCTCAACCCCCTCTTTCATTGAGATTGAATTGACGATTCCCTTACCTTGTATGCACTTAAGCCCCGCCTCGATCACCTCCCATTTTGAGGAGTCAATCATAATTGGCACGCGAGCAATATCTGGCTCACCAGCAATCAGATTCAAGAAACGCACCATCGCCGCGTGGGAGTCCAACATCCCTTCATCCATATTGATGTCGATGATTTGCGCACCATTTTCAACTTGCTGACGTGCCACATCTAAGGCTTCTTGGTAATTTTCTTCTTTAATCAGCCGCTTGAATTTTGCCGATCCCGTCACGTTGGTTCTTTCCCCAACGTTAACAAATAATGATTTTTCGCCAATATTTAATGGTTCTAAACCTGACAAACGGCATTCAACAGGTAGTGATGGTAATTGACGTGGCGCGATGCCTTTTACGGCTTCTGCCATTTTTTTGATATGTAATGGCGTCGTTCCACAGCACCCACCAACAATATTTAAGAACCCTGCGGTTGCCCATTCATGAATTTGTTCAGCCATATTTTGCGCATCAAGATCATATTCACCAAACGCATTCGGTAGCCCTGCATTAGGGTGCGCACTGACATAACATTCCGCAATCCTTGATAATTCAGCAATATACTGGCGCAGCTCATCCGGGCCTAATGCACAGTTCAAGCCAAATGATATCGGCTGCGCATGGCGCAATGAGTTATAAAATGCTTCTGTTGTTTGCCCTGATAATGTTCGGCCTGAAGCATCCGTGATCGTACCCGAGATCATAATAGGTAGAGAAACACCCAAAGCTTCCAGTTCGGTTTCTACCGCAAAGATCGCGGCTTTCGCATTCAATGTGTCAAAAATGGTTTCGATCATGATCAGATCTACCCCACCTTTTACTAAATATCGGGTAGATTCACGGTAGGCTTCAACGAGTTGATCAAAGGTGATATTGCGATAAGCAGGATCATTAACATCAGGAGAAATAGAAGCAGTGCGGTTTGTCGGGCCTAAAACTCCGGCAACATAACGCGGCTGGTCAGGGGTTTTACGTGTCCACTCATCAGCACATTCACGGGCAAGGCGTGCAGCAACCTCGTTAATTTCAGCGGAAAGTGATTCCATTTTATAATCAGCCATCGCAATGGATGTTGAGTTAAAAGTATTGGTTTCAACAATATCCGCGCCCGCTTCAAAGTATTGAGAATGGATATCTCGAATAATATCTGGCTGAGTTAAGACTAATAGATCATTATTTCCCTTTAAATCACTCGGCCAATCCGCAAATCGTTCTCCGCGAAACTGGGCTTCCGACAACTTATGTTGTTGGATCATTGTTCCCATTGCACCATCTAATACCAATATACGTTTTTTTAATTCTTGTTCTAATTGATTAACTTTTGCGGACACTGCACTGCCCTCCTAAAATGGAACACTAAGAAATAAGTCAAATTTTTACCTTTAACATCCTATCACAACTTCTCTCGTGAAAATTCGCTGTTATGATGAGAGTTTTTCAAGGTTGCACAAGAGCACACTTTTCACTGATCCGATGAGTATTTTCAAGTGAAATAGTTCATAATAGAAGCTAAATGACAGTCAGGAGAGACTTAATGGCAACGGCACCAATTACTAAGAAACTTAAAAAAGCAAAAGGGCCGGCGAGTGGCGCAGCTGCAGCAGGACAAGTTCAATCATTAAGTCGTGGATTAACACTATTGGAATATATTTCCGAATCGACAGGGGGAATTGCCCTCACTGACCTTGCGATGCAAGCTGGCTTACCCAACTCAACAACACATCGTCTTTTAATGACTTTAGAACAACATGGTTTTGTTCGCCAAACTGGTGATTTAGGCCTATGGGTTATTGCTTCTCATGCTTTTATCATTGGTAGCAGCTTTTTAGAGAGTCGTAATTTGTTAGCCCTCGTCCACCCAATACTACGCCGCTTAATGGATGAATCGGGGGAAACTGTCAACTTAGCTATCCTAGACCATACAGAGTACGATGCCGTCATTGTTGACCAAGTACAATGCAATGCGCTAATGAGAATGTCAGCACCAATCGGTGGAAAACTGCCATTACACGCCTCGGGGGCAGGCAAAGCATTCATTGCTAACTTACCAGAAGACAAACTGGTTCCACTTTTAAGCCGTAAAGGTTTACATGCTTATACGCCTTATACATTAACTAACCCATCAGCTTTAAAAGAGAATTTACAACAGGCTAAAAAGCAAGGTTTTTCTTATGATGACGAAGAGCATGCATTAGGGTTACGCTGTATTGGGGCTTGTATTTATGATGAACACAAAGAAGCTTTCGCAGCCATTTCTATTTCAGGCCCATTATCACGTATCACTGACGACCGTATTACTGAATTAGGCGCTATGGTTATCAAAGCCGCAAAAGAAATAAGCCATGAATATGGCGCAAACCGCTAGCTAAACAGTGAAAGTGAAATACAAAGCAACCTGTATTTCACTTAACCTTACAAAGCTTTTTACTGCCCTCTAATCACCTTGCTGATTTGTTGAAATAGTAGGCAACTTCAGAGTCTTTTCAAATAACTTAAATTTTTGCATATCACGGTACTTTTCAATGAGTGCCAACGCGATAGCCTCTGTTTCAGCGTCCGCTTGTCCTTCAATATCTCGCGGTCGGAAATGCAATTGGAAAGCACGCAATGTTTTTTTCGTCTGTGGATCTAACTTACCTGATAGCGGGATTGTTGAATATCCATAAAAATTAAGCGCTTTTTGAATGCGTAACACGCTTGCGGGCTCATTGGCATTACGCCCCGCCAGAAATTTAGTGACTGTTTTTGGGTCAGGCCAAGCCCCTATACCATGTTGAGCAAGACGTTGCCATGGAAATGCCTTGCCTGGGTCCTGCTTGCGCAGTGGTGCGATATCACTGTGACCAATAATATTTTCTGGGGGAATACTATAGCGCTGCATAATATCTTGGATGAGAGGTATCAATGCCACAATTTGCGCTTCATTGTAAGGAGCCCACAGTTGCTTTCCTTTAGCATCCTTTTGTCCCCCTGCATTAACGATTTCAATTCCAATAGAAATATCATTCAAACCATTATGCTGTAGCCAATAACTTTCACCTGCATGCCATGCTTTTAATGATTCGGGAACGAGTTGTAATACAACAGGCTGGCCATTTTTAGTTTCAGGTACACTCGGTATGAGAAAATGGGAGCTCACTTTGCCTTGCGTTAGTGTGGCTATGGAACGCGCATCATCGGAAACGGTGTAGTGAATAATGACATATTGAATGCGCTGACTACTATTTTTTGATGGGTAACGGTTATCGAGATAGTAACCTTTGTTCGAGACCGAACAGCCTAATAGTAAAAAAGCAAACAATATCCCTATATATTTGAACATCAAACCATAGCCTTACTCTATTATTCATTAAGCTTTATTTAAGCATTGTGTCGTCTGCAATACTATCAATTTTCATGCACCAACAACATCACAATGCTTATTCTTTATAGAAAAATAGATAATAGAAAATGAAATAAATGTTTAAATACATCATGTTAAAACCTTTTTAGCTCATATTAGAAACAAAAAAGGTTTTCTTATTAACGAAAAACATCCCCTTCTATTAAATGGTAGGGAACATTGGAAAAAGTAGAGAGAGAAGCACCAGAAAAAATTATAATTATGATCACTAATAAGCTCCCCCTCCTTAAAATAGAGACATATTGAATTAATTATTCTTATTTCTAGAATTTAATTTTTAATTTTAAGTAGTTACCATAGACATATTTTTTTCGAGTACTATGACTATGCAAAATTAATCGTCTAATTCTCTATAACATATAAGTTATAACCTATTTTTTATACTAGGAATTTTTAAATGAGTAAATTATTCATAAAATGTTATAAAAATAAAATAAAAAAATATCTTACTTAGGTTATCGCTAACTCATTTTTTCATACTCAACCTGCTTAGCAATGATTTTAGTAATCTCATTAATATCAATATCTAAAAAAATTACAATTTCAATTAGTTTATCTAAACTCAACTTATTAATACCTAACTCATATCGTGATACTTGCTGTTGGCTCAAATGAATAATCGAACCCAGCTCATTTCCTGATAACCCTTTACTCACTCTAGCCTTACGTAAATGATTACCTAGTAATGCATAAATATTTTTCTTTTTAGCTATATGCATAACCATCTCCTAAATGTAAATAAGAAAAATAATTTAGCTAGTATTATTCATTATAAAATTAATCATAACTATTTAAAATAGTTATGAGCAATCAAAGATAACAAGATTGATAGACAAACATCATTTTTATATACAAAAAAAATGAGGAAAATAATATATGTAAAGTAATCCATTGCTTTATAAAAGTTTTTTTATTTTTATAATTAAATTACATTTCTATATGTTTTTTTGATCAAATCGATAATTTAATATACTTTTACATTTTAAATGTTACTAGAAATAATTAGTAACCAATCAAAATAATTATCTGTTTTTTATTATTAAATAATTTTCACTCTATATGTTAAATTTTTACATACGCAAAAATTGTGTTTTCCCTTTTTTATATCAAAAAACAGATTAATAATTTATCTTATTATTATAATATTCTCTATAGTCAGGCTAATAATCTGATTTCGGCCTAAAAACAACAATCCCGGCCTTCCCTTTTAAGTAATCGTTCAGTTCGATATCAATAACCTGAAGATTTCTACGTAGTGAAGAGGCATTTCTAAATATTGTTTTATTACCTCTACGTATTACAACACCCACATGACTTACATCTAACCCATTATCCTTTGAATAAACGCCGATGTAATCCCCTACATTTAATCTCAATACTAAATCATCATCCACATATTTAACTGGAATATAGTTTATTAGTCTACTTTTAACAGGCAAGCCTGATATATATCGCTGATTATAATTTTTCAAATTAAGTTGTTTATTTACCCGAATAAAGTGTGGGCTTATTTCGCTAGTAATATCTACCACAATTGCCTCAGGTTCTTGCACCCAATCAGAGAAAAAATGCCGCCGATGTTTAAATGTAATATTTTGGTTGATATAACGAATATTGATTAAATTTGAAACAAACTGCTCGTAATTGTTAGAACGCTTAAAAGCCTCGATGTACTCTATGAATGTCATACAGTCCATCTCTTTCAAATTAATCACCAATTCTTCAGGTGATAGCGGACTCATATTCAAAGTTTGTTTATTGTAAGGTGTAGTTAAAAAATATCGGGTCAATACATCAATTTTTTCTGCTTGTGACGCATTCTGTAACTGCATTGCCGTTTGTTCATTAAAAACTTCAGTTAAAATTTTATATGACCCCGAAGCTAAGATAACCTCAGCCCTAACAAAATTTGCCAATAACAATATAAATGCAGCTATAACTAGCCTTAACATCCTGCCGCTCTTCTCATGAATACAACCTAACCTTCGACAATCATCTAATTGAATTTTGATGATAAAATCATCAACTAAGCCACTATAGCATGCTTATTTGTCTATTTCCTACCCTGTCCACACCATAATATAAATTTGATTCAGATCACAGATAGCTTCGAATGTTCATTTTCTATATTGCAACTCCTCAGCTTTCATTGAACAATGTTACCGGTAACATTGATGCTATAGTTCACAAGTAAATAACGATAGGCACAACCCGAATTGACTTGCAGTTTGATTCATCTTTTTACTGCACTATGGAGCAATTATCATGAGCATGACCACCTCTAAAGAGACAAATCCTTCAGTGATCAATAAAGAACTTGATCGCATCACTCAACGTATCATTTCTCGTTCACTGAAAACTCGAGCTGCTTATCTCAAAAAAATAGAGCAGGCTCGTTGTATGACCGTCCATCGAGCATCACTCGCTTGCGGTAACCTTGCCCATGGCTTTGCAGCATGCCAAAGCGAAGAAAAACAAATTCTTAAAAGCATGACTCGCTCTGATATTGCAATCATCAATTCCTACAATGATATGCTTTCTGCTCATCGTCCCTACGACAAGTACCCTGAACAACTCAAAAAAGCATTATTAGAAGCTGGCTCAATTGGCCAAGTCGCTGCGGGTGTCCCAGCAATGTGTGATGGCGTAACCCAAGGGCAAGATGGGATGGAACTATCGATGCTAAGCCGAGATGTTATTGCCATGTCAACTGCCATTGGCCTATCCCATAATATGTTTGATGGTGCGCTCTATTTAGGTATTTGCGACAAAATTGTTCCAGGCTTAATGCTTGGCGCACTTTCATTTGGTCACCTTCCTGCAATATTTGTCCCAGCAGGTCCAATGGCAACAGGCTTACCAAATAAAGAAAAGGTTCGTATTCGCCAGCTGTATGCTGAAGGCAAAGTTGATCGACTCGCTTTATTAGAAGCCGAAGCCGCCTCTTACCATGGGATCGGCACCTGTACTTTTTACGGTACTGCCAACTCGAATCAAATGATGATGGAGGTCATGGGGTTACATCTACCCGGTGCGTCATTTGTACCACCTGACTCTCCACTACGGGATGCATTAACAGAGGCTGCCGCACGACAAATTACGCGTTTAACTGAACAATCGGGCCAGTACTTACCTATCGGTCAACTGGTTAACGAAAAAGTTATTGTCAACGGTATCGTCGCATTGCTCGCGACGGGAGGCTCAACTAACTTAACCATGCATCTTGTTGCTATAGCAAGAGCCGCAGGGATCATTATCAATTGGGATGATTTTTCCGATATTTCAGCTATTGTTCCACTTATTTGCCGTATCTATCCTAATGGCCAAGCGGATATCAACCAATTCCAAGCCGCAGGTGGCGTAGCTTTGCTTATCCACCAGCTATTACAAAAAGGTTTATTATATAACGATGTCCATACCGTAGCAGGATTCGGGCTGGAACGTTATACCATGGAACCTTGGCTAAATAATGGCCAACTTGAATGGCGAGAAGGCCCTAAATCCTCGTTTAATCCTGATGTTATCGCTGAAATAGAACACCCATTCTCACCTCATGGGGGCACAAAATTACTTTCTGGTAACTTAGGGCGTGCCGTGATGAAAACATCAGCGGTTCCTGAAGAAAATCAAGTTATTGAAGCTCCAGCAGTCGTATTTAACAACCAAAATGAGATTGCATCACACTTTGAAGCAGGTGAGCTTAATAAAGATTGTATTATTGTTGTCCGCTTCCAAGGGCCATCCGCGAATGGCATGCCTGAACTTCATAAACTCATGCCTCCTCTTGGTGTACTTATGGATAAAGGCTACAAAGTCGCGTTAGTTACTGATGGCCGCTTATCCGGAGCATCCGGTAAAGTACCATCTGCAATTCATGTCACCCCTGAAGCTTATAATGGTGGGTTGTTAGCAAAAGTAAAAAATGGCGATATCATTAGGGTAAATGCATTGACTGGAGAATTACAATTACTAGTTGATGAAGAAGAACTCAATAAACGCCAACCCTTCGAGGCTGATTTAACTGCTGAGCGTAGTGGTTGTGGAAGGGAGCTTTTCGGTGCATTAAGAAGACATTTATCAGGTGCCGAAGAAGGTGCTTGTAGTATTGATTTTTAATCTATTTTCATTGAATAGGAATAGAAAATGAATAATTGGAAAATGACCGCTGAAAGCGTATTAAAACAAGGCCCTGTCGTCCCTGTTATTGTTATCAAAAAATTAGAACAAGCGGTTCCTCTTGCAAAAGCATTAGTCAAAGGTGGCATTAGAGTGTTAGAAGTCACTTTACGTACGGAGTGTGCTATCGATGCTATTCGCCTCATTGCAAAAGAAGTACCTGAGGCTATTATTGGCGCAGGTACTGTTATTAATGCAAAACAACTCGCTGAAGTTACTGAAGCTGGAGCACAATTCGCAATTAGTCCCGGTTTGACAGATGAATTACTCAATGCAGCAACCAAAGGAGATATTCCTTTAATCCCTGGAATTTCAACTGTTTCTGAACTTATGCTTGGTATGCAATATGGCCTGAAAGAGTTCAAATTTTTCCCAGCGGAAGCCAATGGTGGCGTTAAGGCGCTAAAAGCCATTGCGGGCCCTTTCTCACAAGTCAAATTTTGCCCAACCGGTGGAATATCGCTAGATAATTACCTTAACTATTTAGAATTAGATAGTGTTCTGTGTATTGGTGGTTCTTGGTTAGTGCCTGAAGAGGCTTTGAATTCAGGCAATTATGAAAAAATTACCCAACTTGCTCAAGAAGCTGTACAAGGCGCAAAAAAATAGCATTCCCGAAAAACGACTCAATGCTTGCTGAGTCGTTTTTAATTGCCTTTAATTAATACGCGACTATTCCCATTAGTTGCGTATTATAGTTATGCAACCTCACTGAATTTATGGCAAAAACGTAATTCCTCACGATAGGCATAAACATCTTCTACGTGCCCCGCCAAAATTCTATTTTGTAACTTTTGCCAATAATCTGCAGAAAATAAATCTGCATGATATTGTTGCAAGTAATGACGAATTTTCTCATTTTGGCAAATAAAAGAAGCAAACTCTTCAGGGAAAACATCTTGCTCACCAATGCTATACCATGGCTCACTAGATAATTCTTGCTCAGGGTATAATGGCTCAGGAATTTTACGAAAATTCACCTCTGTCATATAACAGATTTCATCATAATCATAAAAAACAACACGGCCATGCCGCGTTACTCCAAAATTTTTAAACAACATATCTCCGGGGAAAATATTCGCAGCCGCTAACTGTTTAATCGCCCAGCCATATTCATTTAATGCATTATGTAATTGCGCGTCAGTGGCATTATCCATATAAATATTCAATGGGATCATCTTTCTTTCCATGTACAAATGACGAATCAATATGTTATCGCCTAAATCTTCAATTTGAGATGGAACCTCTTTCAATAATTCCACCATTAACTCATCGCTGATGGAAGACTTACTAATCACAAAATTTTCAAACTCTTGGGTGTCAGCCATACGGCCAACTCTATCGTGCTCTTTAACCAAACGATAGCATTCTAAAACTCGTTCTCGTGTTACTTGCTTTTGTGGCGCAAATTGATCCTTAATAATTTTAAAAACACGATCGAAAGAAGGGGACGTAAAGACCAACATCACCATTCCTTTAACACCTGGTGCAACGGTAAATTGCTCTCGTGAAAAATTAATATAGGCGAGATATTCTCTGTAATACTCTGTTTTTCCATGCTTTTGACAACCAATTGCCATATATAATTCAGCAATTGACTTACTGGGTAAGATCTCCCTCAACCAAAAAACCAGTGCTGCTGGAAAAGGGGCATACACCATAAAATAGGACCGAGCAAAACCAAATACAATACTGGCTTCATCAAACTCAGTTAAACACGCATCAATATAAATGCGCTGACAATCATCATGGTGAATAGGAAGTAAGAATGGGTGAACCTCATCATTAATATAAATTTTACCAACTAGCCAAGCTGCCTTATTACGGTAAAATAACTCATTTGCAATATGAAAACTGACTTTTTGGGTTTCAATATCAGGAAATTTTGTTTTCAATACATTGATAATACAATGAATATCTAAATCCAAATTACGCCACTTTAGCCTTAGTGGTAACCCACTTAATATTGTTAGCAATAACCCCTCTAAATTATTATTAACAAAGTATTCGCGAGCTAGTGGCCTAGGAGAAACAGAAAAACGCCTTGCAGGCTGGGATGTAAAAATAAATAAGTTATCTTGTGTAAGCTCCCGATGCTGAAATAACCGGCAGTAAACTGAATTAAAGAAGCTTTCTGCTATTTCAAACCTTGGATAATCCGGTAATAAGGTTTTATAAACATTTTTTATTTGAGCCAGTTTATCGGGTGTTAAAGATTGAACTAGCCCCATAAACTGTAGCTGAGCGACAACTAAACCAACATGGTGATCATACAGCTGAATTCTTCTTTTCATCGCATGCTGAATTGCATGCCAATCTGCCTGCTCAAACCTTTCTTGTGCACCTGAGGTTATCTCAAGGAAACGACCATATTGAGCATCAAAACCCTGTAAAATGGTCTGAGCTATTATCTGTTCTGTCGTCAATATCATAACCACTCCTATAAGAATACAGACTTATTTTGAATAAAAAACAGGCACTAAACGTGCCTGAAAAATTAACAGATACAGCTAACCAACAGAAACACCGATTGAAAGGGAAATAATCTGACTAGAATTGCTCTTCTTCAGTCGAGCCAGTTAATGCTGTCACTGATGAAGTGCCACCTTGAATAACTGTTGTCACTTTATCAAAATAGCCTGTTCCTACCTCCTGTTGATGCGAAGAGAAAGTATAACCTTTATTAATTGCAGCAAACTCACACTCTTGGACTTTTTCAACATAATGCTTCATGCCTTCACCTTGTGCATAGGAATGAGCTAAGTCAAACATGTTGAACCACATACTGTGAATACCTGCTAACGTAATGAATTGGAAGCGGTACCCCATTGCTGAAAGCTCATCTTGGAATCGTGCGATCGTGCTGTCATCTAAATTCTTTTTCCAATTAAATGAAGGAGAGCAATTGTAAGCTAATAATTTACCAGGGAATTTAGCATGAATAGCTTCAGCAAACTGTCTTGCCGCTTCAAGGTCAGGTTTTGACGTTTCACACCAAACAAGGTCTGCGTAAGGTGCATAAGCTAACCCACGACTAATTGCTTGCTCAATTCCTGCTTTGGTTCGGAAAAAACCTTCAGAAGTGCGTTCCCCAGTAACAAATGCCGCATCATAGGCATCACAGTCCGATGTTAGAAGATCTGCTGCATCAGCATCGGTTCTAGCAACTAAAATAGTTGGCACACCTGAAACATCCGCCGCTAAACGAGCAGCAACCAGTTTTTGAATCGCCTCTTGGGTAGGCACAAGAACTTTCCCCCCCATATGGCCACATTTTTTAACCGCGGCTAATTGGTCTTCAAAATGAACCGCAGCTGCTCCAGCTTCTATCATATTTTTCATGAGTTCGAAGGCATTTAATACGCCACCAAAACCCGCTTCCGCATCCGCGATAATAGGTAAAAAATAATCAATATACTCTTTATTGTCAGGGCCAATACCATTCGCCCACTGAATTTGATCTGCCCGACGGAATGTATTATTAATTTTCTTAACTACCGATGGTACTGAATCGACAGGGTAAAGTGATTGGTCCGGGTACATACTCGATGATGTATTTGCGTCCGCAGCTACCTGCCAACCTGATAAATAAATAGCTTCAATACCGGCTTTCGCTTGTTGTAGCGCTTGCCCACCCGTTAAGGCTCCCAGTGCATTTACATAACCTTTCTTTGAACCACCATGTAATTGATCCCAAAAGCGTTCTGCACCTTTACGTGCTAAAGAGTGTTCGATATGCACAGAACCACGCAATTTCACCACTTCTTCCGCTGTATATGGGCGAGTAATACCTTTCCAACGTGGTTGTTTCCATTCATTTTCTAATTGGGCAATTTGTTCTAAGCGCGATGTTGTCATGATCCACTTCCTTTATAAGAATATGTAGGGTTTATCGAATTTTTTATTCACGATAATTAATCTAATAATTGGTATCCAGGGATAGTTAAGAATTCTATAAGCTCATCCTGTGTAGTAATCCGCCTCATCAGTTCTGCAGCCTCACGGAAACGGCCACTTTGAAAACGCTTATCACCAAGTTCTTTTTGGATAACCTGTAACTCTTCATCTAACATTTCTTCAAATAATGCCTTAGTGACTTTTTCACCGGTGGACAAGGTTTTACCGTGGCGGATCCACTGCCAAATTGAAGTGCGTGAAATTTCTGCTGTCGCAGCATCCTCCATCAAACCATAGATAGGTACACAACCATTCCCTGAAATCCATGCTTCAATATATTGCACAGCAACGCGAATATTAGCCCGCATCCCCGCTTCAGTTCGCTCACCGGCACAAGGTTCTAATAACTGGTCAGCTGTAATTTCTTCATCGAAATCACGAGATACATGTAACTGGTTTTGGCGCTCACCAAGTGCTTGATTAAACACGTTCATAACGGTATCCGCTAAACCTGGGTGCGCAATCCAAGAGCCATCATGGCCATTTCTCGCTTCTAGTTCTTTGTCTGCTTTTACTTTCGCTAGAATAGTTTCATTTTCTTGAGGGTCCTTGCTCGGTATAAAAGCAGACATTCCCCCCATCGCAAATGCTCCACGACGGTGGCACGTTTTAATTAATAAGCGCGAATAGGCACTTAAAAATGATTGTGTCATTGTGACAACTTGGCGGTCTGGCAATACTCGGTCAGCATGCTCTTTCAATGTTTTGATATAACTAAATATGTAGTCCCAACGCCCACAATTCAGCCCCACAATGTGGTGACGCATGTGATATAAGATTTCATCCATTTGGAATACAGCAGGTAATGTTTCGATCAGTACAGTTGCTTTGATCGTGCCCCGAGGTATACCCACGGAGTCTTCAGCCAGACTAAAAACATCGCTCCACCATTTTGCTTCCTGACAAGACTCAAGTTTTGGGATATAAAAGTAAGGACCACTCCCTTTTTCTAATAACGCTTGATAGTTATTAAAAAAGTAAATAGCGAAATCAAACAGGCCTCCAGGAATAGGCTTACTTCCTGATAAAACATGTTTTTCATCTAAATGAAGACCACGAACACGAGCAATCAAAACTGCTGGATTTGATTTTAATTGGTAAACCTTTCCATTTTCGTTGGTATAAGAAATATCACCGCGGATCGCATCCCTTAAATTGATTTGGCCATCGATCAATTTTTCCCATGAAGGTGAAAGGGAATCTTCAAAATCTGCCATAAATACTTTTACATTGGCATTTAAGGCATTAATAACCATTTTACGTTCAACCGGACCCGTAATTTCGACACGGCGATCTTGTAAATCTTCAGGGATGCTTTGAATTTTCCAATCTGATTTTTTTATGGAATCAAATTCTGAAATAAAGTTAGGTAAAGAACCAGCATCTATCTTTTGCTGTCTGACCTCTCTATCTTTTAATAATTTTTCTCGGCGAGGAAGAAACTCTTCAACTAGTTTAGAAAGAAATGCAATAGAATCAATATTTAACACTTGTCTTTCAAACTGTTCAATATTCTTTGTGAATGTTAATTCCGATATAGATAATTGCTGCTCCATCGACCAAACCCTCATTCATCGTTGACTATGAAATAAGCATAAGATCAAAACAGAAATAAATCAAAAACGATTTCCATTTTATCTAAAAAGTAAAATATCTCATTGATAAAAATGAATTTTAAACAAGTTTCCAAATTGATTAACCATTCCTTTAACTAGTCAAAAATGTTAAATAGTCGTTAAATCAACTAATTATAGAAAACTGTATTTTTAAAATTTTTCTTTGAAAACAAAAAAAGCAGCTAATAAATAGCTGCTTTCAGACTAACTGTGGTACCACTTTTACTATATAAGCCTAACTTTAACTAGTATAACCAGTAAAAATACTTATTTTATTATAATTTTTAAATTTATATTTCTTTTTTTAATCTAACGTTGGTTCCATATTCGTAAGATCAAAAGGTGTGATCTGATACACATAATAATTCAACCAATTTGAGAACAACAAGTGCCCATGACTACGCCAACTCACGAGCGGAGGGTTGTTGGGATCATCATTTTTAAAATAATTGCATGGGATCTGAGGAGAAATTCCAGCATCTAGATCACGCCAATATTCTTGTGCAAGAGTGTCCCCATCATATTCGGGATGGCCTGTCACAAATGCTAAGCGTTTATCTTTTGACCCAAATAAATAAGCACCAGCCTCCTGTGAACTTGCTAAAATCTCTAGATCAGTGTGCTGGCGAATAAGGTCTTCCGGAAAATCAGCGTAACGAGAGTGAGGTGCATAAAATGATCCATCAAACCCCCTAGTGAGTAAAGCATACGGCTCTAACGTATCATGCTGATAAATACCAGATAGTTTTTCTTCTCTAGTCCATTTTGGTAAGTCATACAATACCTTTAAAGCCGCTTGTACAGCCCAACAAACGAAAAGGGTTGATGTCACATGTTGTTTCGCCCAAGCTATCACCCTTTCTATTTGTTGCCAGTATAATACGTCATTAAACTCAACCAGACCTAACGGAGCTCCCGTTACAATTAAGCCATCAAAGTTTTGATCCTGTATATCTTCAAAATCACAATAAAAGGTATTTAAGTGCTCCGTTGGGGTATTCTTTGATTCTCGCTGGTCAATTCGTAATAGTTGAATATCAACCTGTAATGGTGTGTTCGACAGCAAACGCAGAAACTGGTTTTCAGTTTCTATCTTTTTCGGCATCAAATTGAGTATTAATACTTTCAAGGGACGGATCTCTTGATGACTTGCTCTTGTTGTTGTCATAACAAAAACATTTTCTTCTCTCAAGAAATTAACTGCCGGTAGTTCATCTGGTAAACGAATAGGCATCATTCATCCCCCCTTTTATCTGTTTATACGTTTAGACTTCTAGAATGCTAAATAATCTAACTAATGTTATCCGTCTTGTCGAGCCTTTCAAGGTTAAATGAAATAATTTCAAGCACTGTAACTTATAGTTTATTTCTAATAATTATATACAGCTATTAACCTTCTTATCTTCAATATATTGTATTAGTGATTACTACTTTTATTTGCCATAAGCTATTAGTAATTATTCTGTGAATAATATCTAAGATACTGTTATTTGATTGGGCTCTTATTCTAGTTGCTATACTGGCTTCCAAATTATGATGACGATTTGAATTCAATTAAAATATTAAACCGAAGTTGTTACTCACTACTTTGCATTCACAATATCCATTCAGCACACCAATACAACCGCTCCCCCTCCATTGCTTCTCCTACCCCCTGTTATCCCACCATCGCCAACAGCCACCGCCCTTTCAACAAGTGAGTTGTTACTTACTACTTTATATTTATTAATCGCATTCATCATTTAAATACAGGGAATTGAGTTTTTCCCCTACCCTACTTACCACCCTATCCCCTTTAAAGCCAAAAAAGAGGTGAGTTGTTACTCGGCTACTTTGACTCAAGCAATATAATTCATCACCGTG